>JAJUHF010000075.1 GCA_029268045.1 Anseongella ginsenosidimutans
CCATCCGCTCCAGGACAAAGTAGTCGATCTCATTTTGAGGCCAGTCCTTGTTTTTCACCTCGGGCAGCTCGGTTTTTTCCGGCGGCAGGAAGGCCCAGTGGTCTTCGTATTCGGCCCCCTGTCGGATCCATTTCTCGATCAGGCGGATCTCGTACGGGGTGAGTTTGAGGTTGGACGAGGGCGGCGGCATGACCAGGTCGGGATCGTCGGTGGTGATGCGCAGGTACACCATGCTTTCCCCGGGTTTTCCGGGGACGATGGCATGGGCATCGGGGGTTTCCTTCAGGGCGGCATAGGCGGTTTCCTCCAGATCCAGCCGCAGATCGGCCTCGCGCGTATTGGCATCGGGCCCGTGGCAGGCAAAACAGCGGTCCGACAGAATGGGCTTCACATGGAAGTTGAAATCGATCCGGTCGGGAAGTTTCCCCGACGTGTTGGTGTCTCCTGATGTGTCCGGACCTTTACAATGAAGGAATAGTAAAACGCCGGCAGCGGCCCCCAGAATATAATATATTGGTTTAGATTTCACAGCTACACTAAATAAAACTTACACCTTGTTAAAGTTACGTAAAACAAACGGAGACGTCAACATTTGTATGAACATTCTGACATAAGTGCGCAAGCCCAGCTCATCTCGAAAAATCCCAGCACTTTGTAACCAGTTTGTTTCAAGAATCGCATTATACGGCCTTGATCACTTCCGATCTGACAATAAATTGGCAATGTTTTCACAGATTTGACAAAAATTGTAACTTTTCTGTGATAAATAGGTCCCTTTTTCTATATTGGTGTAATATTTCCGATACACACTAAATCAACCGTTATGAAGAAACAGCATTCCACCATGCCACTGGCCCTATTGTATCTGATGCTATTTCCTCTTTTGGGGTGGGCGCAGGTACAGGTTTCAGGAAAGGTGACCGATGCAGACACGGGGGAACCGCTGCCGGGCGTAGCCATTACGGTAGAAGGTACCACCCTGGGTACGCAAACTGACCTCGAAGGGAATTACGAGCTCAGTGTACCCAACTCCCAGGCTGTCCTGGTATTTCGATTTTTAGGATACGCAAACCAAACCGCAACGGCCAACCGCAACGTCATCAATATTGCGTTGCAGACCGATGCGCAGGCGCTCAGCGAAGTCGTCGTTACCGCCCTGGGTATTGAACGGAACCGGAATGAACTGGTTTACGCGGCGCAGGAAGTTCAAGGCGAGTCCCTCACGCGAACGCGGGGTTCCAACTTTGTCACTGCCCTTTCGGGCAAGGTGGCCGGTCTGGACATCAAGACCAACAACACCATGGGTGGTTCTACGAACGTGATCATCCGCGGATACAAATCCATTACCGGCAATAACCAGGCTCTATTTGTGGTGGACGGCGTTCCTGTGAGCAACGCCAATACGAACACCCGCAATCAGATGACCGGCCGGGTAGGAACTGATTTTGGGAATGCGGCCTCGGATATCAACCCGGACAACATCGCCTCGGTCAACGTGCTCAAGGGGGCAGCCGCCACGGCGCTGTACGGCGCGCGGGCCGCCAACGGGGTGATCATGATCACGACCAAAAAAGGCCGCAAGAACAGCATGGACATTGTGGTGAACAGCGGAGTCACTTTTGGCAGCATTGATAAATCCACCTATGCGCGGTATCAGAAAGAGTACGGGGCCGGCTACGCGCAGAGTTTTAAAACGGAAGCCGACCTGGGCGATGGAGTGAGACCCGTGGTTTATTTCGACCACGACGCATCGTACGGTCCCAAATTCAATCCGGATCTGCTCGTATATCAATGGGATGCGCTGGATCCTTACTCGCCCAACTACGGCAAGGCCACGCCCTGGGTAGGAGCCCGGCACGATCCTACGGATTTCTTTGAACGTTCCGTGAATTCCAATCAAAGCATTATGATCCGGGGGGGAGGCGACAACACCACCTATAAATTCGGCTACACCCGGAGTGATGAAAAAGGCATCCTTCCCAACAGCAGACTGGATAAAGACTATTTTGTGTTCTCGGGTTCGTCCGACCTTACCGATAAGTTAACCGTAACGGCCACTGCTAATTACTCCCACATTGCCGGCCTGGGGCGCTACGGCACGGGGTACAACGGGAATAACCCCAATCAGCAATTCCGGCAGTGGTGGCAGACCAATGTCGATATCCGCGATCAGAAAGAAGCTTATTTCCGGAACCGTCAGAACGTTACCTGGAACTGGGCCGACCTGGAAGGTACCGGACCCATTTATTCGGATAACCCCTACTGGACCCGGTACGAGAACTACGCAGACGATTCCCGCGATCATTACTACGGATTTGTCATGCTCAATTACCGCTTAACCGATTGGCTGGATATCATGGGACGGGTTTCCATCGACGGGTCGGAAGAGATCCAGGAAGAACGAATCGCCGTGGGAAGCGCGGAGACAAGCCAATACAGCCGTTTCAACAGAGGCTATCGCGAAACCAACTTCGATCTGCTGTTGAATTTCAACCGGGATATTTCGGCCGACATCAGTTTCAGCGGTCTGATCGGAGGGAATCTGAGACGGAACCGCATCGAGGAAGTGCGGGCCAGCACCAACGGAGGGCTGGTGGTACCCAAATTATATGCCCTTTCCAATTCCAGAAGCCCGATTGAACCTCCCGATGAGCACTTGGCGCGCGTAGGCGTGGACGGGGTTTTCGCCAATGCGACCTTCGGCTACAAGGAAACCGTCTTTCTGGAACTTGCCGGACGCCGCGATCAGGCGACCACCCTTCCCAGCGGGAACAATGTCTATTACTATCCATCCGTCGGCGCCAACTTCCTTTTTTCCAATGTAATTGACGCTCCCTGGCTGACCCACGGAAAACTTCGCCTGAATTATGCCGAAGCAGGCAACGACGCGCCCGCGCTCAGCATATTCGATGTGTACGATAAGCCCACCTCTTTTGGTTCGGTTCCGGTATTTTCCTTACCGGATACCAAAAACAATATCAACCTGAAACCAGAACGGACCAAATCGGTGGAGGCCGGGGTGGAACTGGAGTTTGTCGATAGCCGGATCGGTTTGAGCGCTTCGTTCTATAAGACCAATACGTTGGACCAGCTCATTCCCGTCAATGTCACCGGCGCTACCGGGTATTCCAGTGTTTGGCTGAATTCAGGGGAGGTGGAAAACAAAGGGATTGAATTGAACGGTTTCTTCACGCCGGTGCGGTCCAACGATTTTTCCTGGACAATGAATCTGAACTTTTCCCTGAACCGAAGCGAAGTCCTGAGCCTGTACGGCGAAGGGGACAATGAAGTAAAAAATATCGAACTGGGGAACTTCCAGGGGGCAATTACCGCCAACGCGGCCATCGGCGAGCCGTTTGGGATTCTCCGGGGAACCGATTTCGTATATACCAACGGCCAGCCGACTGTGAACGAGGACGGGTATTACATGGCCACCGACCGGTCCGACCACATCATCGGAGATCCAAATCCCGACTGGCTTGGAGGGATCGGCAATTCGTTTCGATACAAGGACGTTTCACTGGATTTTATGATTGACATCCGCCACGGAGGCGATGTGTTCTCCCTTGACCAATGGTATGGACAGGCAACCGGCTTGTATGAGGAATCGGTCGGGGTGAACGCCGACGGTTTCGATGTGCGCCTGCCGGTGTCGGAAGGGGGCGGAATTGTGCTTCCCGGAGTGAAGGAAGACGGAAGCCCCAATGATATCCGCGCGGCCAACGTAGACGGAAGCTCCCAAAATCCCTTCGGGTATGTGAACGGCCCGCGGGCGCGCTACGTGTACGATGGCAGTTACGTAAAACTCCGTGAAGTAGCGCTCAGTTATTCGCTGCCCGCCAGTCTGATGGAAAACCTGGGCTTTATCAAGGGAATCGATGTTTCGCTGATCGGCAGGAATCTTTGGATCATCAGTAAGAACATGAAATACTCCGACCCCGAAGAAGGCCTCAGCTCCGGAAATATCAACGGATATCAGAGTGGCGCGTATCCGGCCGTAAGGACCCTCGGGTTTAACGTACGATTCAATTTCTGAAAATGCATCGCCAACATAAAACGAAACCAAGATGAAAAAACTAATCATACTACTGGCCGTTGCCTGCTACTTCACCTCCTGCGTGGAGAGTCTGGATGATTACAATATCGATCAGAAGAATGCGGCGGAAGCTCCCCCGGCTACCCTCTTTACGAACGCGACCAAGGAGCTGGCGGATATTCTGACCACACCCAATGTGAATCTGAATAATTTCAGATTGTATGTCCAGTATTGGTCAACCACCACCTATCTGCAGGAGCCGCGGTATGATCTGACCTCCCGGACCATCCCCGAGGCGCTGTGGGAAACCCTTTACCGGGATGTGCTGGCCGACCTGAAAGAAGCCCGGCGGCTCACCCTGGAAGATGAATTCCTGGATCCGGACGTGAAAAACAATCAACTGGCCCAGATCAAATTGATGGAAGTCTATTCCTGGTTTATTCTAGTAAGTACGTTCGGAAATATTCCCTACAGCCAGGCTCTGGACATTGAAACGCCGCTTCCGGTTTACGACGACGCGGCTACCGTTCACGACGATCTGTTTAAGCGCCTGGATACCGCGCTGAGCCTGATCACTCCGGAGGTGGAGGGGTTTGAAGAGGGTGACTTGTTGTACGAAGGCGATATGGAGTCCTGGGCCAAATTCGGCAATTCCCTGAAACTAAAAATGGGGATGCTCCTGGCCGATGTGGATAACGACCGGGCAAGCACCGTGGTTAGCGAGGCGGCGCCGAATGTGTTTACCAGTAATGCGGACAATGCGCTGTTCCCCTACATCAGCGCACCGCCCAATAACAACCCGGTATCGGCCAACATGAACCCGCTGTATTCATCCCGGCAGGACTTTATTATTGCCGGCACCTTTACCGATAAACTGAATGAATTGAACGATCCCCGGCGGCCTTTTTATGCCACACCGGTCAACGGGGAGTACAAGGGCGGACGCTACGGATACCTGAATGAATACGATGCGTTCTCCCATGTCACCGAGCGGCAGATTGATCCTACCTTCCCGGGTGTGTTTCTGGATTATTCCGAAATTGAATTTCTGCTTGCCGAAGCGGTGGAAAGAGGATTTATTTCCGGCTCCGCCGCCACGCATTACGAAAACGGGATTGAAGCGTCCATCCTGTATTGGGGTGGAAGCCAGGCGGATGTCAACGCGTACCTGGCCCAACCTTCGGTTGCCTACAATACGGCTCCGGGCGCCTACAAGGAGAAAATCGGTGTGCAGACCTGGCTTGCCTTGTATAACCGCGGATGGTCGGCATGGACCGCCTGGAGAAGGCTGGATTATCCCGCGCTGTTACCTCCGATGGGGGATGGCGCTCCGGCCGGTCTGGCCATTCCGGTCCGATATATCTATCCGATTAACGAACAGACCCTGAATCCTGCACAACGGGAAGCGGCTGCATCGGCTATTGGCGGGGATGAGGCAACGACGAAATTATTCTGGGATGTGAATTAAGGAGAGCAAGCTGGTTATTTCGGCTTACGCTGTCCTATGCGGGGAAGTTCGGACAGGTCGCCCATGAGGTCACGCATGGAGACGCCAAAGATGTCTGCGATTTCACGGAGACGTTCCAGGTTCAGGTTCGTAAGTCCCCGCTCCAATTTGCTGTAGGCGTTTTGTGAAATGGAAAGTTGGTGCGCCATGTACTCCTGAGAGTACCTGTGCTGTAAGCGCAGATTCAAAATCCTTTTCAGGATTTCCGAGTTCGATTTGTCTTTCATAAGAACTCTCGGTATAGGTTAGTAGATATAACTCAATGTTCAGGCAAGGTACATAATTTCTCAGTATTCTGCTAATCATTTGGGGAATTAAAACCTATAGCTATAATTTAAAACCTAAGGGTGTGAGAAATTCCTTGGACTCCCTTGTCAAAGGGTGTATCTTTACGTTGTAATAACCAGGCTCAGGCCTCATGTTTACCTATGTCCAACAGCCGGCGCTGTCCCCACTGATTATTGTCCCACACAGTATTCGGTTCTAACGGTTTATGTTCACAGATAAACCTACGCGGCGCCGGCTTATGGAAACCTTCGGTATTAGATGCGATTCCCCCCGAAAGGACTTCCGGTTCCTAGAAATATTGAAGCAAATTCGTAGTTTGCGCGCCGTATGTGCCGGCTGGCAGACTGGAATTGCCGTGCCGGAAAAGTTAAAATCATGGAACGCAGAAAATTTATTTCCCTTGGGGCGCTGGCAGGCCTGGCGGCCGGAACGATCGGGAGCCCCGCTTTCGGATCGGTTGCAGCCGGTGACTCCGCAGAAGCGATCGCTAAGAAAAAGAAGAGATTTCAAAAAGGGGTAAGCCCCTGGCCCATTTGCCTGGACACGGCAACGATCCGTCCGGCATCGCTCAGGGATAAGGTGAAGATCGCCGCCAAAGCGGGTTACGACGCCATCGAACCCTGGGACGGTGAACTGGAAAAGTTCGAAGCCGAAGGAGGAAACCTGGAAGATCTGGGAAAGGAAATCCGCGATCTCGGACTATTCGTTCCCAGCGTCATTGGCCTGTGGAACGCGCTTCCGCCCACCCGGGAGCAATGGGAGGAATCCCTGAAGGACACCCGCCGGCGGATGCGGATGGCCGCGGCGATCGGAGCCCAGCACGTGCAAACCATTCCCAATACGGTGGGTGACAATTACGACATCAGATGGGTGGCCGCGCGCTACCGCGATATCATCGAAATAGGCAAAAGCGAGTACAACCTCAATCCCGCGCTGGTGTTCGTTAAATACTTCCCCTTGAAAACCCTGGGTCAGGCCATGGCGGTTGCCCTGGACGCCAACCACCCCGAGGCCATGGTTATCCCGGATGTGTTTCACATGTATATCAGCGAGGGCGGGTTCGAAGGCCTGAAGCTGCTGAAAGGCAATGCCATTGCCATTTTCCAATTCAATGACGCGCCCGCCAGTCCGTCCCTGGCCAAGCTGGGAGACGAGCACCGGGTATTCCCCGGCGACGGCATTCTCCCCCTGACCGACATCCTGAAAGATCTGAAAGTGACCGGTTTCGAGGGATGCGTTTCATTGGAACTGTACAATCCCGAATACTGGAAACAGGATCTTCAGCAAGTGGCCGAAACGGGTCTGCGGAAAACGCTTGAAGTGATCCGGAAAGCGAAGGTATAACGAAAATGGAGCGGGTATCAGGGCAGGGTTCTCTGCCCGGACCCTGATACACTCCTGTTATCTGTTTCTGTTTACTTGTTGCTATTGGATGCGGTATGTTCTGGTGTCGGTATGCGTCCGGCCGAACATATCCTTCACCCGGACTTCCACCCGGTGCTCACCTACAGGAAGATCCGAAGGAATGCGCGCCTTCCAGATATGGGAGGAAAGAATGGGATGGGATGGACGTCGTCCCGAGGGAAGCGTTGTGGAGTAATCCCATTCATGATGAATGTATTCGAGGGTGGGGTCGAATGCCTCGACACGCTGCATGGTCTTCCAGGGGCCGTTGTCTATCCGGTATTCGACCGTGTCCTTTTCTCCCCCGGCAAAAAAGTTAACCGTGATTTCCCCGTTGTAGCGCGCGTTGTGGGGAACTACTTTGGGCGTGTGAATTTCCATGCGGTAGTCTTCAGGCTGGCCCGCTACCTTGTAGTCGATCACGTATTGGTTCCCATCGAATGTGAGGGTAGCATACCCTTTAGGCGTGCCGTCGCGCATCATGGAGGAAGGCGTACCGTCTGGTCCGAAACTTCCCGAATACCAGTCGCCCGAGGTGGTGCCTACATTGTAGTGATGATGTCCCTTGTGGAAATGCTGCTTCTGATAATGGGTATGGGCCGACAGACTCAGCGTGTGCGGGAATTGCGCAAGCAATTCGAGCATGCGCTCGCGGTCCTCGCTCCGGAACGCGTTTCCGTTTCCAAGCAGGGGTATATGGAAGCTGACGACCACCAGGTAATCTTTTGGTACAAATTTCAAGTCGTTCTCCACGAATTCCAACTGATCTTCGCGGAAGCCGCCCCAGTAGCCTTTCCCATCCCGGGGATCGGGGTAAAGGATGTTGTCCAGGACAATAAAATGCACTTTCCCGTAATTGAAGGCATAATTGGCCGGACCGAAATGGGCCTCAAACGCTTCGTCGGCGTATTTGTCTTCGGTCGCATCGTAATTCATATCGTGGTTGCCCATGACATTGTACCAGGGAATGCCGGCGCGGGCGATGACGCGGCTGTAGGGTTCGTGTAAATCGAGGTTGTCACCTGCGATATCACCCAGACTGAGCCCGAAAACGCGATCCTCGGCTTTTTCGACTTCCGATACGATCGCTTTTGCGAAGTAATCGATCTCCTTTAGGTTGTAGGGTTGAGGGTCCCCAAATATAAAGGCCCGGAAACGTTCCGGTTCCTCCGAACGGATGAGTCCAAAATCCACCGATCCGGGAAGTTCTCCCGTGGGCGGAGTGCCTGCATATTTCAACTCCGGAGAGCCCGAGGGCTTGTGGATATAAAAAAATTGGGGTTGGTTCAGTTCATTGACCGGGACCTGGTAGCCTGTGGGCTTGATCACCGAAAGGATCATGTCATCCCGGGCGGGTAGGGTATACCGTCCGTCCGCATCGGTTTGGACCACTTCCCTTCCATTGCTTACCGAAACGCCGGGAATACCGGGCTCGCGTCTTTCCTTTTTACCGTTGCCGTTGCGGTCTTCATACACAATTCCGGTCGCGACCTGCGCGGTAACAGCCTGACAAAGAAACAATAGGGATAGAAGGCCGGGGATCAGAAGGGAAAGTCTTTTCATTCGTTGTCCTTTTTTGAGATTTCATGGTTCAGGGACAAATATAAATTTTACTGGATTGCTTTATTCAATATGGTTTTAATTTTATGTAATTAAATCATAACCTTTCGTTTGCACGCCGCAGCGGACCAGCAGCAGCGCGGATGGCCCGGGGGACAGCAGGATAGCGAGATAGCTGAATAGTGGGATAATGGGGTAGCGGGGTTCAGTCGTTTTTGCGGACTTCGCGGCGACGTTGTCTTTCCAGACGGCGTTGCTCCCGGCGGCTCAGGGTATCCTCTCCGCCTTCCAGCTGTGCATCGGGCCCCTCGCCCGTTGAAAGGGTGTCGCCCGGCGCCGCCTGTTTGGCAGGGTTGCCGAATATGCCCGGAACCCCCTCCAGCAGCCAATCCATGTCCTGCAGCAGCCGGTCCAGGGAATCGGTCTGGCCGGCTCCCTCGATGGAATTGTTCACCACCCAGGACCGGGCCGGACCATTCAGGCGCAATCCGTAAAAATAATTCCGCGCCTCATCTTGGTTGATCCAACCCCTTCGCAGCATGATGTCCCGGATTAGTTCGTAATACCAATGCCGCGAGGAGCGGATGGTTCCGTCCCCGTTCCAATGCCAGGAAAAGCGGGCCGGACTGGGGACAATGCTGGCCAGGTAAATACTTTCGGCAAGCGATAGCTGAGAGGGGTGTTTCGAAAAGTAAAAGCGGGACGCCGGCCCCACCCCGTAGATATCCGGACCCCATTCGATCACATTCAGGTACACCTCGTACATGCGTTCCTTGCTTACGAGGCGTTCGTGCTCGATCAGCCAGACGATCAGCAGCTCTTCCAGTTTCCGGGCCACGGTTTTCTGCCGGTCCAGGAATACATTCTTAACCAGCTGCATCGAAATGGTGCTTCCCCCCCGCTCAAAATCCCGGGTTTTGTAATTCAGCGCAATGGACTTGCGGAAGGCTTCCTCATTGAACCCGCGGTGCTGGTAAAAATTTCCATCCTCGGCCGTATTGATCGCATGTTTCAGGTAATCGGAAATCTCATTGAGCGGAACAAAGTCCGGGTTGGAGGGGCCCACCCGGAACGAGGTAAGCGCTTCCCCGTCGTTAAAGGGTGTATGCACGAAGGGGCCGTTGATCTTCCGGAAATCCACCGCGCCGAATTCCAGGATCTCGAAATCGTGTTGCTCCAGCGAGGAGTGAAACGTGAGCGAATCGGGTATGCTGTCGTTCAGTCTGAAATCCAGGTGATAACTTAACCGGCCGCTTACTTTCATCCCCTGAAGGGTCTCAAACAGACCCTCGGGGAAAGAATTAAAAAATGCCTGGGCGTCCATCTCCTCGCTATGCACGCCCAGTTCGTAGATTTTCTGGGGGCGAAGCGTGTACTTCAGGTAGGGGTGGAAGCGGATGTCCTTCATGGAGGCGGTGGAGGAACTGTCCAGACTTATCCAGTTTTTTCCGAAACGCATGGTGGCATCGAGGGAGGCCGATTCAAGGAAAATATCGTTCGCCGCGATTTTCGGGTGATTCAGAAGCAGGTCGTTGATTCCCCAGGTCCCGTGTATTTCCAACACCCCATCCTCATAACGGAGCGATTCCATGCTGGTGGTAATGTCCGTGAAACTGAGTTTCAACTGATATTTATCGTATAGATAGGGCAATTCGAATTGGCCGTCCTCCGCGGAGACACGCAGTTCCAGTCGCTCGGCCGAGGGCGCCACGCGGCCGCTCAGATGCCAGGTGGCCACGCCACGGTTCAGGACAAAGGTCGATTCAAGCTTCCCGCGCACCATGTGCACGTGCTCGGCCAGCACTTCCGCCTTCAGTGAATCGTCATCGATCCGGAAGAGAAAATTGCGGACCTCCAGGTTGCGTGGAATCCGCCGGAGGCTTCCCCTTGCCAGCCGGTGTACCAAGGCGCCCAGATCTGTTTCCGCGGTGGCTGGGTCGGTTTCCGTGGCGGAGGTATCTGCCCCGGGCGGCGGTTCGGTTTCCGGACTCCGGTGAAGGAAAAAATCCAGATTGGTCAGGCTGTCACGACGCACCAGGTGAAGCAGGCCATCGCGCAGGGAAAGTTCGTGAAGTTCCACGTTTCCAAACAGCAGCGGGAGTATTTTGACCTGGACGAAGCATTCATCCAGCTTTAACAGGGTATCGCGGTTTTCCGGAACCACCGAAATTCCCTCGAAAAATACGGTGCGGAGTCCAGCGAAACCGGATTTTTCAATGTGGATGTTCAGCCCTTTTTCTTGTTGGGAGGCAAGCAGGGCAGCCAGCCGTTGGCGGAACAAGTCTTCCCGGATGGAGAGTGCGTACGCCAGCCCTGCCCCCAATAGCACGATCAAAGCAGCGGGGATCCACCAAAAGCGTTTCAGCAAAGCCCCTGTGCTGGCCCCGGGGAACCTGATTCGCCCGGCCGCGGTTCTTATTTTTGCCATGGTGGATGTTGCTTTTTTAAGCATTCCCGGATCCCGCTTTTTATTCCTGTTCGTTTAACAGATACTAAAATACGAACAATATTATAACTAGGTTGTTGTGTGATAAACCACGCAAAAAACTGTGTAGTTTTGCCGTGAAAATATTGACGGCGCTAAAAGGCAGCAATCGAATGACTTATACGAAAGAACAAGTACTTGACGCATTACGGCATGTGCAGGAACCGGATCTGAAGCAGGACATGGTTACCCTGAACATGATCGAAGATATAGAAATTGACGGAAATACCATCCGGTTCACCATTGTGCTTACCACACCGGCCTGTCCGCTGCAGAAAATGATCGAACAGGACTGCCGGAACGCGATCCGGGAACACCTGAGCCCGGAAGCGGAGGTGGAAATCAAGATGACCGCCCGGGTTACTACCCGGAATTCGAATATGTTCCCCAATATCAAGAACATCGTCATCGTTTCTTCCGGAAAGGGAGGCGTGGGAAAATCAACGGTAGCCAGCAACCTGGCGCTGTCGCTGCATAAAAAAGGAGCCAAAGTGGGTCTGCTGGACGCCGATATTTACGGCCCATCGGTTCCGATGATGTTCGGGGTTATGGGCGCACGTCCCAATGTGAAGACCGAAAACGGTAAGCACCGGATGCTTCCCATTGAAAAATACGGGATCAAATTGCTTTCCATCGGCTTCTTTGCAACTCCGGGGCAGGCCATTCCCTGGCGCGGCCCCATGGTTTCATCGGCGGTAAAGCAATTGTTCAACGACGCCGACTGGGGTGAACTGGATTACCTGGTGGTGGATTTCCCGCCGGGTACGGGTGACATTCACATTACCGTAGCGCAGGGTTTCCCCGTGGCAGGCGCCGTGCTGGTGACCACCCCGCAGAATGTCGCGCTGGCCGATGCCGCCAAAGGGGCCGGCATGTTCCGGATGGATGCGATCAATATCCCTATCCTGGGCGTGGTGGAAAACATGTCCTATTTTACGCCGGCCGAGCTTCCCGATAACAAATATTACCTCTTTGGAAAAGGCGGAGGGAAGGTGCTTGCCGAACAGTTTGATGTACCTCTTCTTGGAGAGATCCCCTTGGTCCAGGCGGTAAGCGAGGCCGGAGACACCGGTTCGCCGCTGGCCCTGGACGATACGAATCCCGTAAGCCAGGCTTTCCTTGATCTGGCGGAAAAGGTGGCCCAGCAGGTTGCCATCGCCAATTCGCTCAATTCGGTATTAACGTAAATATTGTTATTTTTGTAGAAAGTTTCGTTCGGAAATAAATATATGGAGGAGAACCTGGTGATAAAGGAAAAAGTCGAAGCGGCCCTCGGTCAGATCAGGCCCTATCTGCACGCCGATGGAGGGGACGTGGAAGTGCTGGAGATTACGGAGGAGATGGTCCTGAAGCTCAA
>JAJUHF010000076.1 GCA_029268045.1 Anseongella ginsenosidimutans
AATCCCACCTTCGCCGGCCTGCAGCCACTCGGAAGGCTCCACGGTTACCCGCTCGTTCTCAATAAATGCATGGGGCGGGAAACTGGGTACTTCCTGTCCGAAATAATAATCGAATCCCCGTTCGGTCGGCCCGTTTTTTATTGGGGAACTGTAGTCCGCGTTCTTTCCCTGGTTTTCCAGAGAAGCCGGAAGCCCATCCCGCGTAGGCCAGTCGAGGCCCAGATGCCATTTCCCGATGCAGGCGGTATGGTAACCCGCCGTTTGAAGCATGGTCCCGATGGTATACCGGCCGCTGTCGATCATCGGGCCCTCCCAGACCCAGGTGACGCCCTTTTTCCGGTTGGAGCGCCAACTGTACCGGCCGGTCAGCAGGCTGTAACGCGTAGGTGTGCAGACCGAAGCCGGGGCATGGGCGTTGGTAAAGGAAAGCCCCTGGGAGGCAAGCCGGTCGATATGCGGCGTGGGAATGGATGATCCGGGATTAAATGCGTACACGTCGCCATACCCCAGATCATCTGCCATGATAAACAATATGTTGGGATGAGCGGGACGGGGTGGGGGCTGGCATGCAAATCCGATGGATATGCAGATCAACGCAGCGATTCGAATACGTAAGCCTACCATAAGCGTATAGCTAAAGGTACGAATAATTAATATCTTTACCTTTGATACGATATTCAGTACCCGGTACATGCTCGCTGACGGAAATATTACCACCATTTTGGATCTGATCGGAACCTTTGCTTTTGCAATAAGCGGTATCCGTCTGGCTTCCGGAAAAGACATCGATTGGTTTGGGGCGTACATTGTTGGCTTGGTCACCGCCATCGGAGGGGGAACCACCCGCGATCTGCTGCTGGGGGTGACGCCCTTCTGGATGCTGGATTCAAAGTATTTCATTACCACGGCGGTGGCCTTGGGGGTTACATTGTTATTTAAGAACCGGATATTCCGGTGGGGGCATACCCTGTTTCTGTTTGATGCGATCGGCTTGGGACTATTCACCATCGTGGGTATCAGCAAGGGCCTCGACGCGGGTTTGCCGTTCTGGGTCTGCATTGTGCTGGGAGGGGTGACCGGTACCGTAGGAGGGGTTTTCCGGGATGTGCTGATCAACGAGGTTCCCCTACTCTTCAGAAGAGATATTTACGCTGTAGCAAGCATTGTGGGGGGGATGCTTTATTTCCTCTGTTACCAGTTACAGCTTTCTGCATTCATTTCGGAGCTTGCCGCTGCCCTGACCGTGATCCTGGTCCGGATTGTCGCCGTGAAATTTCATATTCACCTGCCCATATTAAAATCGATTGATGCAAAAAACGAATGACGCGCTGGAAATGCTCAAGCAGAACATGGAGCGGACCCTTCGGGAGCCGGTTCCGCATGCAATCTGTGAAGGGTTCCTGCAGGCGGCCTTTGAAAAGTCGTTTGAAAGAAAACAATATTTCGTGGAGCCTGGACGCGCCTGTAATTACCAGTACTTTGTTTTGGAGGGAGCCTGTTATTCCTATTATGTAAACGAAAAAGGGGACAAGCACGCGATTCAATTTGCCGTCGAGAATTACTGGATCACCGACGCGGCAAGTTATTTTACCGACAAGCCGGCCGTTTCAACCATCGAAACCCTTGAATCCACCCGGGCTTTATTACTTAGCCGCCCCAAATTTGAAGCGTTGTGCCGGAATTACCCGCTTGTAGAACGGTATTTCCGTATTTTACTTCAGAATTCGCTCGCGCATCTGCATTTACGAATCGCGCAGACAACCAGCGAAGACGCGGAACACCGTTACCAGCAATTTTCCACCCTGTATCCTCACTTTATTCAGCGCATACCCCAATACCTGATTGCCTCTTACCTGGGTATTGCGCCGCAGTCCTTAAGCCGCATACGGAAAGAAATAGCCAGGAAACTTTCTTAACATAGGTGAATGAAATCCATTTTCAGGGGCGCGATCTTTGCATTTGTTGAATTAATCAAAAATCGCGAACTTAAAAAAAGTAAAAATGGAAACTAAGAAAACAAAATGGACATTGGACCCTACGCACAGTGAACTGACCTTTAAAGTCAAACATTTGATGATCACGAACGTCAAAGGGGAATTCCGGAAGTTTGATGCCGTGGTGGAAAGCGACGGCGATGATTTCAGCAATGCTTCGGTATCGGCCACCATTGATGCCAGTTCAATTGATACGAACAATGCCGACCGCGACGGACACCTCAAAAGCGCCGATTTCTTTGATGCTGAAAATCACCCGGAAATCACCTTTGAAAGCACGGGACTGACCAAATTGGACGACGCGAATTACCAGCTTAAAGGACTGTTGGGGATGAAAGGTGAAAAGAAAGAAGTGGTATTGGACGTCGATTTCGGTGGCTTTGTGAAAGATCCCTATGGCAATGAAAAGGCCGGGTTTTCAATCAGCGGTAAAATCAATCGGAAAGATTGGGGACTTAACTGGAACGCTGCCCTGGAAACCGGCGGAGTCATGGTGAGTGATGAAGTACGGCTGAACGGCGAGGTGCAACTGGTGAAGCAGGTTTAATCCTGCTTCCTTTTTAATGCCTATAATTCGATACGGTGAGTTATGGAAAATAAGGTACTCGGGCTGCATCATATTACCGCCATCGCGGGCGATGCACAACGTAATTACGACTTTTATACACAGACGCTGGGTTTGCGTCTGGTAAAGAAGACAGTCAATTTTGACGATCCGCAAACCTATCATTTCTATTTTGGAGATCGGATAGGAACGCCGGGAACCCTGATTACCTTTTTTCCGTGGCCCCGGGTAAGGCAGGGAATTCCTGGCGCAGGGATGGCCACCGAAATCGGTTACTCCGTGCCGGAAGGGAGTCTGGAATTCTGGAAAGATCGTTTTGAGCGCCTCCAGGTATGGCATGACGGCCTCGAAACGCATCTGGGGGAACGGTCCCTTCCTTTTCAGGATCCCGACGGCCTCGGGCTGCGTTTGATCGAAGCGGCGGATTCCGATACCCGGACCGCCTGGGAAACAGCGGAAATCAAACAGGAGCATGCCATGAAAGGGTTCCATACGGTAACCTTAACCCTGAATAACATCAAGGCAACCGCCCGGATATTGGAAGAAGTATTTGGGTATGAGTTGCTGGAAAAGGAAGAAAATATGTATCGTTACCGGACCCACGCGGTTGAACAGGCCGCCTTTGTGGATCTGCTGGAGTCTCCGGGCGCTCCCCGGGGCCTGAATGCAGGCGGAACCAATCATCATGTGGCCTTCCGTGTGAAAGACGAAAAAGTCCTGATGGCATTCCGGGAAAAGATCCTTGCCCGCGGTCTTTATATCACCGAAAAGATCAATCGCGACTACTTCTATTCCCTGTACTTCCGGGAACCGGGAGGTGTCTTGTTCGAGATTGCCACAGATAATCCCGGATTTATGGTGGACGAAGAGGTAGATCAACTGGGAAGTACGCTGCAACTTCCCTCGCAATACGAAGGGATACGCGCCGAGATTGAAGAGGCGTTGCCCACACTTCATATAAATTAAATAGCATGCACGCAACTCGATATTATTTGGCCGGATGGCCCCATAGCGAAGCAAAAAAAGTGTTGATATTGCTGCATGGCCGGGGAGATACCGCCCAGGGTATTACTGAAATAACGAAGTATCTTCCGGTCGATAAATTCGCGATCGTGGTTCCCGAAGCCACGCGGAAAAGTTGGTATCCCCACTCGTTTATGGCCAAGCCGGAGGAAAATGAACCCTGGCTTTCGTCGGCTCTGCAAATTCTGAAAAAGTCGACCGATGAACTGGAAGATGGAGGCTTCCCGTCCACCGACGTCTATCTGCTTGGATTTTCCCAGGGAGCATGCCTGGCGCTTGAATTTGCCGCACGGAATGCAAAAAGATGGGCCGGCGTTATCGGTTTCACGGGAGGATTGATCGGAGACCGGTTATACCGGGAGAACTACTCGGGGGATTTTGGAGGAACTCCGTTTTTTATCGGTACCGGAGACCCCGATTCCCACGTTCCACTGGAACGGGTCCGGGAAAGCGTCCAGGTACTGGAGGAAATGAACGCCAAGGTGGATTTTCAGGTATATCCGGGCCGGCCGCACACGATTTCACGCGATGAACTGGAGCGGGCTTCCCAGCTGATGAAAAGCGGAAATCCGGCTGGCAACCAGTAGGATATCGGCTGGTTGCCAGCCTAAAGTGGGTCAAATAAGAAAGCCGACCCGATTACGGGCCGGCATGTACATTAACACGGTATTTATGACCGTCCTACCGGCTGCAATCGGCCGTCCAGGTACCCTGGTCATTTGTGACCAGCATGTCGAGCGAACTGGCCGTGATCGTAATCCCGGTTAATCCGTCTCCGATACTTACGTAGGTGCCGTCTCCGCTCTCCTCGAACCGTACCCCGGTGATATTGGGAATACCGGTTCCGAAATCGAAATTGTACGAATTGCCGGCTTTTACCACCGTAACCCGTCCATCGGAATCGGTGATGTTCTCTTCCCCGTCGGAATAGGTGATGGTACCGCGATAGGTACCCACAAACAAATCGTTGTCTGCCGGATCATCGTCCTTGCTGCAGGCCGAAAGGGCCACCATCGTACTTGCCACAATAAACAAGCTGAATATCCTACCAATTTCTTTCATGATCGTTTTTTATTGTTTCTGCTTAGAAAAGACAAAACCTATGCCACGCCGGGTGGATGGTAGCGATCAGCGCTTGTTCCGGTAGCGATTCATGCGTTGCTGGACTACTTCATCCTCACAGGCGGCTTTTTCCAGAAACTGAAAGGTTTGGCTGGCGACGAAATGGTTTTCGTGCTCCAACAGATTGGAAATTTCAAGGCAGGTCTCCGCGTCATTTACTTTCTGTTTGAGCAGCAGGGCAAAAAGATGACTTAGGTAAGAGCCGCTGGCCGTTTCCAGACTCTTCACCAAGGCCGCCCGGACCTCCGGGTCGAGTGCGGGCGCTTCGCCCAGTTTATCGACGAGCTTGTTCTTCAGGCTGTAGTTCAGACCGGACAGTTTCCTCATCAGCGCCTGCTGGAAGGCGGAAGACGACAGACTGGCCGGCCCAATGGCGTCAATGGCCATGCTGGCCAGCGAAAAGTCTTCATTGGCGATACGGCTCAGGACCGCTTCCCGCAGGGGACCGCTGGAAGACAGGTAGTCTCCGGCGCGCTGCAATCCCCAGGCCACGTCGCTTGCGTCGGGGCTTGCCAGGATATGTACCAGCAGCCCGTCCGACAGCGATTGCTGGGTGAGCCGCTGGATTTCATCCCGGGTGGGGCCGTATACGAAATGCCAGAGCCGATAGGTAGTGTAGGCAGCTCCCGCCACCACGTAGTCGGCCATGGCCGGAGCGGTTGCCGAGGTCACAGCATCGGCCGTCAGGCCCCCCAGGGCGGGATTGCCCAGCGTGGGAGCCGCTGCGCCCTCGGGAAGGAGGTCTCCGGCCGGCGGGACCAGGTCCTCAAAAGTAAAATCGGCCAACGGGGAAAGCGAATCGGCCAGCAGGTGGTTCATCCGGGCGTACTCGCTCAGGTTGAATTTTTCGTGATCGGTTTTGCTGAGAAATTCTCCCGGGGGAAGCTCAATTCCCAGGTAACGCCCGGTGATATTCCAGTATAGCTGCACCTTCAGCATGCGGCAGGTCCCGTCAAAACACACGTTGGTATTGATCTTCCTGTAATACGCCAGGGGAAAGCCCTCGGCGGACCGTAACTGGAAGAGGGTGTCATTGGGAATGGAATCTTCCTCCAGCACCAGGTAACGGTACACCGTATCCACCGGCAACTCCAGGGTGGGCTTCAGAAAAAAACGTCGAGGACCGGTATCTTCCGCAGCTGCAAGCAGCAGGATACCGCCGGCCACCAGCAGCTGCAGAAAAACCTTTTTATGCCGGAACAATCCCTCCATGACTTTCAATCAATTCACGCAACTCGTCGTAGGGTACCTCCAAGGGGCTGATTCCCTTTCTGCTTGCCAATACGGCCGCCGCGGCGGCGGCCTGTCCCATGCCCATGCAGGACGCCTGCACGCGAAGCGCCGAATTGGCCAGTCGATCGCTGCTGAGGCAGCGTCCGGCCACAATGAAATTACGGCTGTTTTTCGGTACCAGCGCCCGCAGGGGTATGGTAGGTACGACCCCTTCTTCCAGGTGGTCGGGAATTACCCCGTGCGCGTCGTGCAGGTCGATGGGATAGTAGGAATAGGACACCGCGTCGTCGAATTTTTTTCCCGTCACGTAATCTTCATGGGTAATCCGGTAATGCCCGTCAATGCGGAAGGTTTCCCGCGTGGCGGTCTCGGTCTGCATATCAACCAGCTTTGTTTTTTCGCAGCCCGGAAGCGTACGGATAAAACGCAGATGCCGCAAGAGGGATTTCCGTCCGTTGATATTGGCGATGGTATGCGATTCGGAAGTAGTGGAATCGGCATCCATGATATGCTGGATATTGTCCCCCTGGCTCCTCAACAGGCCAATGATATTGCCCCGGAATTCTTCCCGGGTGAATTCCCCTCTGTCCAGGGCTTCCTGATAGCGCTGTTTGATCAGGTCCTGATCGAGTGATTCCAGCTCGTAGCCATCGATTTTGAACATCAGCGTGCCGGGCTGTATTTCTTCTTCCCGGATGACATCGTACCCCGCCATGGCCGTCGGAAGGGCGTTTCCAGTGCAGTCGATCACCTGGTTGCAGGTAATGGTCGCATGCACGCCTTTTCCGACCGTTTCGATCTCCCAACGGTTTTTGGCGAACCGCAGGGCGAACGGGGTTTCGTAATAGCGGATATCCACGCCGGCTTCCAGCATTTTTTCTTCAGCCAGCATGGCATAGATGTGAGGATTCAAACGCACCTGATGGCGCCAATGCTGGCGGCCGTGCGGGATGGAAAAATTCGGAAGGGTATCGTCGTTCATCGCCACAGCTTCCTGCACCAGTTCCCAGCCGATGCCGCCGATGATCTGTTCGCCCCAGGCAAAAAAGATACCCGGAAAGGCCACCCCGCCTACCGTGGTGGTGCCTCCCAGTTGGCTGCCTGCTTCAATCAGAATGGTCTTCCGTCCGGCACGTCCGGCCTGGATGGCGGCAATGGTTCCGGCCGTTCCACCGCCGATCACGACGATGTCTGCCGAAAGGCTTTGCCGACGGGTTCTGTACGGTTCGGCCAGGCGGTCGCCTTTGGATAAGGATGGGGCGGCTATTCCCAAGGAAATAGCCCCCATCGAAGTTAACATCTCTCTTCTTTTCATTTCAATTCTCCTCTTTCAGATCACGGTGTTTCTCTTCCGGGAATGTGTTTAGTACCCTGGATTCTGGTCTGCCTGCGGGTCCATGGCGTTGTTGAAATTCAATTCGCTCAGCGGAATGGGCCAGAGGTAATGGGCTTCGGCAATGGTCAGACCTTTGTTTTTCAGAACCATCTCGGCGGCCTTGCCCGTCCGTTTCAGGTCCAGCCAGCGTTTGCCTTCGAACTGGAACTCGTAAGCCCGTTCCTGCAACACCAGATCGATGAACGATTCCTCGTCGTAATCGGCCGCGTTCAGATCCACGGCCGAGGCGCTGCTCGGATCGAAGCCGTAGGCCCTGCGACGGACCTGATTGAGCGCTTCCATGGCGGCTGCGGTGGGGCCTCCGGCTACCCGGCAATCGGCTTCGGCAAACTGGAGGAGAACTTCCGCGTAACGGTAAATGGGCAGGTCGTTTCCGGCGCCCTTGTTCTGTTCAACTGCCTGCTGGTCGGTGTATTTGCTGCTGACCAGCGTGTTGGGTCCCAAACCGAAATCGACCTGGTCCCATAGGTGTTTCCGGATATCCGCATCGTCCCATTCCACGTAAAACGGATTCGACGCATCGCCGTAATGCGCATAGGCTCCTCCGTAATTGAACAGACCCGTGCTGGGATGATTCAAGATCCACAGGATGTAATTCCCCTGTCCGGGAATGCGGGAATATTTCATGTAGAAGATCTCCTCCGAATTGGTCACTACTTCGGGCCCGAAGATCTTTTGTTGGAAATCGCCGACCGAGCTGACCGGAACCAGCGAGAACCTTCCGGACTGGATTACCTCGTCCGATTTTTCGCGGGCGTCTTCAAACCGGCCCAGGGTCAGATACACATCGGCAAGCAATGTTTTGGCTGCCAGGCTGGAGGGACGTCCGATATCCTTCGGTTCGGGCGGGAGGTTGGCCTCGGCTTCCGCCAGATCGGACAGGATGAGCGCGTAAACATCCTCCTCGCTGCTTCGGGGGATGTCGGCCTGTCCCAAATTCTGGTCTGTCCGAAGCGGCAGGCCGCCCCAGTTGCGGACCAGGTCAAAATAAGCCCAGGCTCGCAGAAACTTTGCTTCCGCGACATTTTCGGCAACCTCCTGTTCGGTAATGCTTTCTCCGGGCTGGGTGTTGGCGATTACCAGGTTGGCATTCCGGATGGCCAGGTAAAAACTGTTCCACCGGGAGCCCGCCGTATTGATGTTGGTGGAATTCAGACCGGCAAAGTCATTGTATTGCGCGCGGCTGCCGCGGCCGTATCCCCAATCGGTGTGGGCATCCAGGATGCAGATCTGTTCGGGACGTACATCGCGCAGCGGCGAATAGATTGCATTCACCGCGGTTTCCACTTCTTCCGCCGTATTATAGAAATTTTCGACCGCTACCGCCTTGGGTGATTCTTCCAGGAGATCGCTGCACCCGGCCAGGGGCAGGGCCAGTACCATATATATCAATATCTTTTTCATGATTTGATCCTTTTATGAATAGATTAAAAACCGGCCCGCAGCCCGATTGTAAATGTTTTCGCCATGGGATAGCTGTAATGGTCAATCCCTTGCTGCGTGCCCGCGCCCCGTGAATTCACTTCGGGATCCCACCAGGAGTAATTGGTGAGCGTCAGCAGATTCTGGCCGCTGATATAAATCTGCGCACTGTTCAGCCATTTCATTCCCAGCCGCTCGGCCGGCACGTTGTAGGCAAGCTGGATATTCTTCAGCCGCAGGAAAGAACCGTCTTCCACCCAGCGGTCCGAAACCCGCACCGAGTAGTTGCGGCTGATCACCGGATACTTGGCATTGGGGTTTTCCGGGGTCCAGTGGTTGAGATAAACCTCCCGCGGCATATTCAGGCCTTGGCCGTAATCCATCGTACTGGGGATGGAGCTCACGTTGAATAGGTCATTCCCCTGGGATCCCTGAATGAAAATGGACAGCTGGAAATTCTTATAGCTCATGTCCGAAGTAAGCCCGTAATAGAAATCGGGATTGGGATCACCGATGTAGGTTTTATCGTCTTCGTTGATCGTGCCATCGCCGTTCCGGTCCTCGTAAACGATCCGGCCGGTTTCGTCATAGCCCGCTTCCCGGTATCCCCAGAACTGGCCCACCGGACGGCCTTCGCGGAGAATGGAAAAGTTGTCGCCAACAACCAATACGTTAATGAAGTTGCCCAGGATGTCCTCCCCGTTGTGGAGTTTAACAACCTTGTTGCGGTTAAAGGCGATGTTTCCGACCAGATCCCATTTGAATTCGCCGGTCAGCGCGCGCGCATCCAGGCTAAATTCGATCCCTTTATTCTGCATCTTGCCCACGTTCTGGATCGTGGTGGTAAACCCAAGTGAACTGGGGAGCCTTACGGTATTGAGGAGGTCGCGCGTGTTCTTCACGTAATAATCGGCCGTCAGGTACAGGCGGTTTTTGAAAAGTCCCAGATCCAGGCCGATGTCGAACTGTTCGGTGGTTTCCCACTTGAGGTTACCCGGGAGCGAGGTGCCTGGCGCAAAGGTGGTTACCATTTCATCGCCGAAGATCGTGTTACCCGGGCTCAGCACGTTGAGCGTCGTATAGGGATTGATCGCCTGGCTTCCGGTAAAGCCCCAGCTGGTTCGGAGTTTCAGTTCGGAAATATGCGGATTGTCCTTCAGGAAATCTTCGTTGGACGCCCTCCAGGCAAATGCGCCGGAAGGGAAATACCCCCATTTATTGCCTTCGCTAAAGCGGGAAGAACCGTCGGAACGGAAACTGGCGGTAAATAGGTATTTGTTGTTGAACGTATAATTGATCCGGCCCAGGTAGGACAGCAACACGGATTTGGAATATCCCGAAGAGGGGATACCCGGGGTGGCGGCCGCCCCCAGATCATGTGTGCCGAAGACATCGGAAAGGAAACCGACTCCGCTTCCGGAAACATAGGTGGTAATGAAGTCCTGGTAGGTGAAACCGGCCATAACCGACAGGTCGTGCTTTTCGTTGAAGGTTTTGGAATAGCTAACGATGTTTTCGCTCAGCCGGCTGTTGAATTGTTCGGTACTGATGCTGGCGCTTCCTTCCGAGTTGATGAAATTCCGCGTCGTGTAGTTGTCGGAACGGTCGTCCCGGTTCTCGATCCCTCCGGAGATTTTGATGGTGAGCTCCTTAATGGGATTGTAGATCAGCGCCGCATTGGCAAGCACTACATTTGCCTTGGTCGTACTGAACTGTTCGTTTATGTAATTCAACGGATTGGTCAGATCAACCGCTACAAAGGGGTACTCGTCGGCCAGTACGGTGTAAGAGCCGTCTTCCTGATAGGGTTCCAATATGGGCGGTGCCGAAATGGCTGCGCCGATCATGGAACGTCCGCGCGACCCGCCTCCACTGTCTTTCCGATCGGTCCGGAGCTGCGTCAGGGTACTGGAAAGCGCTACCTGCAGCTTATCGCTGATCTGGTGATTTACATTCGCCCGAAGGGAATGCCGGTTGTAGTCACTTCCCTTTACGATGCCTTCCTGTCCGAAGATGCTTCCCGACAAGGAAAATTGCGTTTTCTGATTGCCTCCGCGTACATTCAGAGCAGCCCGTTTGATGGGCGCGCTCTGGAATACCAGGTCCTGCCAGTCGTAGCCTTCCCCGAAGGAATTGATTTCCTCCTCGGTGAAGTACGGAGCCAGGCCGTCGTTCGCTGCCTGCTCGTTATTCAACAGGGCATATTCGCGGGCGTTCATCAGATCCAGCTTTTTCCGGAGACTCTGCGAGCTGTAGCTGGTTTCAAAATCAACAATGGTTCTTCCCGCATTTCCTTTTTTGGTAGTGATTAGCACCACGCCATTGGCGCCGCGGGAGCCGTAAATGGCGGTCGCTGACGCGTCCTTCAGAATTTCAATGCTTTCTATATCGCTGTTATTGAGCAGGGTAGGGGTATTCCGGATGGGAAACCCGTCGACTACGTAAAGCGGCTCATTGCCGCCCTGGATCGAGTTCTGCCCGCGGATGCGGATACTGGGTCCCGACCCCGGAGCGCTGCTGCCTTGCAAAACCTGTACGCCGGCCGCTCTTCCCGACAGGGAGTTCAGCACGCTTGCCGAGGGATAGGCATTGATCTCTTCGGCTTTAACCTGGGAGATGGAACCGGTCAGATCGCTTTTTTTCTGGGTGCCGTAGCCGATCACAACTACTTCCTCCAGCCCCACCACATCGGGTTGAAGGGCCGCGTTGACCGTTGATTGATTATTCAGCGGAATTTCGGTAGAAAGGTAGCCCATAAAGGTAAAGACCAATACCGCATTGCCGGGAGTATCCCCGGGGAGTTCGATGCGGTATCTTCCGTCGGTATCGGTGGCCGTTCCCAGGTTGGTATCTTTTACCGTGATGTTGACCCCGGGAAGGGGCTGGCCTGTTTCAGCGTCGGTAACAAGCCCGCTTACCATGATCTGCTGGGTTTGGTTCAAGGCGGAAGCCGGTTCGTGTGCCGGCAGATCGTGCCGGTTGAGTATCACGATGTGTTCGCCTACTACTTCAAAAGTTAATCCGGCGGGGTGCAGCAGGCGGTTCAGCGCAGTTTTTACCCGCGCGTTGCGGATATCGAGATTGACTTCCTCTTGGCTGTTGATGCGGGAGCTAAAGAGGAATTCCAGGCCGGTTTCCTCCTGTACTTTTGCCAGCACTTCAGCCAGCGACATGTTGTTTGCCTGGATACTTATTTTCCTGTTCAGAATCCCCTGTGCTCGTCCCGGATGGGAATGAACCAGCTGAAGCGACAGCAGCGTAATCATCAGGGCTATGAATGATCCTCGCATGATGACAGGAATTGAATGATCAATAAATCTGATAAAAACCATACATTTGATTGTTTTGTAGTTTTTTACAATGGCCCCTTGGTGCAGGTTGGCGCTCGCACGGGGGGCTTTTTTGTTTTTTCTGCGGGAATGGGCCGGAGCCTCCCTGTGTTTACGTGGGTGAGTGTAA
>JAJUHF010000077.1 GCA_029268045.1 Anseongella ginsenosidimutans
ATACCAATAATTTTCGCCCGATTGAGAACCGTAGGCCACGATGAGGGTGGGGGTGTAGGCGGTTTTGCTTGCGTTCCAGAGCTGAAGCACGTCTTCATATACATCGGAAATGGGAATGTTGTGTTCGACTCCGGTATGCCCATCCAGGATCATGCTCATGTTGTGGGTAAAGGTGGATCCGCCTTCGGGTACTACGCGCATTTCCAGCTCCCGTGCCGCGGCGATCACCTGCTGCCGTTGATTCCTCCGGGGTTGGTTATAGCTTTTTACGGAGAATGCGCCGATCGCTTTCAGGCGCCGCAGATGCGACCGGGCATCGTCCAATGAATTGATCACCGCTTTGAAGTCGCCTTCCGCGCCGTAAAGAATAGTGCCTGTCGAATAAATCCTCGGGCCGATCAGGCGGCCGCTTTTCACCATCTCCGATTGGGTGAAAACCATTTCGGTATTATTGGACGGGTCGTGGGTGGTGGTTACGCCAAAGGCGAGGTTTACGTAATAGGGCCAGAACGCGTGGGTTGATTTTCCGCCTGCGCCCGAAGGAAGGTGGGCATGCACATCGACGAGGCCGGGCATGATCGTTTTTCCGCTTGCATCAATGACCGTTGCGTCGGCCGGGATTTTGACTTCCGAAGCGCTTCCGACCGCTACGATCCTGTTTTCCCTGACAACAAGGGACCCGTTCTCAATGATTTTATCGCCCTCCATGGTAATGATACGCGCGTTGGTGAAGGCGATGCTGCCCGATGGGACGTCCGACTCCAGCTGCAGGCCGATGGGAATTCCTTTGGTTGCCGGTTCGGGGATTTCCTGTTCCTTTCCGGCTAAAAACGCAAAGGATTCTGCCAGCCCCCGGCTAAAGTATTCGGGTCCAAGCACCCAATGCAATGTTTTACTGTTGGCCGCCCAATGCAGACTGGTTCCCGCGTCCCGGCTCAGGCGGAAAACCGGAAGCGCATGGGTATTTCCCGAAAGTTCCACCGCGCCTCCCGTTTTGGGAAAAGCAGCAACATATACGTTGAACAGTTCGGTGAAAGCGACCCATTCGTTGTCGGGACTGACGGTAAACTGGGTCGCATAACCCGAGGTAAAGTGGGTGCGCTCGTCCCCTCCATGGAGATCCACGCTTTTGTATGCTTTTTTATCGCCTTCACGGGAGAGGAAATATATCCGGTCGCTTTCCGCGTTGAACACGGGGTTGCTTCCATAGCCCAGGATCCGCCGCATATCGCCTCCGCTTGCGTTCATTACATAAAGGCCGGGTTTTTTTCCGAAACTGTATCCCTGGAAGACGTTTCCCCCCGATTTCTCAAAGACCAGCAGGTTTCCGTCCGGGGAAAAGGAAGGGTTGCTGTAATATCCTTTTTCGGAGGTCATCCGGGTGGTTTTCCCGGTGGCCAACTCGGTGACGACCACCGAGGATTTTAACGAATCGTTCCAGGTAACATAAACCAGGCGTTTGCCATCCGGGCTGAAGGCCGGTTCGTATTCGAAATCCCGGCCATCGGAGATCCGCTGCGGAGTCCCGTTTGGAAGTTGCTTTGTATAGAGATACCCGGCGGCATTGAAGGCAATCATTTTGCCATCGGGCGAGGTAACAACCTGCCGGATCATCTTCGCTTCAAAACGCGGACTGAATACCTCGTTTTCGAACTGGAGGGCCTCGACGATCGTGTGTTCGGCCTTTACGCGGAACGGGATCACCGATGCTTTTTTAGATTCCAGATCGACGCGCCGGATTTTCCCCTTTGCGTAAAACACGATGCTTTTGCTGTCGGGGAGCCAGTTGAAATTGCAGTAGGGTCCAAAAATAGCCCAGGCTTCCTGCTGATCTTTGCTCATGGGGGCGTACACCGGGAATTCCTCACCGGTCTGCAGGTTATGCACATACAATACGCTTTCCGAACGGACGCGTTTCACAAATGCGAGCCATTTTCCGTCGGGCGAAACCGTAGGACGTACCGCGCCGCCCGGCCCGCCGGTTACTTTTTCAATCTCCCCGGTTTCCAGGCTGATCCGACGGATCGCGTAAATTTCGGTATTGGGGTCCTTATTGTATTGGAAGAACGGCCCCTCGCTCACATCCTCGCTCCAATAGACAAACTTTCCGTCAGGCGAAACAAAAGGTTCGCCGGCATCCTGCTGATCGTTTTTCCGTTTGGTCAATTGCAGCCCGGCTCCGCCGCTGACATGGTACATCCACATTTCACCTGCACCCAGTGATCGGCGGCTGGTAAAATGTTTCCGGGCAATCAGGTAGTTGCCGTCGGGTGTCCACACCGCATTGTTAAGTAAGCGGAAATTCTCCTTGGTCAGCTGCCTGGCATTCCGGCCGTCGCGATCCATGACCCAGATGTTATCGGCTCCCCCCGCATCGCTGGTAAAGGAGATCCGGGATCCGTCCGGGCTGAACCGGGGTTGTACCTCATAGGCCGGTCCACCTCGCAGCAGGGTGGCAGATCCTCCGCTGACCGGCATGACGTAGATATCGCCCAAAAGATCAAATACAATCTGTTTCCCGTCGGGACTTACATCCAGGTTCATCCAGGTGCCTTCATCCCATTCAAACGTATGGGTTGTTGTAGGACCAAGTGCTTTGCTGACGTCCCAATCGGAGGCGTCCTGCTTGGAGGCGCCGGAATCCTGTGCCGAAGCGGAAAGGGTTAATAAGAACAGCAGGCAGGAGATACCGGCAAGCAATCGGGTTTTCTTCATTTGACCAAGTTTTATGGCGAAAATACTCTTATTTTAGCAAAAACGTAACAGTTCCCGGCTTCAGATGGAAAACATACAGCACATTCTTAAAACCTACTGGGGGTTTGATGCGTTCCGGCCGCTCCAGGAAGAGATCATCCAATCGGTTCTTTCCGGAAAGGATACGCTGGCGCTGATGCCTACCGGCGGCGGGAAGTCGCTTTGCTATCAGGTGCCTGCCATGGCGCGAGAAGGGATCTGCATTGTGGTCACGCCGCTGATCGCGTTGATGAAGGACCAGGTGGAACAGTTACGGAACAAGGGAATCAAGGCCGCGGCGGTTTTTTCCGGGATGCATCCGGCGGAGATCGACGCGGCATTCGACAATTGCGTTTACGGCCCGTACAAGTTTCTGTACCTTTCCCCCGAGCGCTTAAAAACCGGTCTCGCCCGTGAACGGATAAGCCGGATGACCGTGAATCTGCTTGCGGTGGATGAAGCACATTGTATCTCCCAATGGGGTTATGACTTTCGGCCGGCTTACCTTGAGATATCCGTGCTTCGGGACCTATTGCCTCAGGTACCGGTCCTGGCGCTTACTGCCACGGCCACTTCCGATGTGGAAGAGGATATCTGCCGGCAACTCCGCTTCAAGCAAAAGCATGTTCTTCGAAAAAGTTTCGCGCGGCAAAACTTGGCCTACCTGGTGCTGCCGGAAGAAAACAAGGAGGAGCGTCTGCTGAAGATCCTTCGCTGGCAGGAGGGAAGTGCCATTATCTATGCCCGCAACCGGCGCCAAACGGAGGAGATCACCGCTTTTCTGCGACGCAGGAACTTTAGCGCGGCCTTTTATCATGCGGGAATGGCCATGAAAAAACGGGAAACCGTTCAAGAGGACTGGCTGCGGGGCCAGGTGCGGGTCATGGTGGCTACCAATGCCTTCGGAATGGGAATAGACAAAGCCGATGTACGGCTGGTCATCCACATGGATCTTCCCGAAAGCCTCGAAGCCTACTATCAGGAAGCCGGCCGAGCCGGCCGGGACGGGCGGAAATCCTACGCCGTTCTCCTATACAGTCCTGCCGATGAACGCAAATTGCTGGAGCAGCTTGAGTTGAATTACCCCAGCGTGGAAGAAATCAGGGACACCTACCAGGCGCTGGGTAATTATTTTCAGGTGGCTACCGGAGCAGGCGAAGGGCTCAGTTTCGACTTTGATATCGGAGACTTCTGCCGGCGCTACCGGTTTAATGCGCGAAAAGTACTGAGCGTTTTCCGGTTTCTTGAAAAAGACAATTACCTGTCCTTTACCGAAAGCGTGTTTTTGCCTTCGAGGTTAAAAATTTTGCTGGACAAAGACTCCCTTTACCGTTTTCAGGTTGCCCATGCAGCCTACGATCCGCTTTTGAAAGCCATTCTCCGATCCTACGGAGGGGTTTTCGACTTTTATGTTCCACTGGATGAGAAATTGATTGCCCGCCGGGCGGGTATGCTGATGGACGAATTTCTCCGGGCGCTGAAATGGCTGTCCGCCCAGGGAGTGCTCTCGTATATCCCGCGGAAAGATAAGCCGCAGGTCACCTACCTTTCGGCGCGGGCCGATGCGGGAACCCTGTATCTGGACGCGGCGTTCCTGAAAGCCAGACGAAGCCGACACCTGCAAGGAGTCCGATCGGTAATCGAATACGCCACAACCGCCGGGCGATGCAGAAGCAGCATGTTACTGGCCTATTTTGGTGAAATTGGTGCCGAAAACTGTGGGATTTGCGATTACTGCCTGCAGTTACATAAAAAAGAAGCGACCGCGGAGGAATTTTCGGCCATCAGGGCGGCAATTGAACGGACATTAAAGAATGGGCCCTGTTCCCAGCAGGAATTAATGGAAAGACTGCATTCATTTCCCGAAATGAAGGTCCTTTTTGTAATAAGGACATTACTGGACGAGGGGCAGCTCCTTCGAAACGAACCGGCGGGCGACTTTCTTCTTCCTTCAGGCCGCCTTCGGTAACGGGCATTTTACCAAGCCGTATCTTTTTCTTTGCTTTTTTTTCTCGTGAAGTTGTAACCACTTGATGCAAATTTGTAGTCGAAGGGTTTGTTAAAAATATTAATTAATCACACACTAAATCACACACAACATGAAAGGTTTAATCAACAAAATGACCGCGACTGCACTGGTCGCCGCCATGCTTCTCACCTCCGGAGCCGTATTTGCAACTGAAACCAACCCGACACCAGGCAAAGAAGTTGTATCTGAGGCTCCGGATGTGATTCGCAAAGAAATGAAAGTATCCGGCTACCAATTGGTTAAGGTGAACGGAAATTTCAAAGTGTATCTCTCTGAGGGCGACCAGCAGAAAATTGTGGTGGAGGGAGACGAGTCCCTTGTTCCGGAAGTGAAACATTTTATCGTGGATAATACCCTGAATATCTACACTTCCGATCATGTGAAAAAGCGAATCACCCTTTGGATCACGCTCAAAGACATCAACAATCTGAACAAGTACGGGAAAGTACGCGTCATAAAACAACAGTAAGTCTCTCTGATTTTTGCGTTAAAAGGGCGTCTCCCCGGGGACTCCCTTTTTTTTTGATACCCGGTCAAAAAAATCAAAAAAAAAACCGAAAAAAACAGTAGATTTAATTGATGAACCGCAAACCAATCTAATCACGCAGCAATGAACCTTCAAACCTCCTTATTGATCACCAGCCTGGGTTTCTTTATTTTCTCGTGCAATACAAACTGCATTGAAGGAAACGGCCGGCCGGGCAGTGAAAGCCGGGATTTGCCCGTCTTTACCAAAATTGAGCTTGGTGGCGCCTATAACCTGGTTCTGACCCAGGATTCCGCCACCCAGTCGCTGATGATCCATGCTGACGAAAACCTATTGCCCTATATCAAAACGGAAGTCCGCGACGGAGCGCTGCGGGTCTATTCAGACGATAACATCTGCGACGATGTGAAGATCGCCATTGCGATGAATGAACTGACCAATCTGGATGTCTCAGGCGCGGTGGAAGTGGAAATGACCAATCGATTCAGCACCCAGGAGTTTCAGCTGGAAGCTTCCGGGGCTGTGGAAGCCACACTGGATGTGGAAGCTGAAAAGATCAATACCTCCATTTCGGGTGCCGGGGAGATCGGTTATCGCGGCGAAGCCGGTCGGCACGATGTCCGGGTTTCAGGAGCCGGCGAATTGAAGGCCTTCGACCTGGTGACGGGAATCTACGACATCCGGGTCAGTGGGGCGGCCGAGTGCGGCATTCACGTTCTCAATGAACTGCATGTCAATGCAAGCGGCGCCAGTTCGGTACTTTACAAGGGAAATCCGACGGTCATCAAAGAGGATGTTTCCGGTGCAAGCAGTATAAAAAAAGCGGACTAGCGGTTTACGTAATGCGCTGAATCAATCAGGCGGTTTCCCGTTTGATCGTAAACCGCGTAATTGAAACCTTTATGGATTGCGTAGGATCCATATTCTCCCTGCTTGTTCATGGCCAGGTAGCCCACCTGGATCTCCCGGTAATTGGGGTATTTTTTTACAATCCTTTCCACTGCGGCCTGGCAGGCCTCCGCGGGACTGAGTCCCTGCCGCATGAGTTCCACCACCAGAAAACTGCCCAGGGTTTTCATAACAAATTCACCGTGCCCGGTGGCACAGGCGCCGCCCACTTCGTTGTCCACAAATAGCGCCGCGCCGATAATGGGCGAATCACCCACGCGTCCATGCATTTTAAAAGCAAGCCCACTGGTGGTACAGGCACCCGACATGTCGCCTTGCGAATCCAGCGCGAGCATACTGATCGTGTCGTGATTTTCAATATTGATTACCGGTTCGTAATTTTTTTCCCTGAGCCAGTTCTTCCAGGCTTTTTCCGCTTTCGGCGTAAGCAGGTTGGTTTTTTCAAATCCATTGGCCAGGGCGAACTGCAGGGCGCCTTCCCCAACCAGCATCACGTGGGGTGTTTCTTCCATCACTTTCCGGGCAACCGAAACCGGGTGAACGATGTGTTCCAGAAAAGCCACCGAACCGCAATTGCCTTTTTCATCCATAATGCAGGAGTCCAGTGTCACGTGGCCGTCCCGGTCGGGGTATCCGCCGAGTCCAACCGTGGTGTTGGAAGGATCAGCTTCGGCGACATGGACACCCTGTTCCACCGCATCCAGCGCTCTTCCCTTCTTGTCCAATACCTTCCAGGCAGCCTCGTTGGCTTCTATCCCGAACTTCCAGGTGGAAATGACAAGGGGTTTGTTGACGGCCCGGGGAACTTCCTGCTTGCGCGGCCCGCCAGCTGCCTGACTTACCGAAGATCCCAGACCCAGGGCAGCCGCCCCCAGCACGGAGCCTTTAATGAATTCTCTTCTTTTTTGCATATCGCGTCGCTTAATAAGGATAAAGATAAACATATTTGTGCGTGCTTTGTTATCAAATTCACGAACGGCATTTCAATGAGAACCTGTTTGACTATTTTCGTTCTATCTTTATTCTGCTCAACTGCAATTGGGCAATCAGCTAAAATCACTTCCATCATGGATAAATCAAGCGAGTTGGATACCGCTACCTTCGGTGCCGGCTGTTTTTGGTGTGTTGAAGCCATTTTTCAAAGTCTGGAGGGCGTGGAATTGGTGCGGTCGGGTTATTCGGGCGGGCATGTGCCCAATCCCAGCTACGAAGAAGTATGCACCGGCGTAACCGGCCATGCCGAAGTGACCCGGATTGTCTATAACCCCAAAATAATCAGTTTCGAAGAACTGCTGGAGGTCTTCTGGCAGACGCACGACCCGACCACGCTGAACAGGCAGGGCGCCGATGTAGGCACCCAATACCGTTCAGCCATATTCTATCATAATCCCGAACAGAAGCGGCTGGCCGAGGAATACAAAAAAAAGCTGAACGAATCCGGGGCTTTTAAAGACCCCATTGTGACGGAGATTACCCCGTTCACTGTTTTTTACGAAGCCGAAAACTACCACCAGGATTACTATCGCAACAACGGCGACCAGCCCTATTGCCGCTTGGTGATCCGGCCTAAAATGGAAAAGTTCAGGAAAGTTTTTAAGGATAAGCTGAAGCAGGACTAGCCTTCATTCCGTACCTTCGGGGTTATGAAATGGGGTTTGATCCAAAAATGCGTGCCACTGATCTGCTGTGCAGCCATGCTGGCCTGCGCTTCCCGGGAGCAGGGTACGGCTTACACGACAGAGAACGCGCATTCTCACAATGATTACGAGCAAAAACTGCCTTTTAAGCACGCCTTCGATGCCGGTTTCGGGTCAATCGAAGTGGATGTTTTTCTGCGCGAGGGGGAGCTGTTTGTAGCGCATGATGCGGAAGATATCCGGCCCGAAAGAACATTGAAGGCACTGTATCTTCAACCGATTTCCGAACTGGCTTCTGAGAGATCCTTTCAGTTGCTGATCGATCTGAAAACCGCTGCCGACAGCACGTTGCCTGTACTGGTCCAGCAGCTGGCTTCCTATCCGGCGGTAACCGGCCAGGCAGGGAAGGGTCCCGCGGTCCGTGTAGTTATTAGTGGAAAGCGGCCGGAGCCGGAGCAATGGACCAAATGGCCTTCCTTCGTTTTCTTTGATGGCCGGCCGGACGAGCACTATCCGGCGGCTGCGCTGGAACGGGTCGGTCTCATCAGCGCGAGTTTTCTGAACTATTCGTCCTGGGATGGCAGCGGACGCCTTTCCCCGGAAGAAAAAGCGCGGGTGCGGGAGGAGGTGGAGCGCGCCCATGTCCTGGGAAAGCCTTTTCGGTTTTGGGCCATACCGGATAATCCGCAGGCCTGGGAACTGATGAAGGAGCTTTCGGTTGACTACATTAATACCGACCGGATTGACGCCTTGGCGTTCTGGCTTGAAAATGAAACGAGCGCGCGCTAAAGCGGTAAATTTATGTACATTAGCGGCCGCAAAGGTAAAAATGGAACATAAAACGCTCATTCTTGTACAATGCCGGGATGCGGTTGGCCTGGTATCCCGGATCGCCCATGTACTTGCCGGCTACAATATGAACATTACCGCCATGCGGGAGTTCGTGGACGAAGGCGAACAGCAGTTCTTTGCCCGGATTGCCTGCGATGGCTCCGAGGCTCCCGACGATGCGCGGCTTTTAACCGCGCTGAAAGAGGTACTGCCTGAAGGGGCGGACGTGCTGGTCAATCCGCGTCCGGAAAAGAGAGTAGCGGTGCTGGTTACCCGGGAATACCACTGCCTGGGAGATATTCTTACCCGGCACTTTTTCAAAACGCTGGGTGCCCAGGTTTGCTGCGTGATCGGGAATCACGACCATCTTCGGAAATTTACCGAACAGTTTTCCATTCCCTTCCATCACATCAGTCACGAGGGCCGTTCACAGGAAGAATTCGAACGGCTGATTCTGGAAGCGCTCGCGCCTTACGAGCCGGACTACCTGGTACTGGCCAAATTTATGCGTATTCTTTCTCCTGAGTTTGTGGAACGGTACCGGGAGCGGATCATCAACATCCACCATTCCTTTTTGCCTGCATTTATCGGCGCGCATCCTTACCGTAGAGCGTTTGAACGCGGTGTGAAACTGATCGGCGCCACCGCCCATTTTGTGACCAGTGAACTGGATCAGGGACCTATCATTGTCCAGCAGACCACTCCGGTTAACCATAATTTCAGTGTCAAGGACATGGTCATTGCGGGCAAGGGAATTGAGCGAGCGGTCTTAAGCAAGGCGCTGCAACTTGTTTTTCAGGACCGCGTATTTGTACTAAAGAATAAAACGGTCGTTTTTGAATAGGCCGACCGGCACATAAACCTAGTTTGAGCCGGCTTCCTCCTTTTCCTTTTTCCGGAAGTATCTTCTGAACAGAAAATTGTGCCGTAGCGCTTCCATGTTTTCATCCAGCTTTTCGGAGCTGCTTTCCAGGTTTTCCAGCGTGCTTTTCAGGGTTCCGGCCACCTCCTGGTCTGAAAGCAGCATACCCACTGCATTGTCCTTGCTTTCCAGACGGGCGCTGACGCGCTCAAGGTTTTCCGTAATGGAGGCCGCCGACACGCTGACCGCTTCCAGGCCGGCTACCGCAGCTTGAAGCTTGCTATACACGGTGGTGTCGGTTAGCAGATCATTGACCAGCGTCCCTTCCTGATTCAGTTTTTCCGTGAAACGGGACAGGGATCTGGAAACCGCTTCCGAGTGACTGGCGGTGCTTTTCAAACTGGACACAATGGCTTTAAAATCGGTGGCCAAGGTCGAATCGGAAAGCAGGGCGCCCACCGTGCCCTGGCCGCTGGCGATCCGCGCGGTTATTTTTTTCAGATCGTCGGTAATGGCTACCAGGTTCATGTTATTAACCTGGAGGGTTTCCATCATGTCGGCTGGGCTTTCCGAACGGATCACGTCGCCATTTTCCACCGGCGGCGCTTCGGGGCTGCCACCCTGGATCACCACAATCTTGTTTCCAATGAATCCGTCCGAACTGATGGTCGCCGTCGCATCTTTATGAATGTATTCCCGGACATTGCGCTCAATATCCATTTCTATTTCGACCTGGGATTTTCCGTGAAAATTGATCTTTTTTACCGTTCCGATCTTGACACCCGAGAACCAGACATTGTTTCCGGCGGTGAGTCCTTCCACATCGTCAAAGATGGAAGTGAGCCTGATGCTTTTCACAAACGCTTTTTGCTGACTTCCCAGGGTCAGGACACCCGCTACGAGGATGACGATCCCGAGTAAGACAAATATTCCCACAATAACCGTTCGTTTCTTGTCTGCGTTATTCATGTCCTATTCTGTAAAATTATAATCGTAAAAGGGTTTGATCCGGTCATCGGATGTATCGAATACCTTTTCAAAGGTTCCTTCCCGCTGAAATTTCCCATCCAGAAGCATCACGATCCGGTCGCCGGTCGCTTTGGCGCAGGCCAGATCGTGTGTAATGATAATGGAGCTGGTATTGTATCGCTGCTGTACCTGATTGATCAGGGCGTTGATCGCCGTACAGGTAATGGGATCAAGGCCTGCGGTAGGTTCGTCGTATAACATGATCTCCGGCTTCATGATCAGGGTACGGGCAATGCCGATCCGTTTCCGCTGCCCCCCGGAAAGTTCCGAAGGCATCTGGTTGATCGCCTGGGAAAGGCCCACCGCTTCGAGAACTTCTTCAATGGCCTGGTTAATCTGTTTCCGTTTGAGGTGCCGCTGGTTGCGCACCAGGGGAAATTCCAGGTTCTCCCGAACGGTCATGCTATCGTACAGGGCGCTGTGCTGGAAGGAAAAGCCGATCTTCTGCCGCAGTTCCCGCAGCTCGGGGGTGCTGAGCCGGGCCACGTCTTTACCCAATACAATTACCTGGCCCTTGTCCGGTTTTAGCAGCCCGGATATGATCTTAATCAATACCGACTTGCCGGTCCCGGAACGTCCCAATACCACCAGGTTTTCCCCCTGGTAAAGGTCCATGTCAATGTTTTTCAGCACGTCCAGGTCACCAAACGATTTCTCCAATCCCCGGATGGTGATCACGGTGTTGCTTCGATCTATGTTTGAGGTGCCTTTCTTCATTTCTCTCTCCGATTCAGGAAAAACGCAGGTAATTCACCACGGTCACGATCAGTATTTCTTCAATAAAGATCAGGAACATGGAGGCGACCACGGCGGAATTTGCCGCTTTTCCTACTCCTTCCGTGCCCTTGGAAGAATTATATCCCGTATAGCAGGAGGTAATACCAATGGTATACCCGAATACAATCGATTTAATTAAGGTGGAAAACACATCCAGAAAGGAGATGGCTTCAAAGACGTCGTGAATGTAGGTGGCCAGACTAGTGAGCTCGTTCTGATGCACATTCAGGTAGGCGCCCAACAGGGCGACAAATGCAGTGTACATGGTCAGCACGGGAATCATGAACGTGGTGGCCAGCACGCGGGAAACCACCAGGAACTTAAACGGATTGGTCCCCGACACCTCCATCGCGTCGATCTGTTCCGATACCTTCATGGATCCCAGTTCGGCGCCGATGTTAGACCCTACTTTGCCGGCAGCGATCAGGGCGGTCACCAGCGGGGCCAGCGCCCGGATGATGGCAATGGAAATCAGGGCCGGAAGCCAGGAGGTGGCGCCAAAATCGGCCAGCGAAGGCCTGGATTGGTTGGTAAAGACGATCCCGGTGATGAACCCGGTAAGCGAGATCAGCGGAAGTGATTTGTAACCTACCTGATAGCACTGCTTCAACAGCTCCTTTATTTCGTAGGGCGGAAGAAAGGCTTCCCGGAAAAATCTTACCGTAAAAGCATACACGCCGTACAGCTCAATGAACAGACGATCGAGCCGCTTCGTGGTGATGGTCTTCCGGGTACCTGAAGGGGCGGAATTTGTGTTATCAGA
>JAJUHF010000078.1 GCA_029268045.1 Anseongella ginsenosidimutans
CAGCCTGAATTTGTTCTTCCCGCTTCGCAGGCATCGGTCTGCCTGAATACACCGCCCTTTCCGATTACCGGCTTTTTCCCTCCGGACGGCTATCAGGGCGGACGGGCTCAGTTAAGCGCCGCGGCCGGACTGGATGACAAGGGCGTCTTCGATCCGGCAAAGGCAGGCGCGGGAAGACATGAACTGTATTATACCTTTACCAACGCGCAAGGCTGCAGCGAAACCGCTACACAGATCCTGACCGTTCAGGAACTGCCTCGGGTGGATGCCGGCAAGGACCAGCGGATCTTGGAAGGGAACAGCACCCTGCTGAATGGCAGCACAACCGGCGTGCGTTTTGAATGGGCGCCGTCCGACGGTTTGGACAACCCCTTTATCCTGAACCCGCGGGCAGCCCCCGAAGTAAGCACCACCTACACACTCACTGCCTGGAATGATCAGGGATGCGTCTCCCTCAGCGAGGTACGCGTCGAAGTTTTAGGGATTCTCAAGGTCCCCAACCTCTTTACCCCCAATAATGACGGCACCAACGACCGCTGGTACATCGGGAATATTGAAGACTATCCCCAATGCGTGGTGCAGGTTTTCAACCGGTTCGGACAGCGAGTATATTATTCGGAAGGCTACCCGGAAGCCTGGGACGGAACTGCGGGAGGGCGCATCCTCCCGGCAGCCACCTATTATTATGTGATCAAACCCCATCAATCGCATCCGGAAATATCGGGATCCGTCACCATAGTCCGCTGAAAACCGCGTTCGCCCCGCGCTCAAGGCCGGCTAAAAAAAAGGCCCGAAATTTGCTTGTTTTTTGCGACTATACTGACAAATTTGTCAGTGGGCCAAGAAGCTATTTGTACTGATCTCTCCGGACATGTTAAAACTGTATCGCATTGCCTTGGGCAATGTCTTACTTGCCGTTTTGCTGATGGCGGATCCATCGTCGTATGCAATGGGCGGGCCCTCCCGGGCGCCGGCGGTACCCCTCATCAGTGCACATCCACAAAGCTTCAGCACCTGCGTCAACGACCCCGGACAAGCGCTTAGTGTTACAGCGGAAGGAATTGGGCCCCTGGAGTATGCATGGGAACAGAAAAAAGGCACCGATCCCTGGGTTCGCATTCAGGGCGCAAACCAAAGCGCTTATACGCCCTCCACACGCCAGGCCGGAACGACTTTTTACCGGGTGCGGGTCACCTCCTCCGACGGCAGCGCCATTTATACCAATGCAGCCACGGTGACCATTTACAGCCCCCCTTCATTCAGTATCTCCGCCCCCCGGGAGGCGGTGTGCCTGAATTCCTCCCTGATAATCCGGTCGGGAATCGATCTCAGCATCTGGGACATTGAATGGGAAAGCAGCGCCGATGGGGTCGCCTGGGAGCCCATGGGAATCCACGAAACCGAGATCGATCATCCCACTTCGAGCACGGGCACGATGCAATACCGCATCAGAGCCGTGCCCAAAGGGATGCCCAATCCGATCTGCTATCCCATATCGGCACCGGTGAGCGTGACGGTGGAAGACTGCATGCGCCTATCGGTGAGCAAGACCGCTTCTTTATCCACGGTTTCAGCCGGGGATTCCCTTACCTACACGATCCAGCTCACCAACCGGGGCCCTTCCCCTTTACTTCCGGAACAGACAGTCCGTCTGACGGAAAATCTTCCGGAAGGTTTTTTGATGAACTCAGTGACTGCTCCCGGGACGGTAAACCTCGATAACCAAACCTGGAGCGGAATCGAACTGCAAGCCGGGGAAAGCGCCGAGCTTACCATTTCCGGGATGGTTGCCTCCAATTATACCGGCGAGCACTTCGTAAATACGGTCCTGGTCGCTCCGCCTGCCAGTGTCAAAAATACCGGTAGAGCCGATACCCTGGACCAGATCCAGACAGCCGTCCGCCGGACTGCCGACCTGGAAATCACGAAACGGGCGCTGCAAACGGCGATCAAAGCGGGCCAGGCGCTTAATTACGAGATCACGCTTGTGAACAACGGACCCAGCCGGATCCTGCCCGAAGATGTATTCCAGCTATTGGAAGAACTGCCCGAAGGATATCAGGTCCGGAACTACGAAGCCGGGGAAGGGGTTTTCAATTACCTGACCGGTGACTGGACCGAAGTGGACCTGGAACCGGGTGAGACCGCCACGCTTACGGTTTATGGCCTGGTCGATTCCCGGTTTGAAGGGGATGCGGTGAGGAACGTTACCCGCCTGATCCCTCCCGATGCGGTCACCGATCCGGTATTGCCCAATGAAGCCGGTGTGGAAACGGCGGTGAGCCGGGAAGCGAATCTGGAGCTGGAGAAAAGCGGCCCCAACCGCATGGCCCCGAACGAGGCTATTTCCTACAGCGTCCAGGTCAGCAACGAGGGACCCAGCTTTGCACGGGAGGTCCTGATCAACGATCTGGTTCCTTCCGAAATCGTGGTGGAAGGATGGAATACCGTGGCCGGGCCGGGGGCGGAGGTCCTTCGGGGTGAAAGCGGAACAGGAAATGAGGTGGAAGTCCAGGCGAACATTCCCGTGGGATCCAACGTGGTGGTCCGCATCCGGGGAACCGTCCGGCCGGAGGGTTCCGGCGAGATCACCAACGAGGCAACCGCCGAGCTGCCTCCGGGGATTTCCGATCCTACCCCGAATATAGATAGCCATACCAACCAGCTATCCGGAAATGACAGCCTGCTGTTACGCAAACGCGGTCCCGACCGGGCCGTTTCGGGCGAAGAGATCACCTACACCATCCAGCTGATCAACAATACGAATACCACGCTCGAAAACATCCAGTTTGAAGATCTGCTCACCCCGACCGACGCCTTGCAGGACATTAGCTGGACGGCCCGGTTCGATGACCCGGCCATTGAGGTAGCACCACGCAGCGGCAACTCGTTTCCGGTGAACCTGGAGGCTACCATCCCGCCCGACCAAAAGGTCACTTTGGTGATGCGGGGCAGAATCCCCGAAGACTTCCAGGGCGAAATCGTGAATTCAGCCCGGGCCGTTTCAGGCGAAGAAATCTCGACCGACCGGGTCGAAACCCAGGTACGCTGGCCGGCTTCCATCACCCTGGACAAAGTGGGTCCATCCCAGGTTGAAGCCGGAGCGGAGCTTACCTATACACTCACGGCTACCAATACCGGCCGGGACGGGACAGGGGCCCTGACCATTACGGACCGGCTTCCGCTGGGAAGCATTTACATTGACAGCGATAACGGAACCTACCATATTAACTACCACACCGTGTCCTGGGAACACCCCTCCGGTCTGGCGGCCGGAGAGCGCGTGGAACACCACGTACGGGTATATGCCCCAGTGGATGCGCCCCAGATCAACAACGTCGCCGTGGCCGGCGGCCATCGGGATGAAGTGCTTACCCGGATCACACCCGGGGCGGGCCTGAGCATCACCAAAACCGCGCCGGACAGCGTATACCAGGAAGAAACCTTTACCTATACCCTGCTGGCCCGTAATCACGGCCCCTCTACCGCCCGGTCGGTAACGGTGACCGATCTGATTCCTTCCGGACTGGAGCTGGTTGACCCCGGTGGGGGTACCGTGAATGGACAGGAAATCCGTTGGGACATCCCATCCATGCCCAGAAACGGGGTACGCCGGTTCACGGTGGAGGTGCGGGCGCCTTCCCAATCGGTCACCCTGACCAATTCGGCCCAGATCCGGAGCGACAGCCCGGATCCGGATGATTCAGACAACACGGCATCGGCCGTCACCCAGGTATTGCCTTCGGCCGATCTCCGGATCGACAAAACGGGCCCTGCCGAGGCCTATGCCGGTGAGGAAATCACCTACCAACTGATCGTGACCAACGACGGCCCTTCGGCCGCCACGGATATCCTGGTCATCGACCGGCTTCCCTCGGGAATGCAGTTTATCTCATCCGATGTACCGCCGGCCGACAGCATGAACCCGCCCAGCTGGCGGATTCCGCTGCTGGAGCCGGGCGCAAGCCGGACGATTACGGTTACGGTAAAAACGCCGGGACGGGTAGGTACGATCCGGAACATTACCGACGTCGTCAGCCCGGTTTACGACGAAAACCCGGATAATAACCGGGCCGTCTTTCCCACGCAGATCACCCCGGCGGCCGACCTGGAAGTGATCAAGGAAGGCACACCAGCTATCGATTCGGCGGGAGTCATCCGGTATGAAATCCTAATCCGCAACAACGGCCCGTCCACCGCCCTGAATGTCCGGATTGAGGACGAACTTCCGCAGAATCTGGGACGACCGCTAAGCATTTCCAATGGTGGCCTTTACGATGCCGGCACGCACCGGATAACCTGGCCGGCGCTTCCGGCGATGGCTGCGGGGACCGAACGTCTGCTGACCGTACGGGTGGCTGTGGAAGCGGAGGCTGCCTCGTTCAGGGTGAGCAACACGGTGGGAATTCAGTCGGATGTCTTTGACCCGCATGCGGAGAATAATCGCTCGGTATTCGAAACGGGCGTTTACCCGCCGGCCGATGTGTTCTTTGAGCTCTCCCCCGACCGGCTATGCAGGGGGCAGACTGCCACCCTAAGCGGCGGCGGTGTACGAAACAATGTGCCAGGCGCCGGAGTGTATGCGGGACCGGGAATCCAGGATGGGCAGGTCAATTCCGGGCTACTGGATCCGGGCAGTTACGAAGTCACTTACACCTTTACCAGCCCCGGAGGAACGAAGAAAATACGACGCGATACCTTGCATGTATTGCCAGCGGCCTTTGCCGATGCCGGCCCGGATCTGGAAATCCTGGAAGGGGATTCGGTGGTGCTGGATGCCCGGGCCACCGGTGAAGTTATCCGCTGGACGCCGGCTGAGGGCCTGCGTGATCCAACGCTTGCCCGCGCGGTAGCGGCTCCCGCAACGACAACGACCTACCGTCTTGCCGCCGACAATCCAGGCAGCTGCACCGCGGTTGACGAAGTGACCGTTTTTGTTTACCCCCGGCTGGGGATCCCCAATGCGTTTACGCCCAATGACGATGGGGTGAATGATACCTGGGAAATAGTCAATATTGAAAAATATCCCGATGCAACGGTACAGGTATTCAACCGGAACGGCGACCGGATCTTCTTTTCGCGCGGCTATCCCGAAGCCTGGGAAGGCACCTTTAATAACAGGCCCGTTCCCCCGGGGACGTATTATTACCTGGTGCGGCCGAATGGAGGCATATTAAAGCCCATCACCGGATCGGTGACCATCATCCGATGAGCAGAGGAGCTTAGCGGAAGTTCCGGTCCAGTTCCCGCTGGGTATCCCGTTCCTTGATGGTTTGCCGCTTATCGTATTCCTTCTTCCCCTGCGCCACAGCGATTTCCAGTTTTGCAAAGCCCCGCTCACTGATGAAGATGCGCAAGGGAACAATGGTAAGCCCTTTTTCATTCACTTTGGCACGAAGCTTCTTCAGTTCGTGCTTCTGAAGCAGCAAAACCCGGTCCCGCTTCGACTCGTGATTATAAAAAGAACCGTGGGAATATTCCGCGATATGCATATTCCGGACGTAAAGCGTATCGCCGATAAAGGAGCAGAACGCGTCGTTGATGTTGGCCTTGCCCTGGCGGATGGACTTAATCTCCGTACCGAGCAACTGCAGACCCGCCACGTAACGGTCCAGGAGATGGTACTCGAACCGTGCCTTTTTATTTTTGATGTTAATGTCTTTCATGCCTGTTATTCTTCCTGTCTGACAATCAGGATTGGTATTTTCACCAGATGGCGCACGGCGTCCACCGTCGTGCCCAGCAGGATATCCTTCAACGCCCGGTGTCCGTGGGCTCCCATGACCAGAAAATCACAGGTATTCTCCTCGACGATCTTCGCGATCGAAGGAGCCGTCTTTCCGTAACCGATCCGGTAGTCGGCCTCGTAACCCATGGCCCGGATGTCCTCCACGTACTTTCTGATATTTTCCTCGTCACTTCGGGTTTCCAGATCCCGGATTTCCCGTCCCAGGTAATGCGCACCGGCCGACTCCACAATGTGGATCAGCAAGTAGCTTGCCCTTTTCCCGCCATGCATCAACGCGTACCGGATCGTATCGCGGTCGTTTTTCGAGAAATCGATTGTCATGGCAATCTTCCTCAGTTCGAGCTTATCCGGCAAATCAATACGCAGCGCCTCCCCATGCGGAATATTTCTTTTCGATCGCCTTTCCCGCCGGATGAGTGGCCCGAAGGTCACATACAACAGAAGGATACCGATGATCACCGCAAGCGGAACCACAAATATATGGAGATAAACCGGGTTCTCCGCCTCACTGACCCAGGCATTGATCGTTTCCACCACCAATTTGGCATTGAGCGCAACAATGATCACGGCTGCCGTCCAGGATAATATTTTAACCCATTTTTTGATCGTAAACTCACCCATGCGGCGTTTATCGCTGTTAAAATGGATGAGTGGGATTACCGCAAAGCCCAGCTGGAGACTCAGTACCACCTGACTGAGAATGAGCAGATCACCCAGGGCGGTTTCACCGAAATAAAGAATCGTGAAAAATGCAGGGGCGATCGCCAGGGTCCGGGTAAGAAGCCGCCGGAGCCAGGGACGGATCCGGAGATTAAGATATCCTTCCATTACGATCTGTCCGGCGAGCGTCCCGGTGATCGTGGAGCTCTGCCCGGCGGCGATCAGGGCGATTGCAAACAAGGCAGGGGCCAGCGAACCGAACAGGTCTTCCAGCAAACGGTGCGCGTCCTGTATTTCGTCCACCACAATCCCGTTTTTATAAAACGCGGTCGCAGCCAGGATCAAAATGGCCGCGTTCACAAAGAATGCCAGGTTCAGGGCGATGGTGGTATCAAAAAAATTGAATTTCAGGGCTTCCCGCAGGCCCTTGGAACTTCGGTCCAGTTTCCGGGTCTGCACCAGGGAGGAGTGCAGGTACAAATTGTGAGGCATCACCGTAGCGCCGATAATGCCGATGGCGATATAAAGCGCCTCCCCCGACAGAAGCGAAGGTTCAAAGCCACTCATTATTTCACCGATCTCCGGTTTGGCAATGAACATTTCCGCCAGAAAAGAAAGGCCGATTATTGAAACCATTGACACAATGAAGGTTTCCATCATGCGGATGCCCCGGTTCATCAAAAAGAGAACCAGGATGGTATCCAGCACCGTGATGGATACCCCCCAGATCAGCGGAAGCCCGAAAAGCAATTGTAAACCGATGGCCATACCGATCACTTCGGCCAGATCGGTCGCTGCGATGGCAATTTCTGCCAGGACGTACAGCGGAATATTGACGATGGGAGGATAGGTATTACGGGAAGCCTGGGCCAGGTCCATTCCCCGTACAATGCCCAGCCGGGCGCTCAAGGACTGCAGAAGCAATGCCATCAGGTTGGACATCAGCAAAACCCAGATCAGCGAATAGCCGAACATGCTTCCGCCCGCCAGGTCGGTTGCCCAGTTTCCAGGATCCATGTACCCGACCCCAACCAGGTAGGCCGGACCGATGAAGGCCAGAAATTTTTTCCAGGGGCTTTTTCCCGGGGGAATGTTCACACTGGAATGTACTTCACTTAACGATTCGTTGCCTGTATTCCGTTTCATTTTTATTCCGTATCGTCTGCCTGAACAAAAATATTACCGGACACTTCCTTACTTAAATAAATCCTGGTTCCCTCGGCGTCTTCCACCACAACCGAGCCGTCGTATTCGTTCTTTTCCATCAACCGGATCCGTTTGCCCAGCACCATATTCAACCGGTCCAGGTAATGCAGGAAGGTGCTGCTGTGATCGCTCACCCCGGAAATCACGCCGGCTTCGTTTTCTTCCAATTTGGACAGCTTGATGAAATCATGCTGGCGGAATTTCCCGGTCTTGGTGGGAATGGGATCCCCGTGCGGATCGAACTGGGGAAAGCCCAGGAACTCATCCAGCCGGTCTACCAGCTTCTGGGAATTGATGTGTTCCAGCTCTTCGGCGATGTCATGCACCTCATCCCACCCGAAATCCAGTTTATTAACAAGAAATACTTCCCATAAACGATGCTTCCGGATGATGTTGACCGCGGCCGCCTTGCCGGGTTCCGTCAAACGGACTCCCTGGTATTTGATGTAATGGATCAGCCCTTTCTCCGAAAGCTTTTTCAGCATATCGGTCACCGAGGCTGCCCGGGTACTTAATTCTTCAGAAATCGCGTTGGTGTTGACCATCTCTCCGGTATGCTCGGAGAGTTTATAGATGGCCTTCAGGTAGTTTTCTTCAGTAAACGAGTTCATGCCTGCTGTTTACTGCAAATCTAATAAATAATTTAGACTAATCTAAAAAAATTATATTCGCCCACAATTGGGTATCTAAAAATAAAATTCTATTTTTAGTACGGTTTGATAGTTTTCACCTTCTTATTATCAGGTAATGAGTTCGCATCTCGACAAAATTGATTTGCATATTATCCGGCTGCTGCAGAAAGACGGAAGGATCACCAATCTGCAACTTTCGAATGAAATAGGATTGTCCCCCGCCCCCACCCTGGAGCGCGTACGGAAACTGGAACACAACGGTTATATCAAGAGCTACCATGCCGATGTGAACGAGGAAGCCCTGGGTTTCGGGATTAAGACATTCATCCAGATTACCGTCAATCTCAACCTGCCGGATTCACGGAACAACTTTATCAGGAAAATTTCCCAGATTGACGAAGTTGTGGAGTGTTACCACGTAACCGGTGAATCGGACTTTCTGTTGAAAGTGATTGTGCGGGATATGCATGCCTTTGAAGTCCTGGTACTTGAAAAGTTCAGCAAGATCGAAGAGATCAATCACCAGGCTTCCATGATGGTGATCTCGACGGTAAAAAAGAACGCCGTGCTGCCCTTCGAGACGGACTAAGTTTAGGAAATCCGCCAGTCAATCGGGATTTTACCCTGTGCCTGCAAGTATTCGTTCGTACGGGAAAAGTGGCGGCAGCCCAGAAATCCGTAATGCGCCGAAAAGGGCGACGGATGCGCAGCGGTCAGGATCAGGTGCTTCCCGCTGTCTATCAGCGACTGCTTGGCCTTGGCGTAATTCCCCCACAGGAGAAACACAACCCCCGCCTTTTCCTGCGATACGATGGAAATGATCTTATCGGTGAACCGTTCCCAGCCCTTTTTCTGGTGGGAGCCGGCATTGCCCGCCTGCACGGTAAGGGTGGCGTTCAATAACAGCACACCCTGCTGTGCCCAGTACGTCAGGTCCCCGTGCGCGGGAAGGGGCAAACCCAGGTCGGAATTAATTTCCTTGTAAATGTTTTTAAGCGAAGGAGGAATCGGAATCCCTTTTTGTACCGAAAAAGACAATCCGTGCGCCTGACCGGCCCCGTGGTACGGGTCCTGCCCAAGCAGAACCACTTTGACGCGGTCCAGTGGCGTAGTATTCAATGCATTGAAAATGAGCCGCCCGGGCGGATAGATGATTTTATTCCGCTGACGTTCTGCCTGCAGGAAGCTTTTTAACTGAAGCATATAGTCCTGCCTGAATTCATCTTCAAGATAGCGGAGCCAGGAAGATTCCAGTTGAACGGTTGACATGCTCAAATATAAATTATTTGTTGTACCTTTGTCGGAGATAAAATTAAAACAACAATTAGTAACTCATTTTTCCTTCCGTTATACCCCGCCTTTCAGCTGCACGAAAATCTTTTCTCCCGGACGATTATCAAGCGATTTCAAGACGGTTCTTCATTCCCGGTGGGAAGATCCACGCATTTTAAAAAATTATGACATTCGATAAATTAAATGTTATCGCGCCTATTTTGAAGGCGCTCGAAACCGAAGGATATTCCAATCCGACGCCTATTCAGGAACAATCGATTCCCTATTTATTGGAAGGGCGCGACCTTTCCGGAGCTGCCCAGACGGGTACGGGAAAGACGGCTGCGTTTACCATCCCCATGCTGCAGTTGCTGGAGCAAGGCGTTTTGGTATCCAAAAATCCGAAAAACAGATTAAGGGCGCTTATTCTCGCACCTACGCGTGAACTGGCCATCCAAATCGGGGAGTCGATCGGCAATTACGGCCGCAACCTCCGGTTTAGGCATGCGGTTATTTTCGGAGGTGTTCCCAAGAACCAACAGATTCGGGCCATGAAACAAAACCCGGACATCGTTGTGGCTACCCCCGGCAGGTTGTTGGACATGATGAACATGGGGGTGATCAGGCTGGATTCGATCAGCTTCTTCGTTCTGGACGAAGCGGACCGGATGCTGGACATGGGCTTTATCCATGATATCCGCAAAATCGTAGCCAAGCTGCCCGCGACACGGCAGAATGTTTTCTTTTCGGCTACCATGCCGAATGACATCCGGCAACTGGCCAATACCATTCTCCGCGATCCTGTGAACGTGGCGGTAACCCCGGTTTCCTCTTCGTCGGAAACGGTAGACCAGCGTATTTTTATGGTGGAGAAGAACAACAAACTGAATCTGCTGCTTCACGTACTGAAGGAGGAATCGGTCAAGAACGCCCTGGTATTCAGCCGGACCAAACACGGCGCCGATAAGCTCGCCAAGTCCCTGAATAAACTGGGGGTAAACGCGGCAGCCATTCATGGGAACAAAACCCAGGGAGCCCGCCAGATCGCGTTGCAACGTTTTAAAAACGGCAAGGCAAAAGTATTGGTAGCCACCGACATTGCCGCACGCGGAATTGATATTGAAGAACTTTCCCATGTGATCAATTTTCACCTGCCCAACGAGGCGGAAACGTATGTACACCGGATTGGCCGTACCGGCCGGGCCGGATCCAGCGGGATCGCATTTTCATTCTGCGACCGCGAAGAACGTCCCTATCTGAAAAACATTCAAAAACTGATCAGGAAAGATATTCCCGTAGTGGAGGATCATCCTTTTCACATGCACATCGAGGTTGCCGAAAAGCAACCGGTGGTGTTCAACAAAAATCCGTTCAGGCAGCGTGGGCGCAGGCCCGCCATGGCTGGCAGGCGCATTGCTTAATTTTTTAATTTATAACAAACAACAATTTCAACATGGAAACTGGAACGGTAAAGTTCTTTAACGAAACCAAAGGATTTGGTTTTATTAAACATGACAATTCGTCAACGGAAACATTCGTACATAGCACCGGCCTCATCGATCACATCAAGGAAAATGACCGGGTAGAGTTCGAACTGAAACAAGGAACGAAAGGCATCAACGCGGTCAACGTGAAGCGTATTTAAGTTCATTTGTTTAAAAAAAGCCCCGGCGCAGCTTGTGCCGGGGCTTTTTTGTTTCGGTCTATTGCAACCAGGCTTGTACTTCCTCTTTCGTGGGCATGGGCAGATCAAGTTTCATCTTCTTCCGAAAACCGCCCAGGTCGTTGAAGAATTTGTTCGGGTTGACTTCCTTGAACTCCTTCAGATTCCGGAAGCCCATTTTGATTACCAAGGGAGCCCATTCCGCGGAAACTCCGGCATCCTGCAGATCCTGTTCGGTAAGTGGGCGTTCCTTTTTTTCGGGACGCATCTGGGGGAAGAACAACACCTCCTGTATCGTGGTCTGGCCGGTCATCAGCATCACCAGCCGGTCAATTCCGATTCCCAGACCCGAAGTGGGTGGCATGCCGTATTCGAGCGCTCTTAAAAAATCTTCATCCAACGCCATGGCTTCCTCGTCGCCTCGCTTTCCCAACTCCAGCTGGTCCTCAAACCGTTGCCGCTGATCAATGGGATCGTTGAGCTCGGTATACGCGTTGGCAATTTCCTTTCCGTTTACAAACAGCTCGAAACGCTCCACCAGCGACGGATCGTCCCGATGCTTTTTGGCAAGGGGGGTCATTTCGATCGGATAATCAATGATGTAGGTCGGCTGGATCAGGTGGTCTTCCACCTTTTCACTGAAAAGCTCATCGATGAGCTTTCCGCGGCCCATCGTGTCATCCACCTCCACGCCCAAATCCCGGCAGGTCTGCCGCAAGGCGGCTTCGTCCATTCCCGACACATCGATCCCGGTGTACCGCTCAATGGACCCATACATGGTCATGCGCTCGTACGGTCCTTTGAAA
>JAJUHF010000079.1 GCA_029268045.1 Anseongella ginsenosidimutans
GCGATACCGGCAATGGGGACGGCCTGTCCCATCAGTCTACCCGAGGTATGGCCGTACACTTCGCTGCAGGACCGCACCTCTGGAAGCATGCTTTCCGGAACAGTCAATATGTCGAGCAAATCCCGATCCCATTGCATCGTATTGATATTGTACAGCATGGTGCGGGAGGCATTGGTCACATCGGTCAGGTGTAGTTTGCCCTGGGTGAAATTCCAGATCAGCCAGCTGTCCACCGTGCCGAAGGCAAGCTTGCCTGCTTCCGCTTTTGCGCGGGCGCCGGACACGTTATCCAGGATCCATTTGATCTTTGTGCCCGAAAAATAGGCGTCCACGACCAATCCGGTTTTTTCGCGGATCAACCGATCCAGCCCGTCGGATTTCAGCTGGTCGCAAAAATCGGCCGTCCGGCGGTCCTGCCATACGATGGCATTGTACACCGGCTTGCCGGTCTCGCGATCCCATACGATGGTGGTTTCGCGCTGATTGGTGATGCCAAGACTGGCCAGTTGCTCGCTGCTGATTCCCGCCTGGGTGACCGCTTCGGCCGCGACCCCGGCCTGGGTAGACCAGATTTCAAGGGGGTCGTGTTCCACCCAGCCCGGTTTGGGAAACAACTGGCGGAATTCCTTCTGCGCAACCGAACGGATGCCGCCGTTTTTATCAAAAAGGATCGCCCTTGAGCTGGTGGTCCCCTGGTCGAGGGATAAGATAAATTTTTCCATGCACTGGTTTGGTTTTAACGTGAACCCAAATCTTTCAACGGTGGCTCAAGTTAAAAGAAATTGCCGACATCACAAAAAAGGTTTCGAAACAATTCGTAATTTTACGAAACTTTTTCCGGAAGCTCTTTACACGCAGGCGTTTTCAGAAACTGAGACTCAGCCCCGCATTGAAATTGAAGCCCCGCGTCGTATAGCCGGTTGATTCCACGTAATCCGCATCGGTCAGGTTTTTCAGGTCGGCAAAAAAGCGAACCTGCCTGGATAACTGGTACTGGGCGTACAGATCAAAGAGAATGAATGCATCGAGCGTCTTTTCCTGGTTTCCGGCCGGAGTGAAGACCAGGTCGGTCCGTTCGCCCATGTACCGGGAGTTCAGTGAAAAATACCAATCCGGGCCTGCCTGGTAACCCAGCCGGATGCCTGCGGAATGCCGGGGCCGCTTGTACAGGTTATTGTAGGAGGTATCGGCCGTGGTCAACTCGCCGTCGGTAAAGGCGTAAAATGCGTTCAGGTTCATCGCGCCGGCTAGCACTTCCACCTCGGCTTCCAGACCGTAATCCTGCTGCCTGTCGAAGTTAATGTACCGGAATTCAGGGCCGAAGGTAATGACATCCTTGATGTCCCGCCGGAATACGGTGAGCGCGGCTTTGACTTTGTCGCCCGCGAACAGCCCTTCATATCCCGCTTCGTAACTACGTGAAAGTTCCGGTTCCAGCTTGGGGTTTCCGTAGGAGGCGTACAATTCGTCCAACACCGGCACGCGGAACGCGGAAGCCATATTGGCAAATACTTTTTGCTTCGGACTGATCAGGTAGGAGGGATTGAAGGTATAGGTTCCGTTGCTGCCATAAATCGAATGGCGATTGAACCGCCCGCCGACTTCCAGGTTAAAGCCCCAGTCGGTGCTCAGAAATACCGAACCGAAGAAACTTCCGTAATTCATATGGGATGAATCGGCCGATATTTCGCCGTAGGGCGTAGTTGCGTTGGACTCCAGCGCATTGAAATCCGCTCCGGCTATAAAATGGAACAGCGAACTGATGCGGTAATTCAGATAGGTTTCCGCGTGGTGATGCCCTCCGTCGAAAAAGCTCAGCGCCGTGCCGGTGCCCGGATCGTCATCGACTTCCCTTTTGAAACCGGAATAGGCATAGGATCCCACCCATTGACCCCGGTCGTCGAGGTAGCGGACCATGCCCAGGCCGGTCTGCAGAAAGCGATTTTCGCCCAAGCCGGGCCCATCGGTAAATGCGCCTCCATCGTAACCGTATTCGCTCCCCGAATACCGGACATAGGGCTTGATGCTTAAATTCGTTACGGGCCGTACCGCAAGGTTCACATTCAGGCTGTGCCGCTGGAAGCCATCCTTATCAAAAGCTTCCCCGGAAGGATCGGCCGCGGGGTCTTTCATTGCCGAAGAAAATCCTTCCGCATCCAGGTAGGTATAACCCACATTGTAATCAAAAAGCCCCTCCTGCAGCGTTCCTGACAGATTGGCGTTCCCGCGGTAGGTGCCGTAACTTCCCGCCGAAAGCAATCCGTTAACAGAAATGGGTTTTGTCCCCCCTTTCTTGGTAATGATATTGATCACGCCGGCAACCGCTCCGGAGCCGTGCAGGGTGGAGTTGGCCCCGCGGAGTATTTCAATGCGTTCGATCTGATCGGGTGAAAGGCTGTTCAGATCAAAGAAGGTGGTGAAACCCGAGGGGTCCGCAACGGGGATCCCGTCAAGCTGGATGGTCGTATACCGGGGAGCGGCACCCCGGAGATGATATGAAAGATTGCTGCCTGGCGCGCCGTAGGCATTATTTATTACCATTCCAGCCTGATCGTTCAGTATCTCGGCCAGATTACGGCCCCGGAACCGTTCCAGTTCCTCGCGCGTAATGACCCGCACTACCTTTCCGGTTTCCGATGATTTCTTGTCGAACTTGGTCGCGGTGATGACGACCTGATCAAGGGTCAGGGCGGTTTCTTCCTGCGCGGTTGCGGTTCCTGCAACGAGCATCCCGGCCGCCAGGCTGATCCAAAGTGCCTTGTTTCTTTTCATGCCTTTTCAAACTTTTCAAATACGTTAAAAGCTTACGGGACTCAAACGGAACGGGACGGATCTGTGATGGGTAGGAACAGACCGTGCTATCCACAGCTTTGGACCCGAAAGCTGCAATGTTATCAATCGTTCTGCAGGCAGGTCTTCTGACTTACTCCGGATACCTTCGCCTTCCCATCCGCCTGGTGCGGACAGTGGCTGGCCTATCGTGTCCATGAAGGAATCCTGTTTGCCGCAAAAAGGCCGTCCCTGTTTCGGCGGACGTCACTCTGGCGGCAGGAGCTCACAGCAGCGGGCCTGTCCGGGATTCTCACCCGGTTCCCTTGGCTGCAAAACAGCCCAAAAGTAGTACCTTTACGGTATGAAAGCAAGCCGGTAATTTGGAAAAAGCATTTAGGCTTGTTTACTTTGTAGCCCATAAGAGAAACGCATGAGTTGGTTCAAACGAGTTAAAGAAGGTATTACCACCAAAACCGAGGAGAAAAAGGAGACGCCCGACGGCATCTGGGAGAAATGTCCATCCTGCAAAAAGGTACTTCATTTGTCTGAGCAGCTTGAGAACCAATACGTCTGTGTCTATTGCGGCTATCAACTCCGGATCGGTTCAAAGGAATACTTTGAGATTTTATTTGATAACAACGAATTCACCGAATTGTATCCGGATCTCACCTCGGCTGATCCGCTGAATTTCGAGGATACCAAGAAATATACCGACCGCTTGGCGGAAGGGACGCGTAAAACGGGGCTGAAAGACGCCATCCGCTCCGCGCATGGAAGGCTGCACGGTCACGATCTGGTGATCGCCTGCATGGATTTCAGCTTCATCGGCGGATCCATGGGCTCGGTTGTCGGGGAAAAGATTGCGCGATCCATTGATTACTGCATCGAACACCGCATTCCGTTCATGATTATTTCCAAGTCGGGTGGTGCACGGATGATGGAGGCTGCCTTTTCGTTGATGCAGATGGCCAAAACCTCGGCCAAACTGGCCCTGTTGGCCGAACAGAAAATACCCTATATTTCCCTGCTAACCGATCCGACCACGGGCGGGGTGACCGCCTCGTACGCCATGTTGGGGGATATCAATATTGCCGAACCCGGAGCCATGATCGGCTTTGCCGGTCCGCGCGTCATTAAGGAAACGATTAAAAAGGATCTGCCGAAAGGTTTTCAAAGTGCCGAGTTCGTACTCGAACACGGCTTCCTTGACTTCATTGTGGATCGAAGGGAAATGAAAGAAAAGCTCGCCTCCTTCCTCAGGATGATGGCGAGCTGATTTATTTTTTTCGTCCCGATTGAAGATACGCTTACAGCAGGGGATTTTTTCCCAGGCAGTTGAGGTCCTCAAAGGCGTCTTTCAGACGGCTTTTCAGTGACTCCTCCCCTTTCCGCAGCCAAACGCGGGGATCGTAGAACTTTTTATTGGGTTCGTCCGCGCCTTTGGGGTTTCCGATCTGGGACTGGAGGTAATCGTGGTTTTGGGCTTCGTAAGCACGCACACCCTCCCAGAAAGCCCACTGCAGGTCGGTATCGATATTCATTTTAATGGCGCCGTAGGAAATGGCTTCCCGAATTTCCTCCCGGCTCGATCCCGAACCTCCGTGGAAGACGAAATCAACCGGCTTTTCCTCGGTCAGCTTGAATTTCTCCCGTACGTATTTCTGCGAGTTATCCAGGATAACCGGCGTGAGTTTCACATTGCCCGGCTTATAGACACCGTGGACGTTTCCGAATGCCGCGGCAATGGTAAACTGCTTGCTCACCTTGGAAAGCTCCTCGTAGGCATAGGCAACCTCTTCGGGCTGAGTGTACAGCCTGGAATTATCCACGTTCGTGTTATCCACTCCGTCTTCTTCTCCACCGGTGACGCCCAGCTCGATTTCCAGGGTCATCCCCATTTTACTCATGCGCTCGAGGTATCGTTTGCATATCTCGATGTTCTCCTCAATGGGCTCCTCGGAAAGGTCCAGCATATGCGAGCTGAACAGAGGTTTTCCGTGCTGCTTAAAGAACAGCTCCCCCGCGTCCAGCAAACCGTCAATCCAGCCTAGCTGCTTTTTGGCACAATGATCCGTATGGAGGATGACCCGCGCGCCGTAGGCTTCGGCCAGCAGGTGTACATGCCGCGCGCCTGAAACAGCTCCCAGCACGATGGCACGGTTCTGATCATTGGAAAGACCTTTTCCCGCGTAGAACTGCGCCCCGCCGTGGGAAAACTGGATCATCACGGGAGAATCCACTTCCACAGCTGTTTCCATTACGGCGTTCACCGTATTGGTGCCTACCACATTGACAGCAGGCAAGGCAAACTGATGCTGTTTGGCAACCTTGAAAACATGCTGTACCTGTTCTCCGGTGATTACTCCCGGCTGGATCTTAATCGTCTGGGTCATAAGTTACTTCTGATTATTTTTATAGTATCGAAATAAAGGTTTCAAATTTTGTTAAAATTACACTGAAAAGCAAATTCCCCCAGCTTTTCCACGGTGTAATCAATTTCCTCCCGCGTCGTGAATTTACTGAACGAAAACCGGACCGCGGGTCGATCCGGATCTGCTCCGATCGCGGTAAGCACATGCGACCCGATGTTTGATCCCGACGAGCAGGCGCTTCCCCCTGAGGCAGATATGCCGTTGATATCCAGATTGAAAAGCAGCATTTCGGCCATCTCCGTGGGAGGAAAGGATACGTTCAGGACTGTGTAAAGACTTTCTTCCGGTTCCAGTGGGCCGTTGAACCGTACTCCGGGGATGGTTTCCTGAAGCCGTCCGATCAGGTAGGATTTCAGGCCCTGGATGTGCTTTCGATGTTCCTCCATGTTCAAAACCGCGATTTCAAGCGCTTTGGCCATTCCTACGATCCCGTACACGTTTTCGGTACCGCCCCGCATGTTTCGTTCCTGGGCGCCTCCGTGCAGGAAGGCCGGGATCCTTACCCGGTGGTTGACGTATAGGAAGCCAACCCCTTTCGGACCGTGTAACTTATGGGCAGCGCATGCCATGAAATGCATACCGGACCGCTCCAGATCGTGGGGGTAATGTCCCACGGTCTGTACCGTATCACAGTGAAAAAGGGCTTTGTGCTCCCGGCAGATCGCTGCGGTGGCGTCCAGATCGAGCAAGGTTCCGATTTCATTGTTCGCATGCATCAGCGACACCAGGCTTTTTCCCTTATCGTGAAGCTGCAGGAGTTGTCCCAGGTGATCGAGGTCCACCCGCCCCTGCCCGTCTACCTGCACGTAACGCAAACGGATCATTCCCTCCCCTTTCAGCGCTTCCAGGGTATGCAGCACCGCGTGATGTTCAATGGGCGAGGTGATTACTTGCTCCGGCTTGTAGGCGGCAATGCTGCCCCAGAGCGCGGCATTGTGTGCCTCGGTGCCGCCCGAGGTAAAAAACAGTTCGGACGGCGAGGTATTCAGCAGATTGGCGATTTTCTTGCGCGCCCTTTCGATCAACGAACGGGCTTCCCTTCCGTGTGCATGGATCGAGGACGGGTTTCCATAGGTGGATTCCATCACTTCGTACATGACCTGCAGTACGGAAGGATCAATTGGCGTGGTAGCCGCATTGTCCAGATAAACTTTCATATAGTTAGTTTTTATTGATTGGCGCGTTTTCTGGATGGGCACCCCGATTTTACAAGCTGCTAATTTCCTCCATGATCTTACCGGCCAGTTCCTCGGCGGCGGCCACCGACCCGCTTTCCGAATAAACGCGGATAATCGGTTCGGTATTGGATTTTCTCAGGTGTACCCATTCGGATCCGAATTCTATCCGGACCCCATCGATTGTATTAAGGGGTTGCTCCCTGTACCGTGCTTTCACTTTTTCCATCAGCGCGTCCAGATCCATATCGGGTGAAAGTACGATCTTGTTTTTGGAAATATGATAGGAAGGATACTGGGCCCGCAGCGCCGAGACCGTTCCCCCTTTTTTTGCAAGATGCGTCAGGAACAAGGCAATTCCCACCAGGGCGTCGCGGCCATAATGCAAGGCGGGATAGATCACTCCGCCGTTTCCTTCACCGCCGATCACCGCCTGGGTGGCTTTCATCGCCTCCACCACATTGACCTCGCCCACGGCCGCGGCCGTATAGGTTCCGCCGTGCTTTTGGGTGATGTCCCGCAGGGCCATCGTGGAGGAAAGATTCGAAACTGTGTTTCCGGGCTGACGTGTAAGCACGTAATCCGCCACAGCCACCAGGGTGTATTCTTCGCCGAACATGCTTCCGTCCTCACAGACAAATACCAGGCGGTCCACATCCGGATCCACGGCGATTCCCAGATCGGCTTTCCGCCGGACCACTTCGGCCGACAGGTCGGTCAGGTTTTCCGCCAGCGGCTCGGGGTCGTGGGGGAACTGTCCGTCCACCGTGCAGTAAAGTTCATCTACGATTGCTACGCCGAGTTCTTTCAGCAATCGGGGTACCACCAACCCACCGGTGGAATTGACCGCATCCAACACCACGCGGAAGCCGGCCTTCCGGATTGCTTCGGGATCCACCAGCGGAAGGGCCAGGATCTGCTCGATATGCCTTGAAAAATAGGTGTCGTTGAATCCGACTTTCCCCAGCTGATCCACCTCGGCGTACGTATAGTCTCCTCTGCCGGCGATCGCAAGTACTTCCCTGCCGTCCGCGGCTGAAATAAATTCCCCTTTGTCGTTGAGCAGCTTGAGCGCATTCCATTGTTTCGGGTTGTGGCTTGCCGTAAGGATGATCCCTCCTCCGGCCCCTTCTTCCGGAACGGCGATCTCCACGGTGGGCGTGGTGGAAAGACCCAGGTCCACGACGTCGATGCCCATGCCCTGCAAGGTTCCCACCGTCAGGTTTCTGACCATTTCCCCCGATACGCGTCCGTCGCGTCCGACCACGATCTTCCGGTTTCCTGTTTTCTGGATCTGCCAGTGCGCAAAGGCAGAAACAAACTTTACAATATCGGGGGGAGTCAGTCCCTCGCCCGGTGCGCCTCCGATCGTCCCACGGATACCTGATATGGATTTAATTAGCGTCAATACTTCTCCTTTTTTATGCAAGCAAATTTAACAAAACATGTAATATTTATGGCGATATACCATATATTCGAAAAATGATTGAAACACTTACTCAATTAGATCAATCCTTATTTTTCCTCATAAACGGGGAATGGACCAATTCGATCCTGGATTGGATCATGCCCCTGCTGCGTGACAAATATTTTTGGACACCGGTGTATATTTTTCTGATCGTGTTTTTTCTGAGCCAATACAAATGGAAAGGACTGGCGCTGATCGGATTCGTTTTGCTGGCCTTCGCGATTGCGGATTTTACAAGCGCAAGTATCATTAAGCCTCTGGTACAACGCTTGCGTCCCTGCAACGACCTGGATCTGGCGGGTCAAATCCGGGTCCTGGTCAACTGCGGAGGGGGATATAGTTTCGTGTCTTCACACGCGTCCAATCATTTCGCCATTTCCTTTCTATTGATCAGCCTGTATTATAAACATTGGAAGTGGATCTTCCCGCTTTGTTTTCTTTGGGCGTTTTCCGTTTCCTACGCCCAGGTATACGTAGGTGTGCATTATCCCTTCGATATTCTGGGAGGAGCGATCCTGGGCACCCTGGTTGGGTTGCTGGTTGGCAAACTGGAAAAACGATTTTACCCTGTTGTAGATGGAATCAGGTAGTCTGCTTATCTTGTTCTTCAGCGCCCTGCTGGGCGGATGTGCGGTTTTCTTTATCCGAAGTGAAAGCAAACGGAAGGTCAAGCTGTTGCTTTCCTTCAGCGGGGCTTTTCTTTTCTCCATTACGGTGCTTCAGCTCATCCCGGAAGTGTACGGTTCGGCCCGGCCGCTGACCGGCGTTTTCGTCTTGCTTGGTTTCGCCTTTCAGATCATCCTGGAACAGTTTTCCGGGGGAATCGAGCACGGACACATGCACGTACACCGGCACGGATCGGCCTTTCCCTACGGGATCATGATCAGTCTTTGCATTCACGCTTTTCTGGAAGCAATGCCCTTACAGGGACATCAGCACGACGGCTTGTTATGGGGTATCGCGCTGCACCACATACCCGCAGCCTTTGTCCTGGGAAGCATGCTGCTGCAGCACCATCTGAAAAAGTCCACGGTATTGCTGCTCTTGATCGTTTTCGCTGCCATGTCGCCGGCCGGACTCCTCTTCGGGGAAGCGCTGGCACAAAACTCCCTGGGGTATATTTCCCTGTACGCCGATTACGTGATGGCGGCGGTGATCGGAATTTTCCTACATATTTCAACCACTATTCTCTTCGAATCGAGTCAGGATCACCGGTTCAATGTCTATAAAAGCATTGCCATTCTGGCCGGGGCGGGACTGGCGTTGTTTGGATTTTTCCTGGGATGAGAAATGGGACGCTGCGGCTCTTAGAAAGCAGTTCCGAAGATCGGATCAAAGGATCAGATCGGTTGGGGAATGCAGCAACAAGCGGTGAATGGCCAGTACCTGGGGGATCACCAGGCTTTCGTTGTCGTTTTTGATGATGAAGTCGGCCCGTTTAATCTTTTCTCTCTCGGGCAGCTGATGTTTCATCCGGCTCAGTACCTTGCTGCGATCCACTCCGTCCCTTTTCATCACGCGCCGGATCCGCTCTTCCCGGGGCGCGGTAACGGCAATATTGAAGTGGCTGTGTTTCCAGGCATCGCTTTCGAAAAGCAGGGCCGATTCCTTGATCACGTAAACGCTTTCCTGCTGCTGCGCCCAGCGGTCGAAGCTGGCAATTACGGCAGGATGGATCAATGCGTTGAGCCGGGCAAGCTTTTCCTCGTCGTTAAATACGATCCCGGCAATTTTTTTTCGATCGGGCAACAGCCGTCCCCGGTCTCGGTAATAGGTATCGGCACCCAGGGCCGAGCGGATCGCCTCAGCCAGGCCCGGATCTTCCGCCATCAGGCGCTTTCCTTCCAGGTCGGAAAAAAAAACAGGGACCCCAAGCACCTCGAATATGCGTGCAATCGTGGTCTTTCCACTCCCAATTCCCCCTGTCAAGCCAACCTTAATCATTTGTATACCAAAAAGTCGAGCTGAGCCGGTTGGGCTCTCACAATTTTAATAAAATCGGGATGGCGCTCCAGATTTACCGTGAGCACATTTTTATCTTTCTCCTGCCATTCGTCCAGGTCCACGGTAATCCGGAAATCCTCGACCCCGACCTCCGTGAAGCGGCTCAACGGAACGTAATAGGTCACGCTCACGGTAGCCGGGATCAGGGTGATCTCGAAATCGTTGCGATTGTTAATAACCTCAACGGGTACTTTGAGCGTGTTTTCAGTGAACTCTTCAACGGGGACATTCAGCAGGACCGATTGGGTTGAAAGGTGAATGTTTTTCCTGTTTCTGCGATCAAGCTGAACAAAACGCCGGATGGTGGAATTCACATTATCCAACTTCAGCGGAACGGTGTGGATTTCGGTGATCGGTTGAACCTCGTTCACCGGGCCGCTCACCACCACGCTGTCGGGGCGGATGCTCAGCGGACTGTGATTGGTAAACTGATGCTGGTAATTGATGGTGGCGTTCAGGATCACTGGAACCTGTTTCTCGATGCGGGCAACCAGATCAAAATAGACTGTATCGGGTGTTATATCCACAATCTGCTGGTTTTCCGCCTGGACCTGCCGGTTAAAGGATGGGAGGTAATTCCGGAGATCCACGGCCTCTTCATCGTCCAGACTGGCCAAATCCGCAGTCAGGACACCGGGATTCAGCCGGCGGAAAAAGTAGTTCCACCCGGTTGACTGGACCGTGAGGGTAGCTTCGACCGAGTCGCTGATGGCTACCGCTTTTTCAGCCGGCTGATTAACAAAAACAATATATGCGCCTACCCGGTATCGGTATTCGTTGGAGAGATAAAAAAACAGCCAGAGAATCACGGAAATACCCAGGCATACGGAAAAGACCGATACCTTTCGGCGAGTTTTCGGTGAAAACCGGAATGTTCTGATTGAAAGAATCTCTTCCACGGGTGGGCATGATTCGATAACCTATTGTTTTGCCTCTTCTTCTTTAAGGGCTTTGGATCCTTCCATGGAGATCGCATTCTTCTGTACCCGGATCCGGACGTTGGGAGCGATTTCCAGTAGAAAATGGTCGCCTGCGATCTCGGCTATTTTTCCAAAGATACCGCCGGTGGTGACCACCCGGTCGCCCTTTTGCAGGTTTTCAATCAGTTTCTTATGTTCCTTCATCCGCTTGGTCTGCGGGCGGATCATAAAGAAATAAAACACAACCCCGATCAAGGCGATCATCAGCAGGTTCTGCCACCCCATTCCGCCGGCGCCTTCGGCCTGCAGCAGAATAATGTGTGCTAAAATCGTATTCATATTCTCTTCGTATTAAAATTTCAGTTTGCTTTGGCTTTGACCTCCCCGGCCAGCGTCAGTTGCACCACAGAAGGCTCGGTATTGGCATGGACGGTGATCGATTTGCTTTGTTTTCCAACACGTCCTTTGCTGTCAAATACCGCTTTGATCTCGCCGGTTCCGCCCGGAGGAATGGGTTCTCTGGTCCATTCGGGTACCGTGCAACCGCAGGAAGCCATTGCATTGGAAATAATCAGGCTGCTTGATCCCACGTTTTTGAAGCGGTAGGAATGCGTTACCTTTTCACCTTCTTCTACCACCCCGAAATCAAATGCGGTATCTTCGAACTCAAATGCAGCCTTTGCCGTGTCGGATTCCGCCGCGGTCATTTCGGCCGAAGCGGATCCCTCATCCGACCCGCCCTTGTTTGCCTTCTGCTGACAGGAAACCAGCAAAAAAGGCACCAGTAGTAATAAATAGCTAACTTTTCTCATTCGTGTTTAATTATTCAATTAGTCCTCTGCCAGATTTAATGATCTTTTTTTCTTTGCGCAGCTCAAACAGAATTTTATCCAGGATGCCGTTGATGAATATCTTGCTTTTCGGCGTGCTGAATTCCTTGGATATTTCGATGTATTCGTTAATTGACACTTTGACGGGAATATCCGGGAATTTCAACAACTCACACAGGGTCATCTTCATCAGAATAATGTCCATGACGGCAATCCGTTCCACATCCCA
>JAJUHF010000080.1 GCA_029268045.1 Anseongella ginsenosidimutans
GATCGTTGCCGGATCATCGCCGACGACGTCGGAAATAATCAGCGATACCACCTGCGCCGGCCAGGCACAGCGGGCAAACTGGCCACCCTTTAGCGTGGACAGGTGTTTCCTTACCGTGTTTATTTCTCCGATCGCCGCGCCTGAACGAAGCAAATGGTCTGAAACCGCCTGGAGATCGGCCAGATCGATGCCGGCGGGATAATCGGCAAGCAGCGCGGAGGCTCCCCCGGACCAAAGGCAGATGACCAGGTCCTGTTCGCCGGTCCTGTTTAAAAGCCGGTGTATTTCGGTCGCGGCGGCCGCGCCCTTTTCATCGGGTACCGGATGCGCTGCAGGTACCTGTTTAATTTTATTCAGGGGCAGCTCATGTCCGTATTTGACGGCGATCAGGCCTTCACTGATCAGGTCGCCCAGTATTTCCTCCAAAGGCTTGGCCATCCCTGCGGAAGCCTTGCCGGCTCCAACCACATAGATCCGATTCAATGAGGAAAGCGGAAACTTCTTTGCGCCAATGTGTAGGTAGCCGTCCACAACTGAAACGGCTGCCCGGATAAGCTTTTCGGGATGTACCGATTGAACGGCTTCCTTAAAGATCGCTTCCGCGGCGTGGTAAAGGTTCATGATGGTGCTCAGTTCCCCTCCTCGAAGGGAACAACCGGAACCGGTTGGGGTCCGGGAACAACGGTCTCATCGGCCTCTTCCCGGACGACTGGTTCCTGACTTTCGGGATTGGCCCGGGCCAGTACGGAGACGGGCTTTCCGATGGTCTTGTAGTTACCTTGCCCCTGCAAGATGGACGCGTATAATTGCCGGTTGTCGAGAACTTCCAAGGCTTTCTCCACGTCCTGGTCGTACTTTAGGGAAGAGAGGATGCGGCCTTCCTGGAAATAGTACCGGGAAACGATCTCATTTTCCAGTAACCGGGTTATTTCGTCCTTGAATGTGACCAGGTCTTCGGATTTGTTATGCCGCAGTTTTTCGAGAAGCGCGTCATATTCCGGCTCCAGGTCAGCGAACCGCTTTTCTTTGGCGGTAACCTCCTTCAGCCGATCCATCAATTGTTCGCTGCTCGTTTGGTAATCAAAATCTTTCGTATCCAGCCAGCTGATAAAATCCCCGTAGATCTCATCGTTGATTGCAAAGGAAGCCACCGGCGGAATCTGCTGATGGCGGCTCCTGAATTCGGTAGCGTAGTCGAAATGGTAAAGGTTATTCAGGATGCTGTAGGTAACGTGGCTGTGCCTTACCGGCTCGGTGGCGATGTCGGGATAAATACCGCTGCCGTCGTATACCCGCCGGCCGTTATGGGTATAAAATTCCGATATAAGCGAATCGGCAATGCGGACCGCGCTGCCGTCCAGAGCGCGGTGGGCGTAATCAAGCGCCTGGATACACCGTCCGCTGGGAGTATAGTATTTCGCGATTGTCATTTTCAGCAGCGTATTGTAAGGCATGCGAAGGGTCTGCTGCACCAGACCCTTGCCGAAGGTACGCTGACCCACGACCACCGCCCGGTCAAAATCCTGAAAAGCACCGGCAACGATCTCCGATGCAGAGGCCGTGTTCCTGTCCACCAGCACGGCAAGCGGAATATTCCTGTCCAGAGACTTCCCGGTTGCGCGGTAGGTGATTACATTCCGGGCGCCTTTCCCTTTCTGAATCACTACCGTATCGCCGCTTTCAATGAAGAAGCCAACTATTTTAACTGCTTCCTGCAGAATGCCGCCCCCGTTCCCACGCAGGTCCAGTATCAGGGAGCTGATCTGATCCTTCTTTTTCAATTCAAGAAAAGCATCCGCGACTTCCTCGGCAGCGTCTTCCAGAAATTTGTCCAGCTTGATGTAGCCCGTCTTTTCCCCCACCGTACCGTAGTAAGAAACGTTGTCAAAATGAATCTCGCCCCGTTTGATCTGCTTTTCGATCAGGCGATCCTGTCCCGGGCGCCGGGCAACCAGTTTCAGGGTGGTGTTCCCCGGCCCTTTCAATAATTCACTGACCTTTTCCGGAGCTTTTCCCCGAACGGGAATGCCGTCGATCTCCACGATCTCGTCCCCGGCACGAAGTCCGTTTTTCCAGGCAGGGAACCCCTCGTATATCTCCGAGATGTAAACCCCTTCGTCCCTGGACATGATCAGCGCACCGATACCGCCGTATTCGGTGCTTACGTAATTCATTTTGAACTCGTCAATATCCGATTCGGGGATGAATTCAGTGTAGGGATCGAGGGTGGAAAGCATGCCTTCAATGCCTTTTTGCATCACTTCGCCCGCTTTCACCTCGTCTACATAATTTAGGTTGATCTCACGGTAAATGGAAGTGAGAATATCCAGATTTTTTGAGATATCAAACAGGTCGTCTGCGGCGCGAAAGGAAAAAAACAGGAATGCGCCCCCCAATACGGCGCCGACGATTACACGCAGCCAGTTATCCCGTTTGTATTGTCCCATTGTATTACTCGATTGTAACGGTAAGCCCTTCCAGCTTCAGCATGTTGTAGTATTCTACCAGATCGGGTTTGCTGCCCTCCATGATCACGCATTTCCCTTTGTTATGGACAATATGAGCAATTTCTTCAGCTTCTGCAACTGTTTTTTTCAGGTATTTAACCAAACAGTTTATGACGTGATCAAAGGTATTGTAGTCGTCATTCCAAAGCACCAGCGAATTCTGGTTACCTGCCGCAACGGCCGTTTCCTCTTGTTCAGCTACCTCAGGTTCCGGTAACTCCTGGACTAAAACGAATCCCACATCCTTCATAATCGGTTGTTATTTAAATTCACTTGCATTTTCCGGATCATAAAAACAAGTTCGGGCCGGGGCAGCCCGGTCAATTGATGTAAGGTGTCGATCAGTTCCTGTTCCTTTCCAGGCGAAAAATTCAGTTGCCCGGGACGTATGTGATTGAAACGTCTTAGAATTTTCGCCTTGATCCGCTCCCAACCTTCCGTAATAACCAGTTCTTCCATTCAGGGTAATATAAATCGCCTATTGCAAAAGTACCGAACAAAAACCGAAATCAAAAAAAGCCCCTTGGCATAGGATTTGTTAAATTGTGGATATGAAAAAGTCAATACACACAAGAGCCATCGCAATCACCCTTGCGGTGGCGGTCTCAACCATGGGCCTGGCCGCCTGCGACAGTCTCACCAAAACCCAAAAGGGTGTAGGGATCGGCGCGGCAGCTGGAGGCGCATTGGGTGCGCTGATTGGTAAAAAAGCAGGAAATACAGCGGCGGGAGCGATCATTGGAGCTGCCGTCGGGGGAACCGCCGGCGGATTCATCGGGAAATACATGGAACGTCAGGCAGAAGAAATTGAACGGGAAGTGCCTGGTGCGAAAGTGGAGCAATATGGAGAAGGCTTGGTGGTTCAATTTGATTCCAAGGTGCTTTTCGACTTTGACAGCTATGCCTTGCGCGAAGAATCAAAGGATGCCATTGCGCAGCTGGTTGAAGTACTGAATAAGTACGATAGCACCGAGGTGGTCATTGAGGGTCACACAGACAATGTGGGCAGTGACGCCTACAACGAAAAGCTGTCCCGGCAACGTGCCAAAGCGGTGGAAGACTATGCCATCTCACTCGGAGTGGACCGCCGCCGGCTTAGCTCCAAAGGACTTGGCGAAAGTCAGCCCATCGCTTCGAACGAAACCGAGGCCGGCAGGCAGGAAAACCGGCGGGTGCAATTTGTTATTGTGGCCAATGAGGCCTTGAAAAAAGAAGCGGAGGAACAGGCGTCCTTATAGCAAATGAATAAAAATCTGCTTTTCTTTCTGTTCGGCCTGCTGCTTCTAAGCACGAATGGGTGTAAAAGCACCAAAATAAATGAAAGCTTCTCCTCAGGGGAAGCTTTTTCCGCATCATCGCTGGATTCCCAGTTACTGGAGGTAAAACGCCTGCTTCCGGAAGCGGAGGTAAAGCGGAGTCCCAAAGGCATTCAGGTTACCTTTGCGTCAGGGATCCTGTTTGATGTGAATTCAAGCAGCCTTTCCGAACCGGCTAAACAGCAGTTGCAAAAGCTGGCCGGCCTGTTGGAAGCTTCGCCTTCCAGGCAGGTGCTGGTGGAAGGGCATACGGACGTGACCGGAACAACCGAACTTAATAAATCGCTTTCCGAAAAACGGGCAGCGGCCGTCAAGACCTACCTTGTGAGCCAGGGGATCGCGCCGGAACGGATCCTTACGGTAGGCTACGGCGAAGCAAGACCCATTGCCACCAACAGCACCCGGAAAGGACAGGAAAAAAACCGGCGCGTGGAAGTATTCATCAGGGATTAATTACTTTCGGGAATGGGGAATTTTCCTATATTTGAATCAGCTGACTTTAACTGAAACGTGACTTATTTTAAAACGTAAAAACCGTAATTACATGAAAAAGCCAGGTATCATTCTCGCAGTAACACTTTTTGTATTTTCAGGCAGCAAGGTCGCTGCCCAGGAATCGGTGAAAGAAATTAAACCGGATAAGAGCCCTGTTGATATCTCCTATCACCGCGGCGAGGATAAACAACCGCTGGCTAAGGTCCAATACGCCAGGCCCTCGAAAGACGGCCGTACGATTTTCGGAGACCTGGTACCGTTCGGCGAAGTGTGGAGAACCGGCGCGAATGAAGCCACCGAAATTCTATTTTATACCGACGTCTCTTTCGGCGGCAAGGAAGTTGCCCAGGGGCGTTATTCCCTGGCTACCATTCCGGGTGAAGACAACTGGACGGTGATCCTCAACAGCGCACTGGACCAGTGGGGAGCCTATACGTACGATGAGGGCAAGGATGTGGCGCGGGTGGAAGTTCCGGCGCAGAAAACCGCCGGAACGGTTGAAATGCTGACCATGTATTTCGAAGGAGAGGGCACCTCGCAGGGAACACTGGTTATCGCCTGGGATGATACGGTCGTAAAAGTACCGGTAGAATTCAACCTGTAATCACTTTTGAAGCAATTCACAGAGACCTCCGGCCTGGCAGCCGGTTCCATTGGGAAAGCTGAAATTTTTCTCCTGGGAACGGTAGCCAGGCCGGCTGGCTTTTGGACTTACCGGGCCCGGATCAATTTGGAGACGATCTCATCGTTTCCCTGATCAAATCGCAGCCACAATTCGGTTGGTGTCAGGTGCTCGATCACATACACCCGGATAGCGCCTTGCACCTGCGTGGACAGGGTGGTATCGGTAAGCAGCTGCCAGGAACCGTGGAAGCGCTGCCCCGGAAGGCATTGATCACCGATGATCCCACAGATGTATTCGTATTCCAGCCTGCCCTGGTAGCCGCTGTTAAAAAACAGGTGCTGCAGCTGGGTGGATTCCCTTTCCTTTCCATTTACCAGCCGGGAAAACTCCACCCAATGCTGCCCGATCAGCGTGTATCGGTTATCCTCTCTGTTTTTCCCGCAGGAAAACGACAACACGGCAAACAAACAGATCAGTAGTCCCGGCCGGAACATAAATTCACGTCTCATCTTTTAATGAACGGCGTTTTCGGTCCGGAGGTAATGGCGGTAATGCAGATACCGCTCAACCAGGATCATCGATAGCAACGTAATCAAACCCAGCGCGTATTTGCCGAAACCGGCAAGAAACTTACCGAGCGCGTCGCCAATACCAATCACTTCACTCTCCGGAACCAACCTTCCTTCGGAACCACCTCCGGGAAGGAAAAGGAACAACCCCAAGGTGAGCAGCAGCGCACCAGCCAGCAGCGTCCCGATGGCATAGACGATCCGCTTGTCGGTACGGGTTTCCAACGGGGCGGTCCTTAAGGCCAGCTCCGGCTCCCAGGCCTCCATTACCCGGGCGGCAAAACGCAGGGAAGGAGCATCCGCCTCCATCGAGTGCAGCGCATCATTCAGTACAGTGATTTCTTCCAATTGCCTGCGATTGCCCGGAGCGGCAGCCAGCCACTTCTCCAGGGCTGTTTTTTCATTTCCGGTCAACCTCCCCTCGAGATAATCCCAAAGTTGTTCTTCTCGGTTTCTCATAATAGTTCCCTCGCTTCCTCCTTTAAAATACACTCCAGATGGCGCCGAAACCGTTGCCTGGAGCGGTGCAATTTTACCTTTACCGTGCCGGGGGAAATCCCGGTGACACGGGCGATCTCTTCCAGCGATTGCTCTCCGAGATAAAACAAGGTAAGAATACTCGCGTCATCCGGCAAAAGTCGCTCAATTGCCTTGCCAATATAGTGTTTGCCGATCTTTCGTTCAAGCAGGGAGGCGGTTCCTTCGGCCCCCGTCTGATGCGCGGAGATGTCTACCGGCCGCTCTTCGTCGTCGAGAGAAATAAATTCCATCCTTTTTTTTCTCAGATGGGTCATGGCCGTTGTATAGACAATCGTGTAAAGCCACGTCGTGAATCTGGACTGTCCCTGAAAAGACCCCAGATTCCGGAACGCCTTTAAAAAGCTGTCCTGCGCGATTTCTTCTGCGTCTTCGCGGTTACGGGTAAAGCGCATAGCCAGGGTAAAGACATACTGCTGGTGCCGCTTTACCAGTGCCTCATACGCCCGTCTGTCTCCACCCAGGGCCCTATTTATTAGCTCGATATCTTCAGTTGCACCGGTCATTGAACAGTTTTAAGACGTCTGATGGCAGCAATTGGTTACACCCCCTGACTTCCAGCCAAAAAAATTTTTTAAGTATGTTTGTGCGGCATTTTGTGAACTATATTACCTGAAAAAAATATAAAAAGTGAACATCAAACGAATCCTTCTGGCTGCCTGTCTTTTCCTCCATTTTTCCGCCCACTCGCAAAGCTCATCGGGATTATCCGGCTTGGTAACCGATGAGCGCGCCCAGCCGGTTGCGGGAGCCGAGGTGAATATTTTAAATACGAATTTCGGCACTTTTACCGGAAATAAAGGCAACTTTCGTATTGAAAATATTCCGCAGGGGAAATACGTAGTTCAGGTCAGCGCCCCAGGCTATGCCAGCGTGCATAAAACGGTCCGGATCCCGGAGGAAAGCTCGCTGGAATTCCAGCTTGCGCGCGCGATGGATCAACTGGACCAGGTCACCGTAACAGCCCAAAAAAGAGAGGAAGACCTTCAGCGTGTACCGCTTAGTGTCACCACACTTTCTGCCCGCAAAGCGGATGAATATCAGCTTTGGAACGGAAAAGACCTGGCCACGGTGGTCCCCAACCTATACGCTTCCAATCCGGGCGACAACCGCAACGTAGTCTCGGTGCGGGGAATCACAACCACATCCTACGATCCGGCGGTAATAACTTACATAGACGGTGTAAGCCAGTTCGGTTTGGATACCTACATTGCCCAGCTGCTGGATATCGAACGGATTGAAGTATTGCGCGGCCCGCAGGGAACGCTCTATGGCCGGAACGCCATGGGAGGGGTGATCAATATCATTACCAAGGCGCCCGGAAACACCCCGGAAGGCTACGTACGCGCCGATATGGGAAATTACGGTCTTCAACGCTACGGATTCGGCTTGCGAACCCCTTTGGTGGACAACAAATTGTTCCTCGGCGCGGCCGGGATGTACGATCAGCTGGACGGTTATTATACAAACCTTTTCGACGGTTCGGATTACGATCAGGCACGCAGCTTCATGGGGAATTATTACCTAAAATACCTGCCGGGATCGGCCTGGTCGCTGACGCTGAATGTAAAACACGACGAAAATCGCAATCAGGGTGCCTTCCCGCTGGTTTCCAGTCCCGAAGAAGCGCTCGAAAACCCCTATGAGCTGAACCAGAACGCGCTCACCGAGCTGGTGGACAAGGTGTTTAACGCGTCCTTCTCGGCCAATTATTTCGGGGAATCCCTCAATTTCAGCTCACAGACCGCCTGGCAGACCAATCACCGCTACTACACCCGTCCCATTGACGGCGATTTTTCACCCTTGGATATCATTACCATCGTCAACAATTATGGAAAAGACTGGAATAATGTAAAGGTGCTTACCCAGGAATTCCGGGTAGCCTCCACGGAAGCGGACGACGCTCGATTTGAATGGACGGCCGGCCTGTATGGATTCTATCAGGATAACCCGGTAAAACAGGGAACCCACCTGGGTGAGCAGGCCGAACTCATGGGCATGCCTGCCTCCCTGGCCAATACCACAACCATTACCACCAACGAAGGGACCGGTTATGGGATCGCAGTTTACGGGCAGGGCCTTTACCGGCTGACCGACCGGCTGGCCCTTACGGCCGGGTTGCGGTACGACCACGAACAGAAAAAACTGGGTATCCTGGGCGAATTCCAGGAGGGTACGCAAGCGCCGGTGGTGATTCTTCCCGACACCGCGGCCAAAGCAAGTTTCGATGCGCTTTCGCCCAAAGTGAGTCTCTCCTACGATTTGTCGACGGATCATCACGCCTACCTGACCTACAGCCGGGGCTTCCGGGCCGGCGGCATTACCCAATACTCGGGGCAGGAAAATGAACCGCCGCTGTATCCGTACGACCCGGAGTATTCGAATAATTTCGAAGCCGGAATAAAGAATATGCTGGCCGACGGGAAACTCCGATTGAATTTCAGCGCGTTCTTCACCACGGTGAGGGATGCCCAGGTACCGACACTGATCCTGCCCGAAGCCATTACCATTACCCGGAACGTGGGCGAACTGGAAAGCAAGGGGCTCGAAATGGAAGTGGCGGCCACCCCGCTGAGGGGTCTGGAGGCCGCCTGGAACGTGGGATACACCGATGCCGTATACACCAGTCTTCAGCCCGCAGGCGAAGAGGGGACACTGGAGTTGAATGGCAACCGGCAGGTCTTCACCCCGGACCTCACCTCCATGCTATCCCTTCAGTACAGTTACACGCCGCCATCCAGCCCGGGATTGCAGCTCATTCTGGGCGGGCAATGGAATTACACAGGAACCCAATACTTTGATCTTAAGAATACGGTAGAGCAGCCCGGTTACCATTTGTTCCATGCCCGGGCGGGAATCGCCACCAAAAAATTAGATATCATGTGCTGGGGACGCAACATTTTCGATAAAACCTATATCGATTATGCCTACGAGTTTCGCGCGACGCACCTGGGCAATCCCGGAACTTACGGTATTTCGATTACCGCGAGGCTGTAACCTGGGCAGGAACCGACGCGTCCTAGTTCTCAGAAATAAAAAATAAAAAATAATGAAAGCAGACGTTGTCGTGTTTCTGGTACCCATCATTAGTACCATTGCAATCTGTGCACTGATCTTTGGCATCCGGTACCTGACCAACCGGGAAAAGATGGCAATGATCGAGCGGGGCCTTGCACCGGCCTTGAACAAGAAACGGAATTACAGCATGATGCTGGCCTGGGGCCTGTTGTTCGTAGGCTTCGGACTGGGCTTGTTTATTTCCTTTTTACTGACCGAGACGGTCTTTGTAGATATGTCGGAGGAAAAAGCCTCGGCGGTGTATTTTTCGATGATCTTTATTTTCGGGGGGCTGGGGCTTACCGCCTCGTATCTGATCTCCGCGAAACGGGAACGAAAAGGGCCGGACGAACCCCATCTTGAATGACGGACCGGCATCCGTCATTTGTTCAAAACAATCCGGAATGTGGTGCCTTTTCCTATTTCCGATTCTTTTACAAAGACCTGCCCTTTATGGTAATTTTCTACGATTCTCCGGGTAAGCGAAAGACCTAAGCCCCACCCACGCTTGCGCGTGGTATAACCCGGCTGGAAAACGGCCTCGTGTTTGGAACGGGGAATGCCTACGCCGGTATCCTTTACGTCCACCACAACGTGGTTCTTGTTTTGGGATACGCGGATAATTATCTTTCCTTCGTTCCCGCCAATGGCATTTGCGGCGTTCCGGCAAAGGTTCTCAATAACCCATTCAAATAACAGGCTGCTGATAAGGCCTTCGGCGGGTTCGCCGCTGATCTCAAAGGTGATTTTCTTCGAGGTCCGTTTCCGGAGATAACCCACGCAGCGCTCAATTTCTTCCAGAATATTATGCCGGCGCAAAACCGGCGTGGAGCCGATTTTCGAAAACCGGTCGGCGATAATCTGCAGGCGGTGCACATCGTTTTCCATTTCCTCGAAAATGGGGTCGCCTTCGGTCTTGTATTTGTCTTTCAGCAACTCCATCCAGGCCATCATGGAGGAAATGGGCGTGCCCAATTGATGTGCCGTTTCTTTTGACATACCCACCCATACTTTATTCTGCTCGGAGCGACGCGAATTGCTGAACGCCAGGTAAGCCACGATCAGGAATACGGTAATAATGCTCAGTTGGATATAGGGGAAATACCGCATCTGGGTAAGGAGCCAGGAATCTTTGTAATAGGCGTACTGCCTTACTCCCTGGGCCGTTTCCCAGACAATGGGCTCATGCTGTTCCCGCATGTATTCAAGCTGCTGCCTGAAATAGGCCGGATCGTATTTTACCGGCTTATCGGTCTGGCTCGACTGGGCAGCCTCTGTTTCCTTGAAGGTCCGGGTCGAATCCAGGTCTTTGACGGCCTGAATGACCCCCTCTTCATTGACCACGATCACGGGTACATTGGTTCCTTCCTTTACTACAAAAAGTAAGAAATCGATGAATTCTTCGTCTTCGGTTTCGGCAAGTTCGAGCTGGGATTTCGCCCACAGCTCCGCCCCCTTCCGCTCCGATTCGGAGATCTGTTCCACCAGGTAGTTCGTGTAGTAAAGGGACATGAGTCCGATCATTGCCGCTGTAATCAGCAGCAGGTATTTCCATCTCCGTTTTTGTTCGAAATACTGCATTCAAGGAGCAAATTACGAAAACCTCTACACAAACACCTTACCGGTTTGTTACCTTTGTAGCATGGAGAAAAAAGTGAGGGTGCGTTTTGCCCCAAGTCCTACCGGTCCCCTGCACATGGGGGGAATCCGGACGGCCCTTTACAACTATTTGTTTGCCCGGAAACACGGTGGAGATTTCCTGCTCCGCATTGAAGATACCGATCAAAAGCGCTATGTACCGGGCGCCGAAGAATACATCGTGGAAGCGCTCCGCTGGTGCGGAATCACCCCGAACGAGGGACAGGGATTCGGCGACGGTCCGCATGGCCCCTACCGCCAGTCCGAGCGGAAAGAACATTACCGGCTGTATGCAGAACAACTGGTGCAGCAAGGTTCGGCCTATTACGCATTTGACACTCCCGAAGAACTGGAAGCCTTGCGGCAGCGATTGAAAGAGGAAAAATCCGCCACCCAGCAATACGGACCGGAGACACGGGAGGGAATGGCCAACTCGCTGACCCTGGGAATGGAAGAAGCCAGGCGCCGGATCGAACGGGGCGACCCGTATGTGATCCGGGTGAAGATGCCGGCCGGGGAAGAATTGGTTTTCCAGGACGTAATCCGGGGTGAGATCCGTGTACAGACTTCCACATTGGATGATAAAGTGTTGTTCAAGTCCGACGGCTTGCCCACCTATCATTTAGCCAATGTGGTGGACGACCACCTGATGCAGATCAGCCACGTGATCCGGGGTGAAGAATGGCTTCCTTCCACGCCGCTTCATGTGTTATTGTACCGGCTGTTTGGCTGGGAACTGCCTGTATTTGCGCACCTTCCGCTCCTTCTGAAGCCGGACGGCAATGGAAAACTGAGCAAACGGGACGGCGACCGGCTGGGCTTTCCGGTATTTCCCCTGGAATGGAACGATCCCACAAGCGGAGAGATCAGCGGCGGCTATCGTGAAAAAGGCTTTTTCCCCGA
>JAJUHF010000081.1 GCA_029268045.1 Anseongella ginsenosidimutans
CCCGAGGCCTCTTCAAAAAGGGCCCGCCGGGAGTTGTCTTTATTGTTCAGGATCTCCTCGATCATTTTGAGCTCGATGATCGAATAGGAATCCGAACCGATGCCGGTATCGAGAAAAAGGTCGGTGATGTCCTTTAAACGGCACTGCACGTCGTTGAGGCGGTATTCACTTTCCCCGCTGCGATACAGCTTCCGGGTGATGGTCACCTGGCTGAATTCGGTGGGCAGAATGTTTTTGGTATTATCAAAGCTGAGCGATACCTCCGCCAGGTTTCCCGGTTTCCGGTTGGCGGTCCCGTTGAATATCACGTTCTCCATTTTTTCAGACCGGAGCATGCGGGTGCTCTGCTCGCCCAGGACCCAGCGGATGGCATCCACGACATTGGATTTTCCGCAGCCGTTTGGCCCGACAATGGAGGTGACCCCTTCGTCAAAATGAATGATTACCTTGTCCCCAAAGCTTTTGAAGCCTTTGATTTCAAGCGATGTCAGCTTCATACCTACCTACTTATTCTGCACGATGAGACATGGAATTTGGTTCTTATTAAGGGGTTAAATATCTTTACTTAATTAATTCTATACAAATCCATTTTATCAACAGTTCCTTTCATGGATCTCGATACCATTATACCGATTGTCATCGTAGCGGTTGCATACCTGTACAGGGCATTTGAAGAGTCCCGGAAGAAGGGAAAGGAAAAGGAGGCACAGCAGGAGCAAGGCCGGCCTTTACCGGGGCCGGACAAAACGTCGCGGAGGCCGCGGGTTCCTACTCCGAACGCCGCACCCGTTCCCACTCCCGCACCCGTTCCGGACACCGCACCCCTTCCGGCCTCCGGCAAAACAGTACGCCGGGTGCCGCCGGCAGAACAAAAGAACTGGTGGGAAGAGCAACTTCGGCCGGTTTCCGAGCCTTCCCGGCCGGTACAGTCTGAGATCCAGCATCGGTCCGAGCCTTCCCGGCCTGCCCACCCCGATTTACGCCACACACCCGTCCGTGCGTCCAGCAAGCGCGTCCCGGTGAAACCGGTGCATCCGCCCGAGCCGGTGGAAGCGGAAGCGGATCACCTGGAATTCGACCTGGAGGACGCGGTGATCAAATCGGTTATCTTGGAAAGAAGAACGTTTTAGTGTTTATGGAAATCATGCGCGGCTTTTCGCTGAAACTAATTTTGTGGACCGGATTTGCTGGGTTACTGGCCGCGGCCTGCCAGGACGGCGTGCCCATTCCGCCCCTGGAGCCCGAATACCCGTACCCGGAGGTTTCGGTGGCCTTGGGTGGACAGAAGATCCTAGCCCGCAGCGCGAATGGAACCCCGGTTATCCATGGAGGCTACGGCGCGTCAATGACTGCCGTCAAAGGGGAGGAGGGGGCTTTTTTTCTTCTGACCGACCGGGGGCCGGTGGCCGATGGAGCGCAGCCCTCGGAAAAGGTTTTTATCGCCAAACGGTTCAGCCCACATATCGCCAAATTCAAGCTGGCCGGCGACTCCATGCTTTTATCCAACCGGATCACCCTGAATCTGCCCAATGGAGAAGCGACGGGTATTCCGCCCCCGCCTGTAAATGGGATTCCCGGACTCGGCACCTCGGGGGAAACCGCCCTGGATTCGATCGGGCGGATCATTGAACCCGACGTGAAGGGGATCGATCCGCAGGGATTGGCGGTAGCGCCGGACGGCACATTCTGGGTAAGTGAAAACTACGGGCCTTCGCTGCTTCATTTTTCAACCGGAGGCCAGCTGATCGAACGGATCACTCCATTTGCGCCCGATTCGGCAGCGCTGCGCCTTCCATTGGTTCTGGCGCGCCGGCAGGTGGGCCGCGGGATCACCGGCATCGCGTTCACGCCCGACGGCAGCCGCTTGGCGGCGATCCTGCAATCCCCGCTTGCAAATCCGGATGTTCCAACCGGCAAGTCCTCAAACTATACCCGCTTGCTGATCATCGACCTCCAATCGGGTGAAAGCACCCAATACCTTTATCCCCTGCTGGAAACCGATACGCGAGTCGGCGAGCTCCGTGCAGTGAGCAATACCTCCTTCCTGGTTCTGGAGCACGACGGGAAAATGCCCGGCGCAGCCACCGACCCGGCCCGGCAGAAGCATATTTACCGGATCGATATTTCCGGAGCCAGTGACGTTTCCGATCCGGACAACGGGGAAAACGGGAAGCTGGTAAACGGAAAAACCCTGGAAGCGCTCAGTGAGGCCGAATTGGGTTCGGCCGGAATAAAAACCGTATCGAAGGAGTTGCTGGTTGACCTGCTGGAAGTATTTCCGGACTACCCACACGATAAACCCGAGGGCATGACCCTGGTGGGAAACCGGAAACTGGCGGTGATCAACCAGGACGATTATGGAATCCGTTCGTTTTCGCCGCCGAATGGAAAATACCAGTCCAAGGTTCTTCCGCGGACCGATACGATCGACCGGAACTTCATCTATTTTATTGAGCTGCCTTCTCCAGTTCTTCCATGAATTCCTTGCCCCAACGCTGCACATCGTAGTAATTGACGGTTTCATACAGCCGTTCCATGCGTAGCGCGCGCTCGTTTTCATCCATCGTGAGCGCATGCAGGAGCGTTTCTTTCAGATCCTTGTTGTCGTAGGGATTCGTGAGGATGGCGTAGGGAAGTTCCACCGAAGCGCCGGCGAATTCGGACAATACCAGGGCGCCGGCTGATTTTTCCTTTTGTCCCTGTACGGCCACGTATTCTTTTGCCACCAGGTTCAGTCCGTCACGCAAGGGGGTAATCCAGGCGACATCGGCGATCGCGTAATAGGTGATCACTTCTTCGAAAGGCACCGAACGGAAGAAATACCGGATGGGTGTCCAGTCCAGGCTGGAGTACCGGCCGTTGATCTTGCCCACGGCCTGGTCCAGATCCACCTGGATCTTGTCGTATATTTTCATTCCCTGTGCCGGGGGGGTACAGATATTGATCAATTCGATCTTGCCGTGAAACTCGGGATACTCTTCCAGGAACTCACTGAAGGCCCGGATCTTTTCGAGCGGGCCCTTTACGTAGTCCAGCCGTTCAATGGAAAGGATGATGCGTTTTCCCCGGGTCCGTTTTTCCAGTTCGGCAATGCGTTCCCTGGTTTTTTCTTCCTGATAGATCCGTTTGATGTTGGCCACATTCACTCCGACCGGCTGCGCTCCGAGCCGGATCGACTTTCCTGCTACCTCGATTTCCTTGGTCATCTTGTCGATCCCCAGCGCACAGCTGTAAGTCAGGAACTGACTGGCGGCATTGACCTGCGCGTTCACTTTCACCGGGGCATGGCTTTTCACCACGTCCACGAAGTTTTCAATATAGCGCGGAATATGAAAGCTCAGAAAATCACATTGCAGCAAGCTGCCGATGATTTCCCTTCGCCAGGGAATGATATTGAAAATATCGGCGGGAGGGAACGCCGTATGATGGAAAAACCCGATTTTCACATCCGGCCGCAATGCCCGAAGGTAACCCGGCACCATCCATAGATTGTATTCGTGGATCCAGACAATGGCGCCGTGGTCGGCTTCGGCAGCCACGCGTTCGGCAAACAGGCGGTTGACCTTCAGGTACGTTTCCCAGTGATCGTGGTTAAACTTGGCCTTGTCGATGAACGAAAAGATGACCGGCCAGAACGCTTCTTTGGAAAATACCTTATAAAACAGGTCGATATCTTTTTTGGAAAGTGGAACACTGGAGGCAATGAGATTCGGATAAAGCTGCTCGTCAATGTAATCATTTCCACTTGCCCCCGGATTCTTCCTGCTGTGTTCTTCCCACGCGATCCAGGCGCCGGAACGTCCGTTCTCGAAAAATCCAAGTAGGGATGGAATGATGCCGTTTGGGCTTTTCGGCGGAACCCGTTTTACCTGCCCGTTAATCTCCCGTTTTTCGTACGGAAGCCGGTGATAGACCATCAGTAGCTGCGTTTGATCCCCCTCGGGTTTGTTGACCGGCAGGTTTTCGGGCTTCCGGTAAAAGGGTTTGAATTCCGGGAAATGCTGAATGGCCTCCAGAATTCCGCCCGCGCCGGCGCTTTTGGCCTGGTAGACATGCTCTTTCCCGGCGGTCGCTTCCACCAGGGCCTTTTCGGCAGCGCCTACCACCACGCCTTTGTAGCCGGTCCCGTAAAGTGAAAGATCATTCAGGGTGTCTCCGGCAACCAGGACGAGGTTCTCCGGAAAATCCATCATGTGGACCAGTTGCTTCAGGGTCGCCCCCTTGTTGACCCCGCCCGGGAGAATATCCAGGTATTTCCCTGCCGATAACAATACATCGCAATCGTATTCCCCGGCCAGCTTATACACCTCATCCAGCGCCGTTTCGTCCTCATACAGAAACGAGCAGCGACGCTGCTGCGGAACTTCCTGGAAGGTAAGTCCCTTTACTTTGCGCAGTTTTTTTCTAAAAAGTAGTTTCCCGGGCCATTTTTTCTCGATCAGGGACTGGATCGGCTCAATGGGCTCCAGGGTGCGGCCATTCAAGACCGTGGCGCCCACATCGGAGATAATGTAGTCGGGATTGGGGATGAGTGAGTCGTTCAGGAGCGGCAGTACCGTTTCCACCCCCCGGCCGGTCACAAAAGCCAATCGGATATCCTGGTTATCCCGGATCAGGCGGTATAGTTTCAGTTTGTCGACACTTTTTCCGCCTAGAAAAGTGCCGTCGAGATCGGTTGCTAATAACATCTTGTCAAACGAGTTTGTTCTCCAACAATCGGAATTCGATGTAAGGAGAAATATGATTGTAAAGTATGCGGTATACGGCAGATACGATGGGCATTTCCAGACCGCTTTCCTTTGCCAGCCCGTAAATGCCTTTCACTGCGGAATACCCTTCGGCTACCATGTTCATTTGCATATGCGCCAGTTGTACGGTGTATCCCCGGCCAATCATATGCCCGAACGTGCGGTTGCGGCTGAATTCTGAATACGCCGTAACCAACAGGTCGCCGAAATAAGCAGATTGGGACAAATCTCGTTCCTTTCCCTGAATTGTATTCAGGAACTGACGTATTTCCCGAAGCGCGTTGGCCACCAGCACGGCCTGGAAGTTGTCACCGTAATTCAGTCCCTGCGCAATTCCGCAGGCGATGCCGATCACGTTTTTTAGTATGGCGGCATATTCAACCCCCACCGGATCGGTATTGACGATAGTCCGTATGTAATGCGAAGTAATGGAACCGGCCAGCGTCCCCGCCAGCTCCCGGTTTTCAGAGGAAATGGTCACATAGGTTTTTCTTTCCATCGCTATTTCCTCCGCGTGGCAGGGTCCGCCGATTACGGCCAGGCGCGAGCTGTCCAGGCCGAAATGCCGGGCGAGGAAATCGCTGGGAAGCAGATTTTGGGAGGTTACCACGCCCTTAATGGAGACGATGACGTGCTTGTTCTCCAGCAGACGGGGATCAAACGGGGTCACGCTGGATTCGAGATAGGAGGAGGGAATTGCAAACAGGACGTAGTCGGCCGACGCGGCGGCTTCTTCAAAATCCGACACGGGCCGGATATGTTGCATGGGAAGCTCAAGGTAACTGAGGTAATTCGGATTGCGACCCCGCCTCTGGAGCGCTTCGACATGTTTATCGGATCGTAAATGCCAGCAAACGGATGTGCCGCTTTCCGCGAAAATCTTAGTTAATGCAGTTGCCCAGCTTCCTCCTCCTGAAATGGTAATTTGTTTAACCGTATTCAAGCCAAGAGTATTTAATGATTTCACCATGTACGCATTTCTGTGCGTGGGGAAACCCTTTTGGGACTGCAAAGTTACAAAAAATAAGGTAGGTATCCTAATAGTGTTTTTGGATTACTAATAATTATAATTTCCCACAAACCTGGAACCGGGTGGGGCCCAGCACGCGCACATGCTGATGCCGCTTGATGGAATACAGGGAATCGGGATAATACCGGAGGGTCTCCCGGGAGGAGTAAAGGTAATTGTTTTCAGCGCGTTCGATGACGATGCTCCGGATGTTGCGGTGCTGGTCCCGGCCGATGTGGATACTCCGGACGCGCAGTCCGTCTTCCAGTGCCCGGTAGTTCAAAAAATGTGCGCCCGAATCAACCGAATAACTGTCCCGCCAGGCAGGCTTGTTGATATCGGAAGCGATGAAAGCTTCCAGTTCCGTAGTCCAGTCCATGTCGGCGATGGTCCGCTTTTCCTGCCGGTCGTCTTTTTTTACCGTTTTTTCGACCGCCTGCCCACGGGCCTCCAAAACTGCGATCTGTTCTCTGAAATAATTCTCGAGGCTGAAATACCGGGTGGATGGGCCGGTTCGCGGCGCATCGGGCCGACATCCCATGAGCACGATGGCAAGCAATATCGGGTAAGGGCGGGGGTTCAAATCACACTGCGTTTTAACCAGCCGGCAATTAAATCAGGGAAATTCCAGTCATCGCCCCGGGCTGCGGCAATCCCAGGATCCGTAACAGGGTGGGGGCCACATCGCCCAGTTTTCCGTCTTTCACAGACTGGACCCCTTGGTCGATTACGATGCAGGGAACCAGATTCGTGGAATGGGCGGTATTGGGTGATCCGTCGTCGTTGACCATGTAATCGGCGTTTCCGTGATCGGCAATGATCACAAAGGAATAACCGTGTGCAAGACCGGTTCTGACAATTTTTTCGGTATAATGGTCCACCGTTTCAGCTGCTTTTACCACGGCGTCAAATACGCCGGTATGACCTACCATGTCGGTGTTGGCGAAATTAAGGCAGACAAAATCGGCGGTTTCATTTTCCAGTTCGGGAAGAATGGCCTCGCAGACCTGTGCAGCGCTCATTTCTGGCTGGAGGTCGTAGGTGGCCACTTTGGGGGAAGGGATAAGCAATCGCTTTTCGCCCTGGAACTCCCGTTCGCGCCCCCCGGAAAAGAAGAAGGTCACGTGCGGATATTTTTCGGTTTCGGCAATGCGGATCTGTGTTTTTCCCGCCTTTTCCAGCACCTCGCCCAGGGTCATTTGGAGATCCTCCTTTTCGTAAATTACCTGGACACCCTGAAAGGTATCGTCGTAGCGGGTCATGGTTACGTAGCGGAGATCCAGCTTTCTCATGTCCTGTTCCGGGAAATCCTCCTGGGAAAGCGCACGCGTGATTTCCCGGCCGCGGTCGGTCCGGAAATTGAAACAGATCACCGCGTCGCCGTCCTGGATCGTTGCCACGGGCTTTCCATCGGCGCCCATCTTGTACACCGGTTTCAGGAATTCATCGGTAATATTATCCTGGTAAGATGCCTCCACGGCCTTCTGAATGCAGTCTACCCCTTTTCCTTCCCCCTTAACCAGCAGGTCGTAGGCCAGTTTAACCCGTTCCCACCGGTTATCCCGGTCCATCGCGTAATAACGGCCCACGGCCGAGGCGAGCGTGCCGGTATGCGTTTTCATGTGGGCCCGGAGATCGCTCAGGTAGCCGGCGCCCGACTTCGGATCGGTATCCCGGCCGTCGGTGAATGCATGGACAAACACCTGGTTTAAGTCGTGGCGTTTGAAAATGGTGAGCAGTCCTTTCAGGTGGTCCAGATGGGAATGCACCCCGCCGTCGGATACCAGGCCAATCAGGTGCAGGTTCTTGCCGCTTTCCTTCACATACCGGATCGTGTCTAGCAGAACCGCGTTCTCATCCAGTTCCTGATCCCGGATCGCTTTATTGATCCGAGCCAGTTCCTGGTATACGACCCGCCCGGCGCCAATATTGAGATGACCCACTTCCGAATTACCCATCTGGCCGGCGGGTAAACCCACGGCTTCTCCGGAGGCTTCGAGCTTGGAATTGGGGTGTTTTTCTATTAATTCGTCAAAAAAAGGAGTGTTTGCTTTATAGATTGCATTGGAGTTATCGTGTCTTCCATATCCCCAACCGTCAAGAATAATTAGTACTGCTTTTTTGGATGTGTTTGTCATATTGCAAATATAGGGTCAATTTTTTATTATTTTTGGCGGTCATGAAGATAAACGAAAAAGAACTTCTTCTATTTATAAAGCGTGCACTTGCCGAAGACCTGGGTGATGGGGACCACACCTCATTGGCCACCATTCCGGAAAACAAGGAGGGGAAAGCGCAGCTGCTGGCCAAGGAAACCGGAGTGATTGCCGGGGTTGCGCTGGCGGTGCGGATATTCAGGGAGGTGGATGCCGGGCTGAAGATTGATCTCCTGCAGGAAGACGGTCAGGAGGTGGCACCGGGCGATGTGGTACTTACTGTTTCGGGTGATGCGCGCGCGATTCTTACCGCGGAAAGATTGGTGCTGAACTGCATGCAACGGATGAGTGGAATCGCGACCCTGACCCGTTCAATCAGCCGTCAATTGGAAGGCACCCATACGCAGGTACTCGATACACGGAAAACCACGCCGGGGATCCGTTTTCTGGAAAAGTGGGCGGTCGCCATCGGCGGCGGACGCAATCATCGCTTCGGGCTGTACGACATGATCCTGATCAAAGACAATCACGTGGACTATGCCGGAGGGATCCGCCAGGCGATTGAAGCCAGCCGGCGCTACCTGGAAAAGGAAAACCGGTCACTGGAAGTGGAGATTGAAGTCCGGAATACCGCGGAGCTGGAGCAGGTACTGGAAACGGGAAATGTAGACCGGATCTTACTGGACAATTTTAGTCCCGAAGACCTGCGTGAGGCAGTCGGGCGGATCGGCGGACGATTCATCACCGAAGCATCGGGCGGGATCAATGCGGAAAACATCCGGGAATACGCCAAATCCGGCGTCGATTTCATTTCCATGGGCGCACTGACCCATTCGGTGAAAAGCCTGGATCTTAGCCTGAAAGCGGTTTCAACTGAGGGAAGCGGCATTTAATTTCTATTTTTAACTTATCTTACGGAAGATCAAACATTGAATAGCCTGATGATCCCCGCAAACTCAATAATCGCTTTGCTGCTCGCCTACCTGCTTGGGTCCATTCCCACGGCGGTGTGGCTGGGGAAAATATTTTACGGCATTGATATCCGGGAGTACGGCAGCGGAAATGCAGGCGCAACCAATACCTTCCGTGTGCTTGGAAAAAAAGCGGGAATTCCGGTGATGTTGATCGACATGCTGAAAGGATTTGCCGCGACCAACATTGCCTTTATTTTCAGCATCAACAATCCCGGCACGATCCCGTTTATCAATTTCCAGCTATCACTCGGCATTACGGCGGTGATGGGGCACATTTTCCCCGTCTATGCCGGCTTCCGGGGCGGGAAAGGAATCGCCACTTTATTTGGAATGATTTTGGCAATACAGTCGGAAGCCGCAATGTATTGTGTGGTGGTTTTTGTGGTTATGCTTTTATTGACGCGCTACGTTTCACTGAGTTCCATGATGGCAAGTTTTGCCTATCCGATCGTGATTATATTTGTGATCAAGGAACCGGTGAGGTCGGTGGTGCTTTTTGGCATCTGTGTATGCGTGTTGGTGCTGATCACCCACCAGAAAAACATTGAGCGGCTGTTGAAAGGGAAAGAGGGCAAAGCCAATCTTTTCAGGAAGAAAAGCCAAACTTTACCGGATAGCGAAAAATAATATGAAGTCCATGAAAACGAGAACAATACCTGTTCTGGCGGGTTGCCTGGTACTGGCAGCTTGTTCCACAGTTCCCCTGACGGGGCGGAAACAACTGAGCCTGGTTTCGAGCGGCGAACTGATGCAGATGGCCAATACGCAATACGATCAGTTTCTGAGCGAAAGCAAGGTGCTGACCGGGACTGCCGACGCCAATCGGGTGAAAAGCATCGGCAATAAACTGGCCCGGGCGGTGGAAACCTACATGAACCAAAATGGCTATAGTGAGCACCTCAAAGGTTTTCAATGGGAATTCAATCTGGTTAACAATGAGCAGAAAAACGCCTTTTGCATGCCGGGTGGAAAAGTAGCGGTGTATACGGGAATTCTTCCGGTATGCAAGACCGATGCAGGACTTGCCACGGTGATGGGCCACGAGATCGCCCATGCGATTGCCCATCACGGCGGTGAACGGATGTCCCAATCGCTTGCGGCAATGGGTGTCCAGCTGGCTGCCAATGTGGCCCTGTCCGATAAGGACCCCCAGGTGGTCAATACCTTTAACAGTTTATATGGTGTGGGAGCCAATGTGGGTTACCTGTTGCCGAACTCCAGGAAACAGGAATCGGAAGCGGACCGGCTCGGATTGATCTTCATGGCAATGGCCGGTTACAATCCGTCTGAAGCGGTGGGTTTCTGGGAACGGATGTCTTCCGGCGCCGGGCAGAAACCGCCTGAGTTTTTAAGTACCCACCCCAGTGACGAGCGTCGTATCCGCGACATCCAGCGCCATGTGCCCGAGGCAATGAAGTTTTATAAAAACTGATACCGCTTCCCGGGTACGCCCTATTGCGGCAAGATCCCTTGTTTTTGATAATGCGCGATCAGCAGGCCAATCATTTCATTGTAGGTGCGGAGTCCCTTTGGCTGGTTGTTGGCTTTCAGGAAATGATCGTAAAAGAAATCGCTGATCGCATCCACCGGACCGCGATAACGGGCCCAATACCGCCGTTCGATCTCGATGTCTTCGCGGATTTCGGGGGAGATCCGCGTCACCAGCTCTGAGTAAACGGTCCGGTCGATCCGGGAAATCTCATACAAGACGTCTTTCATGGCCGTGTAATGGACTGAATATTGGAGCAAGCGGTCGTCCGAATAGGTTCCGGCCAGAAAGCCTGCAAAACTAGCCGCATCTTCAGGACCGAAGCCGGCTTGGTGGGCAATTTCGTGACAGGCCACAAAGGGTTTAACAAATACGGGCATCGCATAGTTCACTTGGGCCTCCCCGGTAAACGGATTGAAGTACCCGGCAACACCCATGAAATTGATCAGCGGAGTAAATAAGGCGGGTTTCACACGGGGGCGCGGGACCCGGAAGGCCGGGTTGCTTTTCCCAAGGTCCCGGTAGGCCTGCTCAGCCGCCCGGTATATCTGGCGGTCTTTTACCTTTTCCATTTCCCCGCGCGGGAGAAGTGCGCGGTAATGATTTGCCCGGTCAATCAGGTATGCGGCAGCGGGCTGCAGGTCTTCTAGCCGGTAGACTTTCCGGTCCAGGTCCAGGCGGGCCGCCGTACTGTACCGGAAATAGTTCATGCCCCAGAACAGATAAAACACAATTACCAGCCCTTCCAGCACAACAAGCAGTTGCAGAAACCGGTAGGAAGCGTTTCTGAACTTTCCCGTAAAGAGCCGCTTTAAAAAGCGGAACAGCATCCCCAGCAGCAATCCGCAGATTACCAGGTAAAATACGTCTCCCACACTGAAGGGGATCCAACTGAACAGGTAACCCAAGGTCCGGGAAAGGAAAGGATATACGTTTGATGCATAAATCGATTCAATCCATTCCGGCTGCCTGTTCACCCAGGTGATGAACAGAATGACCAGAAGGAGAATGAGTGCTTTCAGGGCTTGGCGGCGCATGATGTATGGTCTTTAGCTCAGAGGTTCCCCGCATCCGAGCAGATCCCGGATGGCTTTTGCCTTTAACAGGCATTCTTCGTATTCGTTTTCCGCCCGGGAGCCCGAGGTAATGGCGCTGCCCACCGGAAAGGAAAGGTGTTCCTTTTTCCGGTCGTAAAGCATGGAGCGGATCAC
>JAJUHF010000082.1 GCA_029268045.1 Anseongella ginsenosidimutans
ACCGGCCCGGTCACGATCCTGCAATGGTCCTTCGTGCGCGACGACCAGCCCCGCGATATCACCACCCGCCAGATTGCCCTGGCCATCCGCGATGAAGTGCTGGCACTGGAAGCGGCAGGCATCGGCATCATTCAGATTGACGAGGCCGCCCTGCGGGAAGGACTTCCCTTGCGGAAAGCCCGGCATTCCGCGTACCTCGATTGGGCCGTCCAGGCGTTCCGGATCGCCGCCGGCGGGGTCCAGGATCAGACGCAGATCCATACCCACATGTGCTACAGCGAGTTCAATCACATTATCCGGCACATCGCAACGATGGATGCCGACGTGATCACGATCGAAACCTCCCGTTCGCAGATGGAATTGCTGGAAGCTTTTGCGCACTTCCGTTATCCGAACGAGATCGGACCGGGCGTTTACGATATTCACTCCCCCAGGGTACCCAGCCGGGAAGAAATGCTTGCGCTTCTTGAAAAGGCCGTCCGTTTCATCCCGGCCCGGAACCTGTGGGTGAATCCGGATTGCGGCCTCAAGACACGCGGCTGGCCGGAAACCCAGGCCGCCCTGCAGAACATGGTGGCGGCGGCGAAACGGGCCAGACAACAAATCCCGGCAAATCCGGAAACGCCGGTTCAGTAACCCTCCGGCGCAGGGCTCAGGGCTTCCACCAGTTATCCAGACTTGCTTTGAGCCTGGCCACGATATCGGGATGCTCCGAGGCCAGGTTACGGGTCTCGAACGGATCCTCGAATACATTGTACAGCTCCGGCGTACCGGGTTCGTTGGCAGGCTCCGGGTCAATCAGCTTCCAGGGGTGGGTCAGCACCATCCGGTGCTGCAGGGACGCTCCGGGATCGTCCGGGGATACCATGTCGTGGTCAAAATCAATTGCAAAAATGGTGTCCCGCACTGCCAGCGCGTCTTCATCGAGAATACTGAGACCCGGCATGGAAGGCAGGGTTTCAATCGAGGCCGCGTTCAGCATGGTAGGCACCAGGTCGATGGTGCTGACCAATGTCGTGGTGTCCAGCCCGGCCGGAATGCGCCCGGGCCAGCGGAAGATCAGCGGCGTACGGATACCCATTTCATTGGGGTCCTGTTTCGAACCGGGTGAATAGACGTTGCTTTTTTCCGGATCCTGAATCCAGCCGTTGTCGCAGGCATAGATCACCAGCGTGTTATCCGCGATCCCTTTTTCTTCGAGCTTCTCAAGCAGCTGACCGATCGTCACATCGAACCATTCGCACATGGCCCAGTAGCGTGCCACGGCTTCGAAGGGAGTCTTATCGATGTATTTCTGAAGCAATGAATCCGGCGGCGTGTGGGGAGCATGCGGAAGGAAGGGCGCATACCATAAGAAAAAGGGCTTCTCCTGGGCAGTGGCCTGGTCAATGAAATCAAAAACGGGCGCAAACCCTGCCCGCCCTATTTTAAGCCCTTCGTCCCCGTGCCGGCCTCCCCGGGAGGCATCCCCGTGCGTCATTCCTCCCGTAAAACCTCCTTCTTTCCAATGGCCGCCCCACCATTTGCCCGACTGAAAAGACAAGTAGCCTTGATCGGCCAGCAATTGGGGAAGGGTGGGATGCTGCTGGAACCGGTCCAGCCAGGGCTGAAACCGTTCCCGGCGCTCGAGTTGCCATTCCTTGCTGTAGCGTTTTCCTTCAAACTCAAAAGCCGGATCGTTTCCGGTAATGCCGTGCTGCTGTGGGTACACCCCCGTGATCAGGGTGGCCAACGAGGGGCTGCAAAGCGGGGCAATGGAATAACCGCGCGTGAAGGTTCTTCCCTCCCGGGCCAGCCTGTCGAGGTGTGGCGTCTGGATTACCGGGTGCCCGGTAAATCCGTAATCGGTCCAGGCCTGGTCATCCGAAATGATGTACACGATGTTTGGAAGTGTCTGCTTTTGTGAAGTAGCCTGCTGTCCTGATTTACCGGCGCCGGAGCAGGAAGCCAATGCCAGGATCAGCAATCCCCCGTATAAAAATCCATCCTTTTTCATGTGTTCTTTTTTCTGGTTTGGTTTAATATCCGTCGTTCTGTTCAAGTTGGTTCACCAAAATCTGTTCTACCGGAATGGGCGCCCGCAGCATGTATTCTTCCAACTGGAACGAAGTTGCCGGAAGGTACGGACGAAGGCTTTTTTCAAGCACGCCGTGGGGCGCCATCACCTCCAGGGCTTTTCCGGTGCGTTTCAGGTCGTACCACCGCTGGTTTTCAAAACAGAACTCGCGCTGACGCTCCGCGGCGATCAGTTCGGCCAGCGAGGCCTGATTGTACCCGGTCAGGGGATCGGTCAGATTCGCCCTGGACCGGACCTGATAAACATACGGAATCGCGTCGGATGTCCGTCCTTGCGCGTTCAAGGCTTCGGCATACATCAAAAGCACGTCCGAGTAACGCAAAATGGGAAAATTATCACCGGCACGGTCATCCGGAGCGGATACCGGTGGTTTGTATTTCGCGCAATAAGGAATGGTGCGGGTTTGCCCGTCCCAGTCGGGACCGGTCCAATAGCCGATGGAAACCGCGTAACGTGCGTCCCCGGGCTCGAAGGCGTCGATCAGGTCCTGGGTGGGTTGATTCCAGCCCGATCCGGAATTCCGGATATTGACCGAAGGACGCTGCGTTACTTCCCCGCGCGATGTCCATGGCGCGAACATGAAGATGAACCGGTTGGCCAGCTCGGCGCTGGTTTCGGAATACTGAACGGAAAAAATGGTTTCCTTGAAGTCCTTGCTGGAAGGGTTAAACAGGTCCGCGTAGTTCGGAAGCAACAGGTAATCGCCCGAGCCGATGACCGTTTCAAGCTGTTTTTCGGCTGCCGGAAAATTTCCTCGCGTCAGATAAAGCTTTCCCAGGAGGCTTCGCGCGGCGCCTTCTCCCGCTCTTCCGTCCTCGTGGACACCCGAGGCATTGGAAAAAGCCGTTACGGCGGCCAGCAGATCGGCCTGGATCTGATCCAGCACGGCTTCCTCGCTGCTGCGCTTGATGCCAACCGCTTCGCGCGAGGTAATCGGGGTCAGCACCAGGGGAACGCCGCCAAACTGGCGAACCAGGTTAAAGTAATACAGGGCGCGCAGGAACAGCGCTTCGCCCTCGGTACGGTTGCGGAGTTCGTCGCTGCTCCAGCGGACCGTACTGTTTTCGAGTTCGGCAAGCAACTTGTTGCAGCGGGAAATTCCGTCGTAGGAAATCACCCAGAAATTCGAGTAGATCGTATTGTTGGCTTCGACCCGAAACTCGTCGATCGCAGATCGCAGGTGATTTCCGCCGTCGCTCGGGTTCTGGTAGCTGGTGTTGTCCGATACCATCTCGGCAATGATCCAATGGATGTTCCGTTCCATATTCCGCAGGGGAATATAGCATCCGTTAGCCAATAACACGTATTCTTCTTCCGACTGATAGAAATTGCCTTCGTTAAGATCGGTTTCCGGGTAAAGTTCCAGGAAGCTTCCTGAGCAAGCACTCAAGAGCAGGCACAGGATTAAATATTGCACTAATTTCATAGCAAGTTCTTTCTGTTAAAAGGTCAGGTTCAATCCCATTGAAAAAGTCCGGGCCAGCGGATAGGAAGTCATGTCGTAACCGGGCGCCCGCGTATTGCTGATATTTGACGCCTGTCCTTCGGGATTCGCTCCGCCGTATTTGGTGAACATCGCCAGATTCTGTACCGTAAAGTATAAGCGGCAGCTTTGCAGCACCCCGAGCCGCTCAACCGTCTGGGCGGGCAGGGAATAACCCAGGGTCACGTTCGCAATGCGCAGGTAACTGGCATCTTCCACCCAAAGGGTAGACCGCCGGTGTCCCCAGGAAGGGGCGTATTGTGGAATCCCGTAATGCTTGCCGTCGCCAGGGTCCTGTTCACTTTTCCAGCGGTTGGTCCATTCCTTACTCACGTTGAAAAAGCCCATCAGGTTATCGACCGTCTGGCGCACCCCGTTGATCACGCTTCCCCCCGACTGCCCATTGACCAGCACCATTAAATCGAAGTTGGAATAGCTGAACGTATTGCTGAACCCGAAAAGGAAATCCGGATGCGGATTCCCGATAATCGTATAATCCAGCAGGTCGGTAATCACCCCGTCCCCGTCGATATCGGCGTATTTTGGATTGCCGGGATAAACCTGCGGGGTTTTGATCAGGTTCGGATCATCCATGTCAGCCTGGTTGTAGAGACGTTCGAAAATGAAGCCGAAGAATTGCCCGATGGGCTTGCCCACGACGGAAACGTGGGTCGGGTAACCGTCGTTATTTCCCGCCAGGATCCGGTCGCCGTTGCTGTTGAGAGTGAGCACCTTGTTCCGGTTGAACGACACGTTCCCGCTAAAAGTCCAGTTAAACTGCTGGGTGGTTACCGGCACCGCTACCAGGCCTATTTCCAGGCCGTTGTTCCGGACGCTTCCGCTGTTGACAAGCTGGGAAGTAAAGCCGGTGATGGCCGGCACCACGTCTTCAAGCAGCATGTTTTTGCTTTTGCGATGATACGCGTCGATGGTCAGCGCAAGGCGACTGTCGAACAGGTCGATATCCAGTCCCGCATCGAGCTGATCGGATTCTTCCCAGGTAAGGAACGGATTGGGCAGTCCCACCCTCGAACCGGTTACCTGATTCCCGCCGAAGAGGTAGGAACCTGCCGATACCGAGGCCAGGTGCGTATAGTCGCCAATGTTGTTGTTTCCACTTTTCCCGTAGCTCAGCCGGACTTTCAGATTGTTGATCAGCCGGTTATTCTCCAAAAAGGGTTCTTCCGAAAGATGCCACGCGACCGCCAGGGATGGAAAGGAAGCAAAACGGCTGTGCCTGCCAAACCGGGACGATCCGTCCGACCGGAACGTAGCCGTGAGCAGATACCGGTCCCGGAACACATAATTGGCCCTGCCCAGATAAGAAATCATGCTCCAGGCCGAGATGTCCTGTCCCCAGGCAAGAATATCCTGGGCGGCATTGATGGTTTTGATCAAATCGTTGGGATACGGTTCGGCATTCAGGCTGATGCCGTCGGAGGTGCTTTTCTGCGCCGTGTATCCACCCAGCAGGTTAATGCGGTGTTCGCCGAACTCGCGGGTGTAATTCACCGTATTCTCGATCAACCAGTTAAAACTGCTGTTTCTTCCGTTGGTGGAACGTCCGATGCCCGTCGGCGCGCTGTTGGCCGACCCCACCGTACCCGGAATATAGCGGTTTGCCTTTCCGGTGGTCCAGATCGTGTTCAGCGCGGTTTTCGCCTTCAGGCCGGGAATGATCTCCCATTCTACGTGCGCCGAGCCGAGGTTGCGGAAGTTCTGCTGCGAAGCGGTACTTTCCCGCAGGACAAACAGCGGGTTAGGAAAACTCCATGCCGAGTGGTACGGGCTGGATGGCGCTTGCAGATACGGAATGAGCTCACCATTCTCATCGTAGGGCGACAGCAAGGGATTCGCCCATAGTGAAATACCGATGACATCGAGCCGGTTAGTATTGGTCTGCGTGCGGACCTGATCCACAAAGCTGGGCTGAAGCGAAGCGCCTATTTTTACGGGACCCAAGCGTGTTTCACCGTTTATGCTTGCGCTATAGCGTTTCATTCCGGTATGCTTCAGGGCTCCGTCCTGTTGGAAATATCCCAGACCCAGATTAAACCGCGTGCGATCGTTACCGCTGTTGATGTTGATCGTATGGTCCTGCGTGGCGGCAGTCTGCAATAGCAGATCGTACCAGTCGGTACCCTCACCGACCAACTGGTCCGGATACCGGTATGCCTCGGGGAAATCATCCAGGGTGGCTTCCCGGTTTTCCCGCTGACGCACAACGATGCGGATCTTATCCTGCTGCAGTTCGGCAAACTCCCGCTGATTCAGCAGTTTGGGCCGCCCCCGCTGGGGAATATGCTGAATTCCATACATGGAAGACACGGTTACGTTGTTTTGATTGAACCCACCCTTTTTAGTGGTAATCATGACGACTCCGTTGGCCCCGCGGGAACCGTAGATGGCCGTAGAGGAAGCATCCTTTAATATGGTAATGGATTCCACGTTGCTGGGGCTGATATAAGCGAGCGGATTCAGATTCTGATTCATTCCGGCCGAATAGGGCATTCCGTCCACCACATACAGCGGTTCATTTCCCGCGCCCAGCGAGCCACTGCCCCGGATCTTCACCGAGGTGCCCGCCCCGGGCGCCCCGGAAACCTGCTGGATCTGTACACCGGGAACCTGACCTACCATTTTCTGATCAATGGTCGCCACCGGCAAATCCCGGATGGTTTTCTGATCGATCGTGGCCACCGAACCGGTCAGGTCGCGGCTTTGCTGGGTACCGTAACCGATCACCACCACCTCATCGAGGCCTGCCACGTCTTCTTCCAAGGTGATATCCAGGGTCTCTTCACCCCGGTAGGGTACCTCTTTGGTCCGAAACCCAAGAAAGGTCAGGACCAGCACCTGCCCGGCTGTCACGCCGCTCAGCTCGAAGCGCCCTTCCAGGTCGGTGGACGTTCCCACCGTACTGCCTTTGACCACGATGGACACCCCCGGCAGGGGTGCGCCGCTTCCGGCCTCCTTTACCACACCCCGTAATACCTCCTGAAGCAGCGTGCCGGTCTGGGCAGGAGGGTCGGCCGGCCGCATGGAACGGGGACGGACCACAATGGTCTTGTTTACCATGGCGTAGGTCAGCGGCTGCTTCTCGAAACTCCGGTTAAGCAGTTCCTCGAGCGATATATTTTTTACGTGCAGGCTGAATGGCTTACTCCTATGGAGCCATTCATCCCGATAAACCACCGTGTACTCGGTTTCCTTTTCGATTAGCTCAAAGATCCGGACCAGGTCCGTCCGGTCTTCCGACACGGAAAACTGCTGGGCGAAGACTCCCGCACTTAAATGCAGGCAGCTCGCTAAAATGAGGATCGCACCAAGCTGCATGAAGATAAGGGTTTTCCAGAAAGCACTTTGTTTCATACATTTGTATCGTTTAGGTTATACATCAGAATTTGACCTCCAGGTTAAAGCACCCGGCTTTCCGGGTGATGTCTGGCCTTTTCGCTTTTCGGGGGCGGCTGCCACCGCCTCCGTATTCTTTCAGGCTCGACGTGCATTTTGTTCAAGAATGATTACATGACGATGAGCTTCCCTCCTTCTATTTTTACGTTGATCCCACTTAGTTTAAGTATCTCCAGGACTTCCGACGCGTTTTTGTACCGGGGGATCTTGCCGGTAATATGTCCTTCGGGAATTCCGTTCCTGTAAACCACTTCTACATCGTACCATCGGGAAATCTGCCGCAGCACCATTGCCGCATCGGCGCTGCGGAAAAGGAATAGCCCTTTCTGCCACGCCGTCACCTCGGCCACATCCACCCGCTGCACGGTGAGTTTTTCATTGCCCCGTTCCAATGCGGCCTGTTGGCCGGGCGATAAACTCACTGCGTCTTTCCCCGTGCCGCTGGAACGAACCCGGACCGATCCCTCCACAAGGCTTGTTTCGAGGCGGGTCTCGTCGGGGTAGGCGTTCACATTGAACTGCGTTCCGGTCACTTCGACCTGCATGCGTTCTCCGACCCGCACCAGAAAGGGGTGTCTGGTGTCCTTTTTTACATCAAAATAGGCTTCGCCCGATAATTCCACCAGACGCTTCCCTTCCACGTATCCCACGCTGTAGCGGATGCGGGTTTCCGAATTCAGCCAGACCTGCGTTCCGTCGGGAAGTTCCATGCGGAAAACCCCACCCCGGGGTGTGGAAAGCTCATGAAATACCGGTTCGACCACGGATTCCGCGTGCAGCGGCTGGTAGGCGATCAGCCCGTCTGCCTGCTTCTGTACTTCCACAGCGCCTTCCCGGGCAACGCCTCCCTCGGCCAGGTTATCCAGTTCCACCCGCTGCCCGTTTCCCAAGGTCAGTACGGCTTTGTTGCCGCCCGGACGGATGTCCTGGGTGAGTTCCTCCCTGGTGTCTGCGCCCGTCGTGCTTCCGGACCGGGCCAGGACCCACCAGACCCCGAACAGGATAAGGATCGCCGCAGCCGCGGCCGGCAACCAACGCGTTCGCGTCAGCGGGCTACCGGCGGCCGGATTGTGGATATCTTCGACGATCCGTTCCAGAATGACTTTTTCCAGCTCCTGGCGCGCTTCATCCGGCATTCGTTCCACTGCGGATTCCCCGCGATCCAGGAACGCTTCGTATTTCTCCAGAAAGGCGCGCTCCTCCGGTGTAGCCGTGCCCTGGAGCACTTTTGCCGCCAGACGGGAAATATGTTCGGATATTTGCTGTGCTTTCACCGGTAAGCCTTTTACTATCCAGTCACAGAAAAAGGAGAAAGTCCCAAATCAAAGGAAGAGAAACAATAAAACAAGCGAAGTAAGATGTGCTTTTAACGCCACCACAGCGGTACGAAGCTGATTCTGGACCGTTTTGCGGGAAATATCAAGGCGAGCGGAAATCTCCCGGGTGGATAGTTCTTCGTCATAGTACAGCTCGAAAATCCGGCGGCGCCGGTCCGGAAGTGTCTGAACGAAGAGGCGGACCAGCTCAACGAGCTCCTGTTCGATTAATCTGGCGTCCGTGCTCCCCCGCGCGGTCAGAAGTTGCTCCATGGGTTCAAGCAACTCCCGCGATCCTTCGCCCCGAGCCAGCAAATTAAGGGTCTTGTACCGGACAGCCGCCTGCAGGTAGGGGCGCAGATGTGAAATGGACAAAGAGGCACGGCGCGCCCATAGGTCCACAAAGACCTCCTGCACCACATCCTCCGCCTTTCCCCGATCTTTCAGCCGTCGCCAGGCCGAATCGAACAGCACCGCCCAATGACGCCGATAAACCGCAATGAAGGCACGTTCATCCCCGGTTTGCACCAGCTGAATGAGCTCATCGTCGGTATATAGCGAATACGCTTTCACAAAGGGTCGGTCTATAGCGTCCTACCAATCTAAGCGTTCCGACTGTGAACGCTATCCTGCTCTGTCCTGCCTGGCATAGCCAAGATCCGGGATCAAGGCGCATTGAAAATTGGGGAAGATTGGGAATTTTTGTAGAGATGTTCTACTTTTAAAAACACTGAACTTGAAACTGACCAACCGTATGAACTCGTGGAAATCCCTGGCCTTGCTGGCTGTATCTGTTTTATGTATCGCTTCCTGCAGCCCGCAGCGGTTTGCCGGAAAAGCCGCTGGGAAAGCTGCCGGAAAGCCGGTGTTCAGCGGAATTTACCCGCATCTGGCCTATTATAACGAGGAAGCGGAATGCGGCACGGGCGCGGTAGTACCCTGGGCGGACCGTCTCTGGGTCATTACCTATGGCCCCCATAAGCCCCTGGGATCGTCCGATAAACTATACGAAATAACTCCCGATCTCAGGCAAATCATCCGGGAAGAAAGCGTCGGAGGCACCCCCGCCAGCCGATTATTTCATCAGGAAAGCAATCAGCTATTCATAGGCCCCTACGCGATAGATGCCGATCGGAATGTGAAGGTGATCCCTTACGAGGAAGCTCCGGGACGTTATACCGCAGCGGCCCGACACCTCACCGACCCGGCCAATCGGATTTACATCGGTACCATGGAAGAAGGATTTTACGAAGTGGATGTCCGGTCACTGAAAACCACTATCCTGTATGAGGATGGCAATACCCTTCCCCAGGTTCCGGGAGCAGGCGGTTTCAGTCCGCTTTTGCCGGGCGCGCACGGCAAGGGAATGTATTCGGGCCAAGGGGTGCTTGTTTACGCCAATAACGGGGGGAAAACGCGGGAAGCGATGACGGATTTTGATGCGGAATCCGGGGTCCTGGCGGAATGGGATGGAAAAGACTGGGAAGTGGTGCGGCGGAATCAGTTTACCGAAGTGACCGGGCCCGGCGGAATAGCGGGTAATCCCAACCCGGAAAGCGACCCGATCTGGACGGTCGGATGGGATCATAAATCGGTACTTTTCGGGGTACGCGGGGTTGAGAACGGCTGGCAATTTTATCGTCTGCCCAAAGCAAGCCATTCTTACGATGGCGCTCACGGCTGGAACACGGAATGGCCCCGGATCCGGGATGTGGGAACGGCGGACAAACCCGATTACCTGATGACCATGCATGGCCTGTTCTGGACGCTTCCCGGGAAGCTGTCGGCCGGCAATACGGCTGGGATCCGGCCTCGGTCCGCTTACCTTAAAGTGATCGGGGATTTCACCCGCTGGAATAATCAATTGGTATTCGGCTGCGACGACGCTGCACAAAAAGAATTCTTGAACACCAGGCGCATCAAAGGCTCCCTGGAAGGGCCGGGGCAATCCAACTCCAACCTGTGGTTCACTTCCACGGACCAACCCGACCGCCTGGGCCCGAATACGGCCGAAGGGGCAGTGTGGCTGTCGGAGTCCATTGAGGCCAACGCCGTTTCGGAACCCTTTCTCTTCGCCGGATGGGATCACCGGGCGGTCTGGATAAAAAACGAAGGCAAGCGACCTGCATCCTTCTTTTTCGAGGTAGATGCCGAAGGCAACAATCAATGGTTCCCGTTGAAAACAATTGAAGTACAACCCGGTCAGTCGGCCAACTGGCTGGTTGAAAACCATGAAAAGGGAGAGTGGATCCGTGTGAAAATCAGCGCTGCCACAACCGTCACGGTCCATTTCACCTATACCGACCACTCGCGCTATCGGGAAAAAATCGCCAAGATGTTTCGCGGCTTAGCCCACCTGAAGGACCCACAATATACCGGCGGACTTCTCTATGGCCTGGGCGACAACCGGAGGGCCTTGGGCGTGTTGGCGGGAACCATTTCAGGCAATAACTTCGCGGAGGCCGGTTATTATGAACTGGATGGAACGATGCGGCTTGTAAAAAAGGACGATCCAGCCACCGAAGCCTTCATCAGGGAGCGGTTCGTCATTCCGGAAGAGGTGGTGACCATCGATGCGTCTTCGGTCCTGATCACCGATGACCGGGGCCGTCGCTGGCGTCTTCCCCTGGGACCGGACGCCTTCACGGACCCCATCCGCTCCAGGCTGATGCGAATCTGCCGCGAAGTTGCCACCGAACGCGATCTGCTGAATCTTCACGGGACCTTCTACGAACTGCCCGCGGAAAACGCCGATGGCTTCGCTAAAATCCGCCCCATTTCTTCCCATCACCTGAAAGTACACGATTACGCGTCGTACCGCGGCTTACTGGTTATGACCGGCCTTCAGGAAGGCAGCGCACCGAACACCGGGCATATCATCCGCTCGGAAGATGGAAAAGCGAGCGTATGGGTAGGCGCAATTGACGATCTATGGAAGCTCGGGAAACCTACGGGACGGGGTGGGCCCTGGAAGGATGCGGCCGTAAAAGCCCATAGCCCTTCCGACCCATACCTAATCGGCTTCTATGATCAGAAAAAGCTGGCGCTATCCCACCGGGGCGACAAGCCCATCACCTTTCATATCCAGGTCGAACCCGTAGGACACGGCCCCTGGATGACCTACCAAACTGTTACGGTCGCCCCGGGGGAAACCTATTCCCATGAATTCCCTGCTTCTTTTCAGGCGCGGTGGATCCGCTTCGAAGCCGAATCG
>JAJUHF010000083.1 GCA_029268045.1 Anseongella ginsenosidimutans
AAAAGAGAAAGAAGCAAAGAGAAAAAGGCCGTGGATTTATGGAAAACTCAACTGAGTTTACCACAAATCCACACCACGAACTACAACAAAAGTTGCTTTATTTTTTACAAAATACTGTCCAAACAGCGGGGGGAATTATAAGATTCCAAGAGGTACCACAATAAGCCCAAGCCATCTTCGTAGGGTTTAACATTTTCGCGCAATACTTCGACCTCGTGAATCTCCTTTTTCGTGTGGTTGATAAATAAATGATTTTGTCCCATAATTGTACTCGTTAAAAAAGGGGGCAGGTGGTAAAACCCACCCCCTTGGTTTAGGATAGCTGTCACGACCTCCTACAAGCCTTGCAACTATCTTTTACCAGGCCGCCGAAATTATCGGTGTCAGTCAGATCCAGAAAGGCTTCCGGCACCACCCGTGGTTTAGTTTATTGATTAGTATAATACAATATTAGTACTAATATTGTACAATTGCAAATTTTTTGTATTTTATCCTTGCCTCTTGTGTACATTTAGGTAAAGCATATAGATGAGAAAGAGGCCCTGGAGCTATTATATCGTGATCATGGATAATAAGGCTATCGTTAAAGAAAGCAATATTCTTGCGTTATACGAAGCGTTAAGGAAGACCGACCCAGATTTTAATTACGTTTACAGAACAATCCAAAGAAGATTTCAGAAAACCGATTATTTTTCCATAAAAGTGGGTGAAAAAGTATATTATTTCCAGAAGGTGCTTTAACTCACCTTGACCAGTGTCAACTTGAAAAAGACAATAATGTCCAGCTACAGCTGTTAAACATTGGAAAACTAACAAGGGATGTGGGAATTGGCACGTTTGCGAACTTATTAGCTTCTCCCATTTTGGAGTTTCCCAAAGATTATTTTTGATAAGAGCTGGAAAATTTGCTGGCCGTGGAGGTAGGGGCCAAGATTGATATGCTATTCTTCAGGGGTTGGTATTAAAATCCATTTTCTGAATCCTTACCGCATTCAGGATTGCGAGTAAAGCCACGCCGACATCGGCAAATACAGCTTCCCACATCCCGGCAACGCCCGCTGCGCCCAGCGCCAGTACGATCGCTTTAATGCCGAAGGCAAGCCCGATATTTTGCCAGACAACCCTTTTGGTCGCTTTGCCGATCCGGATGGCTGTGGCAATACGGGATGGCTGATCGGTTTGAATAACAACGTCGGCGGTTTCTATAGCCGCGTCGCTTCCTAAACCACCCATGGCCACTCCCACGTCGCTCAAGGCTAGTACCGGGGCATCATTAATGCCGTCCCCAACAAAGGCGACGACACGAACGGGATCTTTTTTCAGGTCTTCCACTTTCTGCACCTTGTCTTCCGGAAGCAGATCACCAAAAGCTTTGTCGATCTTAAGGATGCCGGCTACTTTTTTTACTACCGCATTTTTATCTCCCGAAAGCATGATCGTTTCCCGGACCCCGTTTTTATGCAGCTGACGGACGGCCTCCTCAGCATCTTCCTTTATTTTATCCGCTATAATGATATGCCCGGCATACTTGTCATTGACAGCTACGGCAACAACTGTATCTTCGATCTTTTCAAGCCCGGCATCAAAAGAAATATTAAATTTTTTCAAAAGCCGTGCATTGCCGACAAGGACGCTAAACCCATCGACCGTTCCTTTTAGACCGTGACCTGCTATTTCCTCAGCAGCTTGCATGGTTACCTTGTTAAAATCAATCTTCTGGCTTGCACCATACCGGACAATAGCGCTGGCAACGGGGTGAGTGGATTTACTTTCCAGCGCCGCCGCAAGCTTCAGCAGCAGCCTTTCATCAAAATCTTTCGCCGCCACGACCTCTTGCACATCGAATACGCCTTCGGTAAGGGTTCCGGTCTTATCCATCACTACCGTGTTCACCTTCGTTATAAGGTCGAGGAAGTTGGAACCTTTGAAAAGTATCCCGTTGCGGGAAGCAGCGCCAATGCCTCCGAAATAACCAAGCGGGATCGAAATAACCAGCGCACAAGGGCAGGAAATGACCAGGAAGATCAAGCCACGGTACAGCCAGTCCTCAAATACATAATTTTCCACGATAAAATAAGGCAGAAAAACCAGCAGGATGGCCAGGAAGGTGACAGCCGGTGTGTAAACTTTGGCAAATCGCCGGATAAACTGTTCGGTCTTAGCCTTCCGGCCAGCGGCATGCTGCACCAGCTCCAAAATACGGGCAATGGAGCTGTCGGCAAATTCCTTGGTAGTCCGGATGGTAATTACCTTGTCGATATTGATCATGCCTGCCAATACCTGCTCTCCTTCCCGGATGCTACGGGGTTTGCTTTCCCCGGTCAGGGCAACCGTGTTAAAGGAAGAGCTGCCGGAGGCCATTGTCCCATCCAGCGGTACCTTCTCGCCCGCCTTTATCTGAACCGTTTCCCCGATGGCTACTTCTTCCGGGCTAACTGTTTTATAAGAGCCGTTACGCAAAACCGACGCAGTATCGGGGCGCACGTCGAGCAAAGCGGTAATATTTCGTTTCGCCCTGCCCACTGCCGCATCCTGAAAAAGTTCTCCTACCGCATAAAAAAGCATCACTGCCACCCCTTCAGGATATTCTCCGATGGCAAAAGCCCCGGCGGTAGCCACACTCATCAAAAAGAACTCGGTAAATACCTCTCCTTTAATGAGCGTCCGAACGGCTTTAACAATGACCGGAAGGCCAACCGGGAGATAGGCCAGAACATACCACACGACTCTTATCGGGCCGTTAAAGAATGCCGGTTGCCAGAAATGATCTGTCAATATCCCTGTAACCAGCAGTAGAAAACTGGCAATTGCCCATCCCCATTTTGCCAGGAACGCAGGTTCCCTTTCACCGGCTTTCACCGGTGGCGTCTTACCCTCAACCTTTTTGGGTTCCACCGCGCAGCAGTCGTCGTCCCGTAGTGTCTGGTCTTTCATATTCATCCTTCCATATCCAGGAACCATTCTTCCGCTTGCTCAATGGCTTCCCGGATGGCTTCTTTTTCATCAAGGCACTTCTCAACCATTAATTTATTGGCGATTTCAATGGCCTTTTCTCTGACCTGCGGCGTCAGATCTTTCATTTCCAGGGGGAAATCTTCAAATGTCCATGCCATGACTGTATCGTTTTCTGATCTACCGCAAAATTAACCCGCTATGGTATGCAATGGAATTGCATTTTATTGGCATTTGCCGCATAAGCCTTTTATGACCAGACTGGCCTCTTCCGGAAGCAGGTCCTCCGGCAGCGCAATCGCAGGGATTTTCAGCTGCGGAAGGCAAACCGTCTGGTTGCATGCGCGGCAGTAAAAATGAACGTGCATGTCACGCCGGTAATCACACTCGCACCCTTCCTCGCATAGAGCATACCGCGGAGCGCCGGTGCCGTCATTGATGCTATGCACCAGGCCTTTGTCTTCAAAAGTTTTCAGCGTGCGGTATAACGTGATCCGGTCGGACGGGCCAAAAGTTTGCTCCAGCTCAGTTAAGCTAATGGCTGAAGATTGCTTTTCCAGGACCTCCAGTACCAGCAGCCGCATAGCCGTGGGACGGATGCTTCTTTCTTTTAGCTTGCCTTCCAGTTGATTTATCATGAGGGGCTCCTTTCATTGATTATTTCGTTGACACAGACTTCATCGTCCTGTTCGGTTTCGATAGTGACATGCTCCAGGTCGTATTCCTTCAGCGCATCTTTGACCTTGTTTTTCAGCTCGCTTACTTCCCCAAGGCTTTTTACCCGCTTTAATTTTATATGCGCGGTGAGTACGTGATGCTCGCCGTCAAGCGACCAGACATGGGCATGATGTACACTGGCCACATGCGGAATAGCACCGAGCTTCTGCTCGAGCTCCTGAATGTTGATCTTCTCCGGTGCACCCTGAAGGAAGATCTTCATGGTGTCGACGAGCCTTTTAATGACGTTCCACAGAATATAGGCCGTAATGGCTAAAGATAGCAGGGGATCGAGAATATGTATATCGTTGAATATCAGCACAATGCTGGTGACCAGTACAGCAGCCCATCCCAATACATCCTCCAACAGGTGCCATTGAAGTACTTTTTCATTGAGCGACTTCCCCTTACTTAACCGGAAAGCAGCGATGCTGTTTACCACAATACCCACGATCGCGAATGCCAGCATGCCCTTGGCATCGGAATGTTCAGGAGCCGCCAGGCGCTGAACGGCCTCGTAGATGACAAAACAGGAACCCGCGATAAGTATGATGCTATTGATCAGCGCCCCTAATAAGGAGAAGCGCTGGTAGCCAAACGTGTATTTTTGATTGCCTTGTTTTTTTGATTTCTTGTCAAGATACCAGGACAGCCCCAGAGAAAGGCTGTCTCCGGCATCATGCAGTGCATCGGCCACAATGGCAACACTATTTACATAAAATCCTCCGATAAACTCGAAGATCGTAAAGCCCATGTTCAGAAAAAAGGCCAGCTTTATATTACCCGGCTGGTGGCTGTGATTGTGATCGTGTGGCATAAGCTGCTGTTTGGAAGTGGTGTATCAGGAGAGCAATCGGCGGTGGATCAACTCCTGATCCACCGCCGGGCCTCCTCTTCATCTTTCGTTTCAAAAAAACGCAGTTCAGCAGAAGTAAAGGGCTTCATTAAAGCGGTCAACCATTCCTGCCACTCCTTTTCTCCGACCATGGCTATTTTTTCAAAGTCACCGGCATGTTGGATATCAAATTTAAAGTCTTCCCAGGCAGCGCCCGGTGTCCAGCCTTTAAAATCCTCCATCGCGAAATACCATCGGATCTTTCCCTTCCCGTTCAGCTTGTTCTTTAAAATCGGAACGAGTTGCTCGTAATCAGCTTGATCCAATTTATTAACAGCTACGGTGCTTATCAAATTCGGCAAGGTGCTGTCTTCTGTGATCTTTAACATGCTATTAGATTTTTAGTGTTTATTTACCTTTTTCCGGCAAAGGGTATGCCTTTTTCTTTACGATCAATGACTATGCCCCGCTTCGCCTTTTTTCATTTCAGCCAGCAGGTAATAAGCCCCTTCGGTGACCACCCTGGCGCTATCGGGCAGCTTAGTGACAGGTTTGATCTCTACAAAACCTGCTTCCTTTACGCCGGTGCCTACTTCTACCATTCGGAAGGCCTGGCTTTTAGCATGGTCATCGTGCGCTCCTCCGGAGGGTCCTTCATCGGAATGCTCCCCGGCAGGCGCTTCATCGGAATGCTCCCCCGCATGGGCAGGTTCATCGGTCAGCAGGAACAGGTAAGACCGGTCTCCTTCAATAACCACGCCTTCCTCCGGGAGTGCCAATACCTGGGTTTCATCAGTGATAATACGTCCCTGGACATACATGCCGGGGATCAGGTCCCCCTTGCCATTCTCAATTTCGGCATGAACGTGTACCGCCTTCGGGTCTTCCTCGAACGCTTTTCCCACCGAATAGATACTGGCCGAAAGTTCCCTTTCGGGCATACCTGCTGCAGTAAAAATAACTTTCTGTCCTTCACGCAAGCGGGGGATATCCCGTTCATATACCATCAGGTCGGCGTAGATATGGCTGTTGTCCACGACCTCGAATAATTCCTGCTGGGGCTGGACATACTGGCCGGTCACCACATCGACTGCTCGTATATAACCGCTGATGGGCGTTTTAACCGGTATCGCGGGGTAGATCCTCCCTTCAGCAACGGCCGCGGGATCAATATCCAGCATGTGGAGCTTTGCCTTTAACGCAGCCGCGCGGGATTGCATGGTCTTGTATTCGGATTCCACCTGCTGAAAATCCTTGCCTGAACCTATTTCTTCCTCGAAAAGCTTTTTCTTCCGGGCATATTCCATTTCAAGAAATGCCAGGCGGTTTAACGCTTCCTGGTAATCCTGCTGGATTGTGATAAGGTCAGGATGTTCCAGAATGGCCAGGGTTTGCCCTTTTTGTACTTTGTCTCCTTCTATCACGTTGATCCTTTGCACATTCCCTCCCTGGTAGGCGCTTACTTTCGCTTCGTTCTGCGGGGGGACTTCCAGCCTCCCGTTGGCCTTGATACTGGCGCCGAGATAACGCCGGGAGAGCGGGCCTGTTTTTATGCCGATAGCCGCCATTTGATCCCCGGTAAGGGATACGGCATTTTCTTCGTGTTGCTCTTCTTCGTGGTGCCCGGCTTCTTCTTCCTGGGCGGGGGGAGTGGTACAGGCTCCCAGCATCAGAATGCCTGAAGCGAAAAGAATATATATTATTTGTTTTTTCATCTTCGTTTTTTTTGAGTTAAAACTGTCCTAACAGAAACCGGATATCGTTTTGAGTCTGGTAATAGTCATTCAGCGTTTCCAGGTAGGTGGTTTGGGCACGCAGGGCATCATCGGTCAGTTGGATAAAGTCTGTATAATCGATCTCCCCGTAGCGGTAGCTCTGCCGGGCAGCGATGAGCTGTTCTTCGGCAAGGGCCAGTCCCTGGCTTTGATAATAATCCAGCGTGCGGGCAGTCTTCTGCAATTGCTGCAGCAATTGACGGTATTCCGACTGCAATCGGAGGGATTCTTCCGTTAACCGCTTTTCCGCTATTGCTCCCTGTATCCTGGCGGCCTGTATTTCTCCTTTCTGGGGGCCGAACCACAAGGGGATACTGATACCCACCTGCCAGCTGTTAAAGCCGCTTTGCGCGCCGATCTTTTGCCAACCGTACTGCGCGCTGATCTCAGGCAACAGGTCCGCCTTTTCTGATCGGAGGCGTGCCTGCTGCACCTGAATTTCCTGCCGGAAGCTTTCCAGTAAAGGCGTGTTTCCCAGCTGTGCCGTGTCGGCTATCGCAGCAAGCGTTATATCCGTTTCCTGCAAGGAAGCTACCTGGAAGGTATCTGGCATCGTCACCCACCTGTTTAGCGCCGTGAGGGCGATATGGTAATCATCGGCAGCCTGCCGGGCCATGATCTGTATCTGCCGGTATTTGCCCGTGGCTGTCAGGTACTCCAGACGGGAAGTTTCGCCTGTTTCATAACGCAAACGGGCGGCTTCCTCAAAATCCTGGTAAATTGTATCAAGCCGGCGGGCAACTTCCAGGCGGCTCTTGGCAAAAGCGGCATGGTAATAGGCGGAAGCCGTGCGCTCCAGTACCTGCAATTCGGTAATATCGCGGTTCACCTCGCTTAGCGTAATCAGCTCCTCGCGCCATTTTGCGCGGCTGAATCCGCCAAAAAGATCGATGTTCTGCTGCTGAACACCCACGACGGTCTGCACACCTGGCTGCCCGTTTCCTACTTCTTCTTTCCCGGTAAAAACCTGGGTGCCGCCGAGTTGCCAGGCTGTTTTTTTAAGCGCTTCCTGCCGGGTGACATCCAGCTGGGCAGCCTGTATGGCCGGATAATTGGTCCTTGCCGAATCAAGGGCGGACTGCAGGGTCAGCAGCTGCGGCCGGTCCGACGTTTCCTGCGCACGCGCAGGGGCAATGGCCATCAGGAGGCCGCCCCCGGCTATCAAAAGGACGATCAATGGTTTCATATTATGTGAGGATAAGCGTTTTTCGGTTCTACGTTCCAGCCATTGATACAGCACCGGTAGTACCAGCAGGGTGAGCAAGGTCGAGGTGATCAACCCTCCGATGACTACCGTGGCAAGCGGGCGCTGGACTTCCGCTCCTGCCGAAGTGGATATAGCCATTGGCAAAAAGCCCATAATGGCCGCCAGCGCTGTTAACAGAATGGGACGGATACGCTCCCCGGTTCCCTGGTGAATCCGCTCCTTTAAAGGGACACCTTCCTCCTTCAGGCTGTTCAGTCGGCTGATCAGCACCAGCCCGTTCAGTACCGCTACGCCGAAAAGCACCACAAAGCCTACTCCGGCCGAAATACTAAAATGCATGTCCCGTATCCAAAGGGAAAATACGCCGCCAATGGCCGCCAGGGGAATAGCCATATAGATCATCGCAGCCTGAGAAAGGGAACCAAGCGCGAAATAGAGCAAAATAAAGATCAGCGCCAGCGCCATCGGTACCACCAGGGTCAGACGGCTGGTAGCCCTTTCCAGGTTCTCAAAAGCGCCCCCGTACTGGATATAATAGCCGGGAGGGAGTTCCAGCTGCGCGTCCAGCTTTTCGCGGATCTCTTCCACGAGGCTTTTTACGTCGCGACCCCGCACATTGATTCCCACGTACGTCCTCCGGTTGGTATTGTCGCGCGATATCTGCATAGGGCCGGGCTCGTAGTCAACGGTGGCTACGGCCGATAAGGGGATCTGACTGCCGCCCGGAAGGTTGACATAAAGGCTCCTCAGATCATCAATTCCCTGCCGGTGCTGCTCATCCAGCCGGACCACCAAATCGAACCGTCTTTCGCCTTCAAAGATCACCCCTGCCTGTCCGCCGGCAAAAGCCGAGGAAACCATCCGGTTAAGGTCTTCGATAGTAAGGCCGTATTGGGCTACTTTTGCCCGGTCATAAACGACGGTCATCTGAGGCTGGCCCGTGGTCGCTTCTACGCGCATATCGGCCACGCCGTCAACTGTGGCAATGATGCTGCCCATTTCCGCGGCCTTGGCTGCCAGCATGTCGAGGTCTTCCCCGAATAATTTTACAGCGATATCCTCCCGCACCCCGCTGAGCAGTTCGTTGAACCGCATTTCAATGGGCTGCGTGAATTCAAAATTTACCCCGGGAATGACCGATATCTTTTCCTTGATCTTTACAATCAGTTCTTCTTTAGATGCGGCCGATACCCATTCGTTTTCCGGTTTCAGGATAACGAATACATCGGCGATATCCATGGGCATGGGATCGGTGGGCACGTCTGCTACCCCGATGCGGCTGAGTACGTGCTCCACTTCGGGGAAATTTTCCAGGATAATCTCTTCCACCTTGGTACTGGCAGAAATGGTCTCGCTCAGAGAGGTGCCCGGTTTCATGATCGCGTGGAAGGCCAAGTCGCCTTCATCCAGCTGCGGGATAAATTCGCCGCCCATACGGGTGAAGGCCAGCACCGCCGAGGCCAGCAGGATCACTGAACCGATAATAACCGCTTTGCCTTTGCGCAAGGACCAATTCAGCGCAGGTAAATAGACACGCTGAATACTACCCATCAATTTCTCACTGGTGCGTTCGGTAAAGGCTGAAAACCGGCCCTTCTTTTTCGCCGGTTTTAGGAACAGAGAAGCCATTACCGGCACATAGGTGAGGCAAAGAAGAATTGCTCCCAACACGGCAAACCCAAAGGTGTAGGCCATAGGTTTAAACATTTTACCTTCTACGCCTTCCAGGGCCAGTATTGGAGTGAATACGATAAGGATAATGAGCTGCCCGAAGAAGGCGGCGTTCATCATTTTGCTGCTCGACTTATAAGCGATCTCATCCATTTGTTTCTGTGACAATGGAGCCGTACTTCCATATACTCGTTGTTGAACGGTGTGTACCACGCCCTCTACAATAATCACCGCCCCGTCCACAATAATCCCGAAATCAATCGCTCCCAGGCTCATCAAGTTGGCCCACACCCCGAATATTTTCATCAGGATAAAGGCAAACAGCAGGGAAAGCGGGATAATGGAGGCCGTGATAAGGCCTCCCCGAAGATGGCCCAGCAATAGTACCAGCACCAATACTACAATTAAAGCTCCCTCTACGAGGTTTCTCTTAATCGTGAAAGTGGTGCGTGCGATCAGGTCGCTTCTGTCTAAAAAAGCATTAATTTCCAATCCCTCCGGGAGTGACCCGCCAATCTGCTCCATGCGCTTCTTTACCTGCTCGATCACGTCATTCGAGTTAGCCCCTTTGAGCATCATGATAATGCCGCCCACTGCCTCGCCCTTGCCGTCCTTTGTAAATGCCCCATAACGTACGGCCGAACCAAAGCGCACCTCGGCTACATCGCGGATGAGTACCGGCACATTCTCCACCGTTTTCACGACAATGCTCTCAATATCACCGATGGAGCGGGCCAGCCCTTCGCCTCGGATAAAGTTGGCTTGGTGGTTTCGCTCAATGTAAGCCCCGCCCGTATTTTGATTGTTAGCTTCAAGCGCCCGGAAAATATCCAGGATGGTCACATTCATGCTGTTCAGACGCTCGGGATCGACCGCTACCTCATATTGCTTGATGTGCCCTCCGAAGCTGTTTACCTCCACCACGCCCGGCACCATGGCCATTTGCCGTTTTACGATCCAGTCCTGAACGGTGCGGATCTCCATATCGGAATAAACCGTATCATAACCCGGTTTAGGATCGATGGTGTACTGGTATATCTCCCCCAGGCCGGACGTGATAGGTCCCATGAAAGGTTCGCCAAAGCCTTGGGGGATGGCATCTTCTACCTCAGTCAACTGCTCGCTGACCAGCTGTCGGGGCAGGTAAGTGCCCATATCATCCTCGAAAACGATGGTGACTACCGACAGTCCGAAACGGGAAGTGGAGCGGATCTCGGTTACCCCCGGGAGATTCGCCATCGCCAGCTCTACCGGATAGGTAACAAACTGCTCGATGTCCTCGGTGGATAGATTCGGCGCGGTGGTGATCACCTGCACCTGATTGTTGGTAATATCGGGCACCGCATCCAGAGGCACCTTTGTCATGGCCCAGAGACCTGCAACGATGAGGGTAATCGTCATCAGGCCAATGACCAGTTTATTATTTATGGAAAATGAAATGATCTTATTAATCATGTGGATCTTATATTACATGAAAGATATAATGTACTACCTGAATTGCTATCAGAAATAGTAGCAGGGCAGCCATCAGCACAATAAGAATGATCTTTACAAGCTTTAAAAGCTTCTGGCCTTTAGTCAGTCTTTTCTTTTTCTTAGCCATTTGCTGGCTTAACTTAAAAGGATCAAAACAAAAGCGTCTCGCAGGCTGCAAATTGCCTGCGGAAAATGATGAGATAAAAGACTTAGGAGAACTTCGGCGGCTGCCAGATAGTCGCTAAAAACGGAGAAGTGAAATAAAACCGGTAGGTGTCTTCGGGATGTTCTTGATATGAAATAGGTACTAATTCCATTACAACCCGGGTTGTAATGGCGGAATGGGTGTGACCAGCGCAGCAATGATGATCTTTAAAAGGAAGTTCATGTTCGTCGGGAGGTTCGGAGTTCTCGCTGCCGTAGTGGAAAGCAAGGAACTCTATGAATCCAAGTTCATGATCCGCCTGCTGATGTTCCTGGAAATGATGAACCAATTCCGGAATCTTTAAAAGCTCACAAAAATCCATACCCGGCATCAGGCTTCCCAAAAAGAAATAGCCGCCCAGCAGTATGGATATCAGTAACTTCATGCAAGGCAAAGATAATAAGAAAAAACTTGCAAGGGTATTGCAAAATCGGCTATTTGGGTAACTTTAGAATTGCAGTATGAAAACAGCATACTAGGGGAGGGTGTCCGCTAAACTCTGTCCAGGAGTTTGAAATTAGAGTGAAAACTATTACACTGGACAGACATGGAAAAAGAGGATTTAGATTTACTGAAGAAGAAAGCGCTGGCACAATTTAAGACCGGCAAATCGTTATTT
>JAJUHF010000084.1 GCA_029268045.1 Anseongella ginsenosidimutans
CATCACTTTGGCGCCTGCCTTCCGCATCCATTCAACAGAAACGGTTCCGTCCACAAAGGTCAGCACTTCCACGCGCCGGAGCATTCCCTCCTTTTTCGCCCATTTGGTAATCGCCTGCACGGCAGCCAGTTCGCCTTCCGACACACGCGCTGAGGCGATTTCGATGCGATCTACCTTCAACTCGGTAAGCAGTAATCGGGCAATGGTCAGCTTCTCGGATGGAGAAAACGAAACCCCGTTGGTTTGTTCCCCATCGCGAAGCGTGGTATCCATGATCTCAATGGCGCGGGCAGCTGATGTCGACATGATGGAAAGACAAGAAGTTTAGTACCTGCTTTTTTCAGCAAAAGCAAAGATGTCTTCTTTCATGGCCTGAAGGTAATCGATGTCGTCAAAGCCGTTCATCAGGTTGTGCTTTTTATAGCTATTGATCTCGAATGACTCGCTTTCGTTGGTATCCACTATGCGGATGAGCTGGTCGGGAAGGGAAACCTCAAGCTCTGTCCCGGGATTGGCGATGATCGCCTGAAAAAGCTTGTCCAGAAATTCAGGGCTCACCTGCACCGGCAGTATCCCCACGTTCAGGGAGTTATTTTTAAAAATATCGGCAAAGAAACTCGACACCACGCAGCGGAAACCGTAGTCGTAAATCGCCCAGGCGGCGTGTTCACGGCTGCTTCCGCTCCCGAAATTCTTTCCGGCTACCAGTATTTTTCCGGAATACGTGGGATCATTCAGGACAAAATCCGCTTTGGGATTTCCATCCCCATCGTAGCGCCAGTCACGGAAGAGGTTATCTCCAAATCCTTTTCGTTCGGTAGCCTTTAAAAAGCGGGCGGGGATGATCTGATCGGTATCCACATTTTCAATCGGTAAGGGTACCGCCGTGCTCTTCAAGAGGGTAAATTTATCGTAAGCCATTTTTAAAATTCTTGTTTGTTGTGATCATTCATTCTGCCTGCGGGTTCAAGCCTGCACCAATTCCTGCTGTGCCAACAGTTCCCTTGGATCGGTAACCACACCGGTCACCGCGGCGGCAGCCGCCACCAGCGGACTGGCCAGCAAGGTTCGGGATCCCGGGCCCTGTCTTCCTTCGAAGTTCCGGTTGCTGGTGCTCACGGCATATTTTCCAGCGGGAATTTTATCATCGTTCATGGCGAGGCAGGCCGAGCACCCGGGCTGGCGCAGCTGAAAACCTGCCTCGGTGAGAATATCGTAAATACCTTCTTCGCGGATCTGCTTTTCCACCACATGCGAACCGGGAACGATCCAGGCGGTGATGTGATCGGCTTTTTTCCGTCCCTTCACGACCGAAGCGAATGCGCGGAAATCCTCTATCCGGCCATTGGTACAGCTTCCGATAAAAACGTAGTCTACCTTTTTGCCAAGCATGGGCTCCGATTCATTGAAGCCCATGTAATTCAGGGCTTTTTCGAAGCTGGCCTTGCCCCCGCCGGCTTCTTCGGCCGTAGGGATGGACTGGGAAATGCCAATACCCATTCCCGGATTGGTTCCGTAGGTGATCATGGGTTCGATATCGGCTGCGTCGAAATGATATTCCATATCAAATACCGCATCCTCATCGGATTTCAGGGTTTTCCAGTAAGCAAGCGCATCGTCCCAGGCCTGACCGGTAGGCGCCTTTTCCCTCCCTTTGATATAGGAAAAGGTCGTTTCGTCCGGCGCGACCATGCCTCCGCGTGCGCCCATTTCGATGCTCATGTTGCAGACGGTCATCCGCCCTTCCATGCTCATATCCCGGAATACTTCCCCGGCATATTCCACAAAATAACCGGTAGCTCCGGCGGTAGTCAGCTTGGAAATGATATAAAGCGCTACGTCTTTCGGCGTAATCCCCCATCCCAGCTTTCCGTTGACATTAATCCGCATCTTTTTCGGTTTGGGCTGCATAATGCATTGGGAAGAAAGCACCATTTCTACTTCCGAGGTACCGATACCGAATGCGATCGCGCCGAAGGCTCCGTGGGTGGAGGTATGGGAGTCCCCGCAGACGATCGTCATCCCCGGAAGGGTGATCCCGTTTTCAGGACCAATCACATGTACGATTCCATTCCGGGGATTACCGAGGCCCCAGTGTGAAATGCCGTATTTTGCCGTGTTGTTCTCCAGCGCTTCCAGCTGTTTGGCCGAAAGCGGATCCTGAACCGGTAAATGCTGATTTATGGTAGGCGTATTATGGTCGGCGGTAGCAAAGGTCTTTTCCGGGAACATCACTTTCAAGCCGCGGTTTTTCAGACCCAAAAAGGCTACGGGGCTGGTTACCTCGTGAATAAAATGGCGGTCTATAAAAAGAATATCCGGGCCATCTTCAATTTCCCTGACAACATGCGCGTCCCATACTTTGTCAAATAACGTAGTTGACTTCTTGCTCATTTCTTTCCTGTAATTTTTAGCTAACTGCAAAATTACACTTTTTCTACCAAATTACAGGACCCGATTGCAGGAAACCGGCTTTTTCAGCGGAACCAGCTTCTGATGCGCTTTACCACCCGGGATTCGCTCCGGTCCCGGCGGGGCGCACCCAAGAGATAAGCGTAGGGTTCAAGTGATTCCACGTTGTCGAATATAATCTTCACCATTCCGATTACCGGAATGGCCAGGATCAGACCGGGTATTCCCCAGACAATTTCGCCTAGCACGGCAATGACAATGATGAAGATGGGATGAATATTCACTTGGTATCCCAGCACCAGCGGTTCGAAAATGTAGGTATCGATCAATTGCGTGATGCCGAAAACCAGGGCGACCCCGAGTATGATCCGGAAATCGCCTCCTTGCACAAAGACCATCAGCATCGGAAGGATCATTCCAAATAAATTGCCGACCCAGGGGATGATGCTGAGCAGCGCCGCCAGGACGGAAAAGAAGAGCGCGTTCCGCACGCCAATCAGGCTTAATCCTACGACGTAGAAGACAACCAGGATGATCATCAAAATACCCCGGCCCAGCAGGTAATGCTGAGCAACCAGGCTGCAACGGTTGACGACATCGTGCACCCGTTCCTTTTGGTCTGCCTTGACCAGCTTCAGCACAAACTTCTTCAGCCGCGTCCGGTAGAAGATAAACAGAAACAGATAGATCATGACCAGGAAGCCGTTGACAATGACCGTGGTGAATGAACCGATAAATCCTGCGAGTATCGTGGTAAGCGTGTTTTTGCCTTCGGTTTGCTCCTCAATCATCTGTTCCTGTTTCTCATAGGATATTCCAACTTTCTGCTCAATGAAACGACGGCATTCCTCCAGCTGGACGTTCACCTGGTATTCAATCGCGTTGATGTCTTTGCTGAACGAAGCCACCTGGGTGGATAGGAGGTAGATCAAGCCCGAAAAGATGGCCAAAAGCACCAACAAACAGGTCAACGCCGCCAGCACCCGGGGCACTCCGCGCCGTTCGAGCCGCTTGGCCAGCGGGATCATGACCATCGCGAACAGGGCGCCGAATGACAGGGGCACCAAAAAGCCTCGGGCAAAGTACAGTCCTGCAAAAAGCAGGAAGAACAAAAGCAGAATCAGATTGATCTTGACAAGCGGGTGGAGTTTCATGCTGGCTTTTTTCTTGTATTACTGTAGTCCAATATTGAAAAGATGCTGCCAGAAAGCGACCCGAGCGCCCGCGGAACGCCTGCGGTGACGGTTTCGATCAGAAGGCTCCCTGGACCCGGAAGGCAGCCGATCGCCGGAATGCGCGGCGGTGAGCAAAGCTTTCCTCGAAAAGGGATTTGCTTCTACGAAACCGGGTCGGGATACAATCCGGAGAAAAGACCTCATCACTGGCATCATTATAGGACGTTATCAGGCTGATAGCACATGAGCAGGCAAACCACGAAGACATGAGAGCAATATGGTCTGGTTCGATCGGATTCGGACTGGTAAACATTCCCGTCAAACTATTCAGCGCCTCCCAGTCGAGCAGGCTGAACCTGGACATGCTCGATCGGCGCGACCACTCCCGCATCCGGTACCAGCGGGTAAACGAAAACACCGGCAAAGAGGTGGACTGGGATGACATTGTCAAAGGCTATATGCTGGACGATGAATACGTGATCCTGGAAGAAGCCGATTTCGAGGAAGCCAGTCCGGAAAAATCAAAGATCATCGACATCAAGGATTTTGTCAAGGAAAGCGAAATAGACAGCATGTATTTCGAGGCGCCTTATTACGTAGAGCCGGACAAGGGGGGCCAGAAGCCGTACAGTCTGTTTCTGAAGGCGCTCGAAAAAAGCGGCAAAGCCGGGATCGCTTCCTTTGTCATGCGTACCTCGGAAAGCCTGGCGGTGCTTCGCCCGAAAGGCGATACCCTGGTACTCAACAAGCTTCGTTTCGAGGAAGAACTCCGCTCGCCGGAAGACCTGAATTTACCGGAAAAAGTAAAGGTAAGCAAAGCCGAAATGGACATGGCCCTGGAGCTGATCGACCGGTACACCACCAAGTTCGATATCAGTAAGTTCAAGGACGAATATTCCCACGACCTGATGAAGATCATTAAGGCCAAAGCGAGCGGAAAACGGCCCGCTATCCGGAAACTGAAAGTACAGAAAACCAAATCGGACGATCTCCTGAAACAATTGAAGGCCAGCCTGAAATCCGGCAAAAAGGCCTCCTGATACCATCACTTAACCACGCATGAGCCTCACTGCTTACAGAAAAAAACGACGCTTCGGTGACAATCCCGAACCCGAAGGAAAGAAAGCCACTAAAACAACCGGCACGGGTAAAAAGGGAGGCGCGAAAAAGAAACTGCGCTTTGTGGTACAGCGTCATCATGCGTCAAGACTACACTACGACTTCCGCCTTGAGATGAAGGGCGTTTTGAAAAGCTGGGCCGTGCCCAAGGGTCCCTCGCTCAATCCGGCCGATAAACGCCTGGCCATGATGGTGGAGGACCATCCTTATGATTACAAGGATTTCGAAGGAGTCATTCCGGAAGGCAATTACGGAGCAGGACTGGTATACAAATGGGACGAAGGATTTTACGAGCCGATAGGCAAAACGGACGACCCGGAAAAGGAATTGCTGAAGGAGCTAAAATCGGGGAGCCTGAAAATCGTGCTCCGCGGGAAAAAACTGAAGGGTGAATTCGCCCTTGTAAAAATGAAAGAGCAGGAAGACAACGCCTGGCTCCTTATCAAGCACAAAGACAAATTCGCTACCGCGGAACCGTATCGCAGTGAAGATCACGTTCCGGACCGGATAAAGGCCGAAGGCAAAAGGCAGAAAGCGCGCAAAGGCTCAACGGCCAACCCCAAGCGCACAGCTGCCAAAAAGGTTTCCCAGTACATCAAGCCCATGCTGGCCACGCTGGCTTCGGAGCCGTTCAGCAGAGAGGGCTGGCTGTTTGAGAATAAATGGGACGGATACCGGGCCATTGCGGAGATCCGGGGCGGTTCGGTACGCCTGTACTCCCGCAACGGGAATTCATTTAACGAAGATTATGCCCCGATTGCGGAAAAACTCGCCCAGATTACGCACGATGTCGTACTGGATGGAGAGATCGTCGCCCTGAACAGCCGGGGAAAACCGGAATTTCAACTTCTGCAGAATTACAAAACCACCGGGAAGGGAACCCTCGCCTATTACGTTTTCGACCTGCTGGAATTAAATGGGTACGACATCAAGGACCTGGAACTGCTGCAGCGCCGGGAGCTCCTCGATGAATTGTTCGCCTCAGGCGGCAAGGCGTTTAAAACCGGAAAAAAGGACCAAGCCGGCCTATTCAAAACCGAATACGTGCTCACCGACGGGAAAAAATATTTTAATAAGATCCGGAAAGAAAAGGGAGAAGGCGTGATTGCTAAACTGGCGACCAGCCTGTATCGTCCCGGAAGGCGAAGCGACCAATGGCTTAAGTTCAAAACCCATCAGCAGCAGGAAGCCATTATTGCCGGGTACACCGCTCCCCGTGGCAGCCGGAAAAAATTCGGGGCCCTTATTCTGGCCGTAAAGGAAAAAGGCAAACTGCGATACATTGGCCATACCGGGGGCGGCTTCAATGAAACCTCCCTCAACGAAGTGTACGAACGGATGCAACCGCTGGTGGTGGAGAAATGCCCTTTTGATAAAAAGCCAAAAACCAATGCGCCGGTTACCTGGATCAAGCCGGAATTGGTTTGTGAAGTGAAATTCGCCGAACGGACCGGGGGTGGGCACATGCGTCAGCCCATTTTCATCGCTTTGCGGAATGACAAACCGGCAGATTCAATCGTTCAGGAAAAACCGCTCAAACCCAAAGACATGCCCAAAGCAAAAAGTCTGGTACTGAAAGCAGGAAACCGCAAAATTACCATCACCAATCCCGATAAGCTGTACTGGCCGAAGGAGAAAATCACTAAAGGCGACCTGGCCCGGTATTACCACAGCATGTCCGATTATCTGCTGCCTTACCTGAAAGGACGCCCCGAGTCGCTGCATCGGCATCCCGACGGCATTACCCAACCCGGCTTCTTTCAGAAGGATTTTGATCTGAAGAACGCGCCGGGCTGGATCAAGACCGTTCCGATCCATTCCGAATCCAATAACAAGGAGATCGATTACCTGGTCTGTGATAATGCCGCCACCTTGCTGTACATGGCCAACCTCGGCTGCATTGAGATCAATCCCTGGCTTTCAAGACACCCGCGCATCGAATATCCGGATTACATTGCCATTGACCTGGACCCCGAAAAGATCGGATTCACAGCCGTAGTGGAAGCGGCGCTCGCTGTCCAGGAGGTATTGGAAGATCTGAAATTGAAGGGATTCTGCAAAACCTCCGGGGCCACGGGACTGCATGTGTATGTTCCGATCGTTACCCGGTATGATTTTGACGTCACCCGGGTAGCTGCTGAGTTTATCGCCCAGAAAACGCATGAACTGCTTCCCAAGACCACCAGCCTGGAGCGCAGTCCCTCCAAACGCCAAAAGAAGATTTATTTGGATTATCTCCAGAACCGGCGGGGACAAACCCTGGCTGCGCCGTATTCGGCGCGACCCCGTCCAAAAGCCACCGTTTCCACGCCCCTGGAATGGACCGAAGTGAACGAGCGGCTCGATCCCGGGGATTTCACCATCCATTCCATCCCGGACCGGGTGAAAGAAAAAGGCGATCTTTGGGAACCCTTCCGGAAGACCAATAACTCGCTGGCACAATTTTTAAAGTAACTCAAATATGAAAACGATCCGAATCAATTCAGTCCTGGCGCTATTCTTTCTAGTGTTTTCGTTTGCCTGCCAAAGTCCGGGGAACCGAACCGGCACGGAACGGGAGGGCATGGATGAGCCCGAAGCCGAAGAACGGCTGGAGGAGCCGCAGGTAAGGGACGGCATGCCGGAAGCCTCGCTGCGGGACTCGCTGGCGACCGACACCGCGGAAGTGGACACGCTCCCCTGAAGGCTTTTTCTTCCGGCCCGGAATCAGTGGGGTTAGAGGGATTCCAGGTTGAAAGGAAGTAGCACGTAAAACGACGCGCCCTTATTCACTTCGGAACGGACATAAATATGCCCTTTATGATTGGCCACCACCTTGGCGCAAATGGTCAGGCCGATTCCCGTTCCTTCGTACTGGTATTTATCATTCAGACGCTGGAACACGTTGAAAACCTTTTCCGCGTAACGTTGGTCGAAGCCGATCCCGTTATCTTTCACCGAAACCTCGAAATAATTCAGTCCGGGCTCCAGGTACGGGTGAAGGGCCCGTTCTTTGGCGGGTAGCTTTCTTGCCCGGATCTCCACCGCCGGCGGTTCCTCCGTACGTGAAAACTTCAGTGAATTGCCGATCAGATTGGAGAAAAGCTGGCCGATCTGCAAGGAATCCCCGTTCATCCGGGGAAGCTTCCCTACCCTTAACCGCGCGTTCTTCTGCTTGATGAGCAGCTCGAAGTCGTCGAGCACACCGCGAAGAACGGAATTCAGATCCACTTCCTCCAGATTGGCGCCGGGCTGATTCAGGATTGAAAAGCGGAGCAGGGAATTGATCATCAGCGACAGTCTGCGTGAAGAACTCACGATCTTTTCCACGTAGGCCCGCCCCTTTTCATTCATCGAATCCATGTACTGATCGTGGAGGATGTCGCCGAAAGTCTGTATTTTCCTCAGCGGCTCCTGAAGATCGTGCGAGGTGACGAACGCGAACTGTTCCAGTTCCTTGTTGGAACGCTCCAGAAAATCATTGGCTTTATGAAGGGCTTTGGTTCTCCGTTGCACCCGCTTTTCCAGGGTAGCCGCCAGTTTCCGGTATTGCTCCTTCCCTTCCCGCAACACGTATTCGGCGCGTTTCTGTGTGGTGACATCCAGCAGCATGCTGAAGGCGCCTGCGATTTGCCCCGCATCGTCGTAGATCACTTCAGGATATACGGCCACATTCCGACGTGTTCCATCCGGGCGTTCCACCACGATATTGGTTCCGGGTTTGACTTTCTTTCCTTTCAGCCTGAATGCCATGGGGCATTTTTCAAGGGGAAGCGGCGTTTGGCCATCGGCTGCGTAAACTTTCCAGGCACCGCACCAACGATCCTTTCCGATTTCCGGCGTCCGGCCCCAAAGGCTTTCCGCCGCTTTATTGTAGTAGGTGAGGTACCCCTTCTCGTCGCAGACATAAATGGCTTCAGGCATCCCTTGAACTAGCTGGCGGTAGCGACGTTCGTTTTCCATCAACTGATCAATATTTAGCGGTATGTCCAGCTTTGGAGTTGTCATGCTGGAGTTACTTAGTTATCAATCAATTCATAACAAACTTACTGAGATTTCTCTAATTTTTTTATTCATTCCTGTAATTCTTTTGTAATTTTATCTATTCAATGAAGGTAACCCGATTTTTGATCGTTGACGATGATACGGAAGACCAGGAATTGTTCATTGACGCGGTAAGAGAAGTAGATCCAAGCATCGAATGCATCAGTGCATTAAACGGCGAGGAAGCTTTAACCCTGCTTCGTGAGGACTCCCCTGCGCTGCCCGACTATATTTTCATGGACTTGAACATGCCTGGCCTGAACGGGGTACAGTGCTTGTCCGAAATAAAGAAAATGCAGTATCTGCAGCATATTCCGGTACTTATCTATACCACCAGCAACTGGACCCGGAATAAGGAAGAAACCAGAAGGCTTGGCGCCGACCATTTTTTTACCAAGCCGGTCCGCTTCCGTGATATCTGCTCCTATATTTCCACGATCCTCGTCGAATTCCCTCCCGCCTCTTCGGGTTCGACGCCCTAAGGTATTAATTACCCGTCTGTTGCCCGCCCTCTACAAGTGTAAACCTGGAAATGCTGCATGAATGGTGTTCGCCGCAATTTCCGGCCGGTAAGGGACCTGGGAACGAAAATTGCCCTTTTCTGGGGTATAATCAACAAATTTTATCGTCATGGACAAGCTTGAATTGAAAGGAAAATGGAACCAGGCTAAAGGTAAGCTGAAGCAATCCTATGGTTCGCTGACGGATGATGATCTCCGCTACGAAGAAGGCAAAGAAGACGAACTGGTTGGGAGACTCCAGGAAAAACTGGGCAAGTCCCGCGACGAGGTCCGGAAGATTCTCAGAGACATTTAAAACCCGGTAGTCATGGCAAAGTATTCAGAAAAAACCCAGGAACTGGTTGAGAAAACCATGAAGCGGATGAAGGAAGGCAAACTGCGCAGCAGCAGCGGCGATAAAGTCACCGACCGCGACCAGGCCCTTGCCATTGCCCTCTCCGAAGCCCGCGAAAAGGGGTACAAGGTACCCCCTGAGAAAAAATAATCAATGCTTTCAAGCAGGGTTTATCCCCAACCTTTCCGGTACTTCCGCTTGATGAAGCGGTCCGCATCGGGATAGTTGGGGAATTTCATTTTGTCCGCATCCCATTCCAGTAGCTGACCGGGCACCCGGATCGCTACCGTACCCAGCAGAATGGTCTCGGTCATGGGACCGGTCTGCGCAAAATGAGACTCTGTATTTTCCCCGCCCAGGCATGCTTCCACGAAGTGGTGATAATGGTTGCGGCTGCTCAGGGTCGGATGCGGATAGCTTTCAAACTTGCTTTCGGGCAACAAAACCGGCATTCCTCCGTGAGGGATGAGCAAGGCGCCCTCGGTACCGATGAGCATGGCCGACTCGGCGGGATAGTTTTCCACCGAAAAAAGGGCCCTCACCTCTTCGGGAGGATAGAATTCCCCATCAAACCACTCCACCGTCAGCTCGTCGGACTCGGTCATGTCGTTCCCGGGAAAAACCCAGGTAATGTGATCGCCCTGAGGCCAGGTATCTACATTCCGTTCCGGTGAATTCTTCCACGATTCCTGCACTTCGGCAATGACCGATTTCGGCGCCCGCAGACCCAGTCCTTTCCACACCGCATCAAATATATGACAGCCGATGTCACCGGACCAGCCCGTACCGAAATCCTGCCAGCTACGCCATATGGCCGGATGATAAATACCCGGCACAAAGGGCCGCTCCGGCGCCGTACCCAGCCAGAGGTCCCAGTGCAGATGGGCGGGCGGCTTTTCTCCCTTAGCCGGACGGGGGCCCACCAAGCGGTATGTTTCAATGGCGCCGGGCCGATTCGAGCAAAGGTACACGTGTTTGATTTTCCCGATGGCTTGTTCCTTGATCCAGTATACACCGGTCCGATCCCCTTCGGAAGACGCTATTTGCGTACCCAGCTGGGTAACAATACCGGCTTTCACCGCCGCCTCGGTAAGATCCCGCACTTCCGCCACGTCGTGACACATGGGTTTCTGGCAGTATACGTGCTTTTTTCTGCGGATAGCTTCCCGGGCAATGACATAGTGGTTGTGATCCGGCACCGTCACGTTCACCGAATCGATGTTTTTCCGTTCCTTCTTTAATAACTCCCGCCAATCGGTGTAGGTACGAGCTCCGGGGACCAGCTCGGCGGCCTTTTTCAGGTTGTTTTCGTCCACGTCACACAGGGCGACAATATCTACTCTGGGATGCGACAGGAATTGTTGCAGATCGAAGGCCCCCATCCCCCCTACGCCGATGCAGGCGTGTCTTACCTTATCGCCCGGTACCGGAGGATGCGCTGCCAGGGCATTTGAAGCATGCAACAAGAAGGGCACGCTGGCTGTGGCCAAACTGCCTTTTACAATAAATTCCCGCCGGGTGAAAGTAGAATTGGTCTTTTTCATAAAATTGGCAAAAACGGTTAGTTTAATATTCTTTGGAAAGATAGCGAAAAACCAATATAAAGTGAACTTTAAAAAAAATGACATAAATGTTATTGTGAATTATTGGGAAAAAGTGTTCCTTTGCGGAAATTTATGGGGTGAACCGTGAATACCAATTTAACGGATAGACAATAAGCTATAGTAGTGAGGAACCGCGGGTGTAAATTGGGTGCAAATACCCGATTTTAAAGCGCCATAAACACGTTCAAAATATAGAGTATGAAGAGAGTTTTACTTAGATCTCCGCGCGCTGG
>JAJUHF010000085.1 GCA_029268045.1 Anseongella ginsenosidimutans
GGTTTCTGTAACGCTTCCGTTCTTCTTGATAATCAGCGCATGACCTGGTTTGACTTCTTCCAGATCTTCAAATTTAACATTAAATGCTGCCTGGATCGCCGGCCGTTCGGAGGCCACCACCACCACCTCGTCGTTCTGATAAAAATAAGCCGGACGGATACCGGACGGATCGCGGAGCACAAAGGCATCGCCATGACCGAACATTCCCTGGATGGCATATCCTCCGTCAAAATCCTTTGCAGAGCGCCGAAGGATCTGTGTCACATCCAGGTGTTCTGCAATCAATCGGGAAATGGACGCGTTATCGTAGCCTTTGGTTTTGAAATGATCAAACAGGGCCTGGTTTTCCACATCCAGAAAATGGCCAATCTTTTCCAATACGGTGACCGTGTCGGTCTTTTCCTTCGGATGCTGCCCCAACTCGTAAAGCGTTTCAAGCAGTTCATCCACGTTAGTCATGTTGAAATTTCCCGACAGCACCAGGTTCCGTGTCATCCAGTTATTCTGCCGAAGGAATGGATGGCATTTTTCGATGCTGTTCCTTCCGTGCGTTCCATAGCGAAGATGGCCCATCAGCACCTCCCCGATAAAGGCCACGTTGTGCTTCAGCCAATCGCAATCATCCATCAACTTTGGATCCATCGCCCGTACCGCATCGAATTTCTTTCGCACGTATTCAAAAATGTCGGTAACAGCCCGCGGAGCCATGGACCGGTATCGGCTGATGTATCGCTGCCCGGGAGGCATATCCAGTTTAATCGTCGCAATTCCCGCACCGTCCTGTCCCCTGTTGTACTGCTTTTCCATCAGCAAATACAACTTGTTCAGGCCGTATAATGCTGTCCCATACTTTTCGTAGTAAAAATCAAGGGGCCGCAGCAAGCGGATCAGGGCTATACCACACTCGTGTTTTATCTGCTCACTCATTCGCGCTAACTAAGTTACAAAGGTACGAATTCCGTCGCATTTTTTAACAACGTCATAACACGCACCGAGCGTTTTGGTTTTCACGAGCAATACGGATAGGCAGCAAGTACTGATCCAGCTTTCATTATCCTTCAAAATACCGCATTACCACCTCCGGGAAAATACCGAGAAAGATCGTCAGGGCGGTGAGGGTGACGATCACGGCTTTTAAAAGTAGATGCTGACGGGCCATAACCACAATGCCCTCGCTTTTCCGCAGAAAGAGTTGTAACGGAATTTTTAGATAGTAGAACAAGGCCACCACCGTATTTACCGCCCCTGCTATCAGCATCAAGATAAACAGCGCGCTTCCGTTGACGGTAAACGCTTCGTACGCGGCTGAAAACACAAGGAATTTCGCCACGAAGCCGCCCGCAGGAGGAATTCCGATGAGGCTCATGAGTAAGATCACAAAGCAAACCGAGACAACCGGCATTTTAAATCCAAGCCCCTTGTAAGAATTCACATTTTCGCTGTGGAGGATCGATGCCAGCAGGCCAATGATGACGAACGCGCCGATATTGGCCAGGGTATAGATGACCAGATAATAAAACACGGCCTTTTCGCCCGTCTGTGAAAAAGCCGCCAGCCCCATCAGCAGAAAACCCGAGTGGCCGATGGAGGAGTACCCCAGCATCCGCTTGAGATTATCCTGCCACAACGCCTGAAAATTGCCCAGGGTCATGGTGATGATGGAAAGTACGGCAAGCCAGACCGCCCAGTCAAACCCGTAGCTGGCATGCATAAACTGAATTAGAATGCCTGCCCCGGCCGCTTTGGGGAGTGTCGATAAAAAAGCCAACACAGAATTGGTGCTACCTTCGTACACGTCCGGGACCCAGAAATGCAGCGGAAACATGGAAAGCTTAAAGCCAAAGCCCGCCAGGGTGGCAAAAACCGCCAGACCTACCGCCAACGTATCGGCGTCGGCCAGCCTTGCAGCGAAATCGCCGTTCAACTGCAGGGACCCGGTCAGTCCATACAAAAGCGAAATTCCATACAGCATCACGGCCGAACAAACTGCACCGAAGAGTACGTACTTCATGGCACTTTCGGCGGGTAGCCGCTCCCGGGTGGTATAGCCGACCAGAATATAGGAACAGATGGAAACCATTTCGATGGACAACAGGACCATGAGTAGGTTCCCCGCCATCGCCATCAGGTTCAACCCAAGAAGCACCGCCGCCAGCAGGGAAAAGAATTCACCCCAGCCTTTTTCGTTGTGTCTTATGGGAAAGTCACGGACGCTGAAGGCGATCACAAAGAGCATTCCCACACCAAAAAGCACTTTAAGTAAAAGGGCAAAGGTAGTCAGATGAAGCATTCCGCCGAAAAACACGGTGTCCGCATGTTCAAACTGGGTAAGGGTAAGACCGGTGATAAGCAGAATACCCAAAAAAGCAATCAATGGCGAACTGTTTTTATACCGCTTACCGAGAACCAGGTCATTCAGGATCAGCACCAAAAACAGGCCGCCTAACAACAGTTCCGGCAGGAACAGGCCGAGACTACCCAGCACCTCCTGCACGCCTTTTTCGATATGGGGAAGCAGCTCCTTCATCTCCCGTTAAAACCGAAGGTTGTTCGTGTATTGAAGACTGTCCAGGTGCCGTTTACCGGTTTCAAACAGCTCCTGAACCATGTTTGCCAGGGCCGAATTGCTTAGGTCGAAGAATAGCGACGGGAATATGCCCAGCATCAGGGTCAGGAGCGCCATGGGCAGCAATACGGCCCATTCATGGGGTCGGAGATCGATCAACTGCTTGCTCCAGGCCTCCCCTCCCCGGAACCGGGTCGTCCCAAAGAACATACGTTGCAGCGTCCAGAGGAAGTAGGCGGCACTCAGCAGAATTCCCAGCGAGCCCGCGATAGCCATCCACCGGGGAAGCAAGCCGTTGACGCTTTGCGAATTGAAGGTCCCGATCAAGGTGAACGCTTCGGCAATAAACGCCGAGAATCCGGGCAATCCCAGGGAAGCGAAAAAGGCAACCATGACAAATGCCGTATAATGTGGCATGTGTGAGGCCAGCCCCCGAAAATTGGGAATAAACCGATCGTGTACGCGGTTGTACAATACCCCCACCAGGAAAAAAAGCATGGTGGACAAAATACCGTGGCTTACCATCTGCAACAGGGCCCCGGAAGTCCCCTCGGTGGTAAAGGATGCAAATCCCAGGAGCACGAATCCCATATGCGAAACCGAGGAGTACGCAATCAGCTTTTTCAGGTCCTTCATGGCCAGCGCGTTCAAGGCTCCGTACAGGATGGAGATCACGCCCAGCATCCCGATAAACCAGCTGAAATACAGCGCCGAATCGGGAAATATTCCGAAGCAGATCCGGAGAATCCCATAGCCCCCGATCTTCAGAAGCAGTCCAGCCAGGATAATGGAAATGGGTGTGGGAGCTTCCACATGCGCGTCGGGCAGCCAGGTATGCAGCGGCACCACCGGCACCTTAATGGCAAACGCGATAAAGATCACCGCAAAGCCCAGCAGACGGGCCGGTACACCCAGGATCGTCTGAACCACTTCCGGGCTGAAAACGGCGCCTGGCACAAAGTTGGCCGCATCCATCATATGGAGCATATTGAACGTGTAGGCGCCGCTTACCGGGTCGGTTACCGAAAAATACAGTCCTACGATCACCAGGAGCATGAAAACCGAACCGAACAGGGTATACAGGAAAAATTTAAGCGCCGCATACTCCCGCCGGGGGCCGCCCCACATCCCGATCAGAAAATAGAGCGGCAGCAGCATCAGTTCATAAAACACATAAAAGAGGAAAAAGTCAAGCGCGCAGAATACCCCCATAATGGCCGCGTCCATCAGGAGAAACAGCGCAAAATAGCCTTTCATGTTCTCTTTGATTTCCCAGGAAGAGATCGCGGCAGCCACCATCACCACAGCCGAAAGGATCAACAAGGGCGCGCTCAGGCCGTCCACCCCCAGGAAATAATCGATTTCCAGCCTGCCCAGATTACCCAGGCTCAGGTGGATCCACGGAACTTTCTCCAGAAACTGAAAACCATCGGAGCCGGCCTGGTCGAAACGTAGGTAAATGATGCAGGCAATTCCCGCCTGGAGAATCGCCGTACCGAGGGTAATGTAACGGTACCATTCCCTGAACCGCGAGGGAAGCAGTAAGATAATTACCAGAAATACTACCGGCAAAAATATAATGGTCGAAATCCAGCTCATTTATCTAATACGATCTTGATAAGATATAAAATCAACAGGCCGAACACAGCCAGCGCCATGTACTGCTGCACCCGTCCTGTCTGGAAACCGCGAAAGAAATCACCCAGCGCCCGGGCCCGCCCGCCTATGAAATTAACCAGGCCGTCCACCACGTATTTGTCCAACCAGGCAATCAGTTTCGACAAACCACGCATCAGCTGCTCCAGCCGGTGCAGGAATCCATCAACCACCGTGCGGTCTATAAGCGCCATCAGGTTGGCCAGCCAGCATAGCGGCCGCACAAAAATAGTGTTATAAACCGTATCGAGGTACCAACCTTCAAAAAGGAAGCGTTTGAGCGCCGTTGGCTGCGTAGCGGTGGAGACGCTAATCCGGGAATACCGCCGGAACGCCAGGAAAAGCACCAGGGGCAAGCCCCCAACGGCCAGCACCAGCAGCCCGCCACTAATCCACGAGGCCGTCTCTGCCGGCAGAACCGCCCCAAGCTTCGAACCGAAACCGCCGGCCTGACCGGCAAATGCTTCTGTCAGCGGAATATGCGACGTACTGAACGGATTCCAGGAAAACCAGACAAACAACGTGAAGAGTCCGAGGATGATCATGGGCAACTTCATCTTCAATCCCCCTTCCTTCCGATGAGACACCGCCGTGTTTCCCGTGTCCCGAACCGGTTCCTCCCCTGCGGTCCCCGTATCGGAAACCCGCGCTTCCGTTGGCATCGCGCGGCGTTCCCCCATGAATACCATAGACCATTGCCGGCCGATATACCAGGCGGTAAGCAGCGATGTCAATACCGCCGTAAGCGGAACAATCATCCAAATCCCGCCTTTATCCAGGGCCCAGCCCATGCTGCCCAGCAAAATCATTTCCTTTGAAAGAAAACCGGAGAGAAAGGGAAGACCGGCAAGAGCCGCCGCCCCCAGGCTGTAAACCCAGAATGTGACCGGCATTTCTTTCCGGAGTCCTCCCATGTACCGCATATCCTGTAGCTGATGCAGGTGGTGAATGACCGCGCCCGCGCCCAAAAACAACAGGCATTTGAAAAACGCATGGGTAACCAGATGAAAAAGCGCCGCTTCATGATATCCCGTGCCGATACCCAGCATCATAAACCCAAGCTGCGAAATCGTTGAATAGGCAAGTACCCTTTTTATATCCACCTGCACCAGCGCGATGCTCGCGGCAAGGAACGCAGTGAATACCCCACCGACGGCAATCAAATCCAGCATTTCCACCGGAAAAAGCGGATACAGCCGGGCCAGCAGAAACACACCGGCGGCCACCATGGTGGCCGCGTGAATAAGCGAGGAAACCGAAGTGGGCCCTTCCATGGCATCGGGCAGCCAGCTATGCAAGGGAAACTGCGCGGATTTGGCAAAAGCTGCCAGGGTCAGCCCGGCCGCCGCCATGTAAACCCGCACGTCCAGGCCGCCCGGAGGGATTCCTTCCGCAGGAGCGGCTGCCGGAAGCCCCAATTGCCGGACCAGCCCCGGAATATCAAAGGTTCCCGCCAGGCTGAACAAGGCCATCAGCGCCACCAGAAACCCAATATCCCCTACCCGGTTCACGATAAAGGATTTTTGGCTGGCCCGGGCCGCTTTCGGGCGTTCAAACCAGAACCCGATCATCAGGTACGAGGAAACCCCCACCAATTCCCAACTCATGTAAGTGATCAGCAGGTTGCCCGACAACACCAGCCCCAGCATGGAAAACACAAAAAGACTTAAATAGGGCCAGTACCGGTGGTACCGGGAGTCGTTTTTCATGTAGGCCATGGAATAGATGTGAACCAGCAACGAAATAAAGGTAACCAGCCCAAGCATCCATACCGACAAATTATCCAGGATCACATTGGCCCGGATCACCGTATCCCCGATGCGGAACCATTCCAGACTGTACTCCAGCACGCGGTGCGGCCCCTCTACGCGAAAAATGCCCGCCAGAAGAGGGCATGTGGAAAGAAACGCCAGTCCGGTAAGCCCCGTGGATAGCCAATCCCCTTTGCCGGGCAGCTTTTTTCCAAAGGCGGTCAACAAAACAAACGACAACAGGGGCAGCAGCAACGAAGCCAGAGCAAAAAACAAAAACGAAGAATCCCCTGAAGCTGTATTGATCAATGCTGCCTCCCTCTTTAATATTTCATATCCTTGATCTTATCCGGATCAATGGTTTTGTATTGCTTGTACACGTTGATGATAATCGCCAGGGCTACGGCCACCGTGGCGGCCGCCAGCACAATGGCAAATATAGCAAAGACCTGTCCCTCGTTGTCAATCCGGTCGTACCTGCCAAAGGCAACCAGGTTGAGTATAGCGGCGTTCAGCATGAATTCAATTCCTATCAATACCAGGATCGCGTTTTTCCTCGAAAACACCGTATACAGGCCAATGCTAAAAAGCGCTGCACCGACGATCAGAAAATGGGACAATGGAATCATTTTTCTACTATCTTGAATGCCAACCGCTAATTATTCGTTCTTCCCCGCGCCAGGTAAGCCGCTCCGATGAGGGCGGCAAGCAAGAATACCGAAATCACCTCAAAAGGCAGCAAATACCTGGTCATTAAATTCACACCGACGTTTTCCACCATGTTTTCATGGCCTGTGATCCGGTTTCCGGCGGCAACCGCTTCGTGCCGCCAGGCCATATTACCCCAGTCCACCGCCGTAATCACCTGGAGCAGGACCGCGAACACGGCCAATGCCAGCAGTATGGAGGGAAGAGCCCGTGCCCTGAAAAGACGCGGTCCCGAACTTTCCCCCCGACGGATATTTTCCAGCAACTGTTTATCGGTAAGCATCAGCGCAAAGATCATCAACACCACCACGCCGCCCGCGTAGACCAGAATTTGCGTCACCGCCACAAAATCCGCCAATGCAAAAATGTACAGCCCGGCCATGGCGAACAAGACCCCAAAAAAGCAAAAGACCGCCCGCGCGATGTCCCTGCTGACCGCCACATAACAGGCGGCAGCGAGCATAATGCCGGCCAGGATATAGAAAATAGCTGTCAAGACGTGGTATCTGGTTTAGGTTTCCGGCTTTCCTCCAGCATGCGTTTTTTCTCGGCCACTTCTTCCGGTGTCATTTCTGAAAATTTATACGTTAAAGCAGGTACTTCGGTGACGCTTTTATCATACGTATCGGTCATGATGATACATTCGGTAGGACATACGGTGGTACACAGGCCACAGTACATGCATTTGGCCATATCGATATCGAACCGGGCGGCGTGAAGCCGTTTTTTGGTGCCGTCCGAGGTAATCCCGATGTCTTCCACCGCTTTGATCGCGTCGATTTCGATGCAGTCTACCGGGCAGATCTTCGCGCACAGGTCACACACGATGCAATCGTCGATCTCCACATGCAGCTGATATCTTCCCGTTTCGGGCACGGGTATTTTTTCGCGTGGGTACTGGATGGTGACCAATCCCTCCTGCTGCTTAAAGTAATTGTCGTCGGCCACCCCGCCCGGCAACCTTTTTTTCGAAGCCTGGAAAACATGGCCCATGGTCACCTTCAGCCCCTTCCAGGCCGTAACCATTGAATTCCATATGGTATTCTTCGTTTTCACAGTGAATATCTCCAATCAGCTCATTACGAGCAATCGCCAGATTCCGGATGCAAACAGGCATGCAAACGCGAGCGGTATCAACACCTTCCAGCAGAAGGTCATCAGCTGGTCGACCCGCAGACGGGGCAAGGTCCATCGCACCCACATTTGCGCCAGCACCAAACCGAACGATTTAAATAGTAACCAGAAAACGCCCCAAATGTTCCCTGTGGTCCAGGTAGCTAGTTCCAGTCCGCCGATATTTGGCAACGGAGTGTTCCAGCCACCCAGAAACAAAATCGTGGCCAGCATCGAAACCAGAAGCATCATCGCATATTCCGCCAGAAAGATCAATGCGAAACGGATTCCGCCGTATTCGACATGGAATCCGGCCACCAGTTCCGATTCGGCTTCCGGAATATCAAATGGCGCCCGGTTGCATTCGGCCAGTGAAGCAATGAAATAAATCAGGAACGCGACAATTAAATGGGGAGCCCGGAATAGATTCCAGGCAAATAGTCCTCCGGTTTCGGAGACATCCCAGAATCCAAGGAATTTCGCCGTACCGGCTGTAAGAATTCCCTGCTGCAGACTGATCTCCTGCAGATTCAGGGTTTGGGAGATCAGCAAGACGGATACGATCGCCACGCCGGCGGGTATTTCGTAGGAAACAATCTGCGCAACCGACCGCATGGAGCCCAGCAGGGCGTATTTGTTTCCGGAAGCCCAGCCGGCCATTAGGATCCCGACCACTTCCACCGCCAGCACCGCGATGATGTAAAACACCCCGATATTGGCCATGGAACCGATGATATCCGGGGCAAACGGCATGGCCGCGAAGCCCATGAAAACCGATACAAAGATGACCAGCGGGGCGGCCACAAAAAGCGGCTTATCGGCTGCCGCGGGGGTAATATTCTCTTTCTGAAGTAATTTGGTGATATCGGCCACGGTCTGAAAGAGTCCGTATTTTCCCGTTTCCATGGGCCCATACCGATCCTGAATAAAGGCAGACACTTTCCGCTCGGCATACACGCCGTACAACGCATAGACCACGGTGAAAAGCAGCACGCCAAGCGCCACAAGTACGTAAGCCGAGAAAAATTCCATTCAGCCTTATTTAGAACCGGTACAAATTTACGGAACGTATTCCGTAAAATCTAGTAAATTGGTAGGGATTACCGGAGGAATCAGCCGATTGCCTTCACACCGGGCAGTTCCTTGCCCTCCATGTATTCCAGCAGGGCGCCTCCACCGGTTGAAACGTAGCTGACCTGGTCTTCCATGTTAAATTTGGCGATACAGGCAGCGGAGTCACCTCCTCCGATTAGCGAAAATGCACCGTTCCGGGTGGCTTCCACGATTGCTTCGGCTACCTGCCGGCTTCCTTCGGAGAAATTGTCGAATTCGAAAACGCCCATGGGGCCATTCCAAAGAATGGTTTTCGAACCGGAGATGACCTCGCGGAACTTTTGAATGCTTTCGGGCCCGATGTCCAGGCCTTCCCAACCATCGGGAATGTCGTTATTGGCTGAAAAGCGGGTGTTGGCATCGTTTGAGAAATCATCCGCAATCTTACAGTCGACCGGCAACACCAGGTTCACGCCTTTCGCTTTGGCTTTTTCAACCAAGTCTTTGGCAAGATCCAGTTTGTCGGCTTCGCAGATGGAATCGCCGATATTCCCGCCAAATGCCTTGGAAAACGTATAGGCCATGCCGCCCCCAATGATCAGGTTGTCTACCCGGTCCAGCAGGCTTTCGATCAGCAAGATCTTATCGGACACCTTGGCTCCGCCCATGATCGCCGTCAGCGGACGCTCGGGACTGTTTAAAACTTTTTCGGCATTTTTTAGCTCGGCGGCCATCAGGTAGCCGAACATTTTCGCTTCGGGAAAGTAGCGGGCCACCACAGTGGTGGAGGCATGGGCCCGGTGCGCCGTTCCGAACGCGTCGTTCACATAGACCTCTCCATGCCGCGAAAGTTTTTCAGCAAAGGCTTCGTCGCCCTTTTCCTCCTCCTTGTAAAAACGGAGGTTCTCCAGAAGCAAAACCTCTCCGGGCTGCAAGCCGGCCGAGCGTTTAAAGGCTTCCTCGCCGATGCAATCTTCGGCAAACTTCACCTCCCGGTTCAGCGTAGCGGAAAGATGCTTCACAATATGTTTCAGGGAAAACTTTTCCGAAGGCTGTCCTTTGGGCCGCCCCAGATGGGACATCAAGACGAGCGATCCGCCGTCATTCAGTATTTTTTCCAGCGTTGGCAGCGCGGCCACAATCCGATTATCGTCTGTAATCTCGTACTCTTCGTTTAGCGGCACATTAAAATCGACGCGGATCAACGCCCTCTTCCCCGCGAAATCATATTGTTCAACTGTTCTCATATGTTTTATTTTTGCATTATTTCAACCAGATCGGCCAGCCGGGCCGAATACCCGGATTCGTTATCATACCAGCCCACCACTTTGACCATATCACCGACGATGGAGGTCAGCTGCGCGTCAAAGATACAAGAATGTGGGTTACCGAGAATATCTACCGAAACGATTGGATCCTCGGTGTATTCAAGAATATCCTTTAACTCGCTTTCGGCTGCTTTTTTAAAGGCAAGGTTGATTTCCTTAACCGAGGTGTCTTTCTCCAGCCGGCAGGTAAAATCGGTCAGCGATCCGTTCAGCACCGGCACCCGGATACCGGCTCCCCCCAGTTTCCCCTCCAGTTTGGGAAACACCGAAGTAATCGCTTTGGCAGCGCCGGTTGTCGTGGGAATCATGGACGTGGCGGCCGCCCGTGCCCGTCTCAGATCCCGGTGCGGCCGGTCGTGCAGGCTTTGGTCCCCGGTGTAGGAATGAACCGTGGTAATATACCCGCTTCGGACACCCCAATTATCATCCAGCACTTTAATGAGCATCGCCACGTTGTTCGTCGTGCAGGACGCGTTCGAAACGATGGAAGGCTTCGCATCAAGAAGGTCTTGGTTCACTCCCAGAACCACAGTGGGTATCGTCTTGGCGTTCGGCTTGCCCGCCGGTTTGGGCGGAGCAGACAAAATAACCTGCTTCGCTCCTGCCTGAAGGTGCTTTTCGGCATCGTCTGGATTGGTGAACTTCCCGGTCGACTCAATGACCAGGTCGATTTCCAGTTCCCCCCAGGGAAGTTTCAGCGGATCCGACTCTGCAAACACCCGGATGGGCTGAGGCGCTGCTTCCGCTCCCAAGGGATGGATGAATAAATGATCTTCGTCGTGTTCGATTTCGCCTTGAAAACGGCCGTGCACCGAATCGTACTTGAACAGATGCGCCAGTGTTTTGGTGTCTGTCAGGTCATTGAGCGCTACGACCGAAATTCCTTCCCGAAACAGCAGCTCCCGGAGTACCATCCGTCCAATTCTTCCGAAACCGTTTATTGCAATTCTCACGTTTTTCCTCGTTTTTCTCCTGTTTCCGACGGCGTACGTCTAAAGCCTCCAAATTTATAGTATAAAGTCCAAAAACCCCGATTTTGTTATTTTCTAAAAATATTTTTTTTGATTTCGATTTTATACTATCTTTGCAGCCCAGTCAAACGAGGTTTTGAATAGCTCAGCGGCGATTTAAGCCTTTTTGACCGGACGCCAAACGGCCCATTCGTCTATCGGTTAGGACGCCAGATTTTCATTCTGGAAAGAGGGGTTCGATTCCCCTATGGGCTAC
>JAJUHF010000086.1 GCA_029268045.1 Anseongella ginsenosidimutans
CATGAGCGGCGCCATTTCCAGAAGCGATAGCCTGCCGTTGAACCTGAGTTTCACCGATCTGGATATCAAGACCTTCGACCCGCTCACCCGCCAGTATAATCTTCAGCTGGGGGGCATCATGAACGGGGAGGCAACCATCAGTGCGGTGCTATCCAAACCGAAAGTCACAAGCAACATCAACGTGTCCGAGTTCACATTCAATGAAACCGCCATCGGTGACCTGCTGATATCTTCTTCCTACAATGCGGAAAGCCAAGCTGTTAACTTTTCCGTGGGACTGCTCAAAGACATGGTGCCCACTTTCAGTATCTCCGGGGACATTCAGACAGGGAGCGAAAACAACGCCCTGTTTGCCGACATGGAATTCAATAATGCGGAACTGGTTCTGCTGGAACCCTTGCTGGGCGGCCTGGTGTCCGACCTGAAAGGCCAGCTCTCGGGACGGGTATTGGTCCAGGGCACCTTGGATAATCCCGTAATCAATGACCTGTCGTACCTGGAATTTGAGAATGCCGGGCTGCGGGTCGATTACCTGAAGACCTATTATACCTTCTCGGACCGGGTGACACTCAGCGGCGGGCGGCTCATCCTGAACGGCCTCCGGCTGAACGATGTCCGCGGAAACCAGGCCACGGTAAGCACCGGCTACATTGATCTCAGCAACCTGGCCGATCCCACCTTGAACATTACCCTGCTGGCACAAAATTTTCAGGCCCTGAACACGGGTGAACAGGATAACAATTATTATTACGGCACGATGTATGCCAGCGGGACTTTTTCATTTAATGGCCCCATCAGCAACATGCGTATTGATATCGACGCCTCCACCAATGCGGACAGCAAGTTTTATCTTCCGCTGTACAATCCCGAAGAGGTGGGCAAAGCGGATTTTGTCAATTTCGTATCCAAGGGGGACACGGCGCAGAAACTGGTGGAGCGGAAACTGAAATTAAAAGGGGTCACCCTCAACTTCCGTCTGGAGGTGAACGAAGGCACCGAGGTGGAGATCATATTCGACAAACTGGCCGGAGACAAAATCGTGGGACGCGGGAACGCGGCCTTGCAACTGACCATCAATTCGTTCGGCACGTTTGAGATCTATGGAAATTACAATGTGCGCGAAGGGGAATACGTCTTCACTGCAAACAACATCTTCAACAAGGTTTTCATAATTCAGCCCAACAGCACGATCCGTTTTGTGGGCGATCCGTACAACGCGCAATTGGATATTTTCGCGGATTACACGCTCAATAGCGTGGATGTCGGTCCGCTATACGATGCCGCCAATATCAATCTGGGCCAGCATGCCCGGGTAAAAGTGGTCACGCGGATCAATTTGACCGGAACACTGGAGAACCAGAATGCGACCTTTGATATCGAATTCCCGAATAACCGGCAGGTGGGATCCGATACCTACACTTACCTCAGCAACGAAGATAACCGGCTGACCCAGACCACCTGGTTGCTGTTGGCGAACAGTTTTGTGAATAACAACTTGCAGGAAGGGATCTCCGAAGCGGGGCAGGCCACATTTACCGAATTACTGTCGGGCGGCCTCAGTTCCTTCATCAATAAATTAACTGGTTCGTCCAATTTTGATATATCTTCCCGGCTGGGAACCGAATCCCAGGAGGTCAGCACAAGCGTTCGTTTTTTTGAGAACCGGCTGATCATCAATGGAAGCTTCCTGAACGAAAGCGATATGGGAAATACCTCGGTAAATCAACGGGATGAAATAACCCAGGATATTGAAATCGAGTACCTGCTTTCCCGCGACGGAAATGTCCGTGCACAACTGTTCCGCCGCACAAACGTTCGTGACTTCGGGATTATCAGTGCCCGCGACGAGTACAAGCATGGGTTGGGCTTAAGTTATCGCCAGGAGTTCAATTCGTTCGCCGAATTCTTTCAGAATATCCTCAGAAGGAGACGATCCCTTCCAGCGGACAGCATTCCAGCCGGCAGCGAGAGTCCACCGGCCGATTCCACCGACGCGCTGTAAGCACCCTCCCCTAAATCAACGGAATTTACTTGGTACTGCTCCCGGCATTCTGCATGATCAGGTGTCCCATTTTGTCCCTTTTGGTCTTGAGATATAATTCGTTGTGCGAATTTGAGCTTATTTCAATGGGAACATTTTCCACCACTTCCAGTCCGTACCCGATCAGACCCGCTCTTTTGGTGGGATTATTGGTCATCAGCCGCATTTTGCTGATTCCAAGGTAACGGAGTATCTGAGCGCCCACCCCGTAATCACGCTGGTCCATCTTAAAGCCCAGTTTCAGATTGGCATCCACTGTATCGAGGCCGTGTTCCTGCAGATTATAGGCCTTCAGCTTGTTGATCAGACCGATTCCCCGCCCTTCCTGATGCATGTAAACGACCACGCCTTTGCCTTCCTTTTCGATCATTTCCATCGCTTTGTGAAGTTGCGGTCCACAATCGCAACGGCAGGATCCGAAGATATCGCCTGTGACGCAGGATGAATGAACCCGTACCAGCACCGGTTCACCCTTTTCCCAACTGCCTTTGGTCAGGGCCAGGTGGGGTTCGCCGGTATCGGTCTGGGTGAAGGCGGTAAGGGTAAACTCGCCCCAGGCCGTGGGCATCTGCACGGTCACTTCCTTGCGGATCAGGCTGTCATGCTGTAGCCGGTAGGCGATCAGATCTTGAATACTGATGAGCTTCAGCTGGAAGCGCTTGGCAATCCTGTACAGATCCGGTAAACGCGCCATTTCCCCATCTTCCTTCATAATTTCCACCAATACGCCAGCCGGCTCAAATCCAGCCAGCCTGGCCAGGTCAACCGTGGCTTCGGTATGACCCGAGCGCCTCAGTACGCCGCCTTCCATCGCGCGGAGCGGGAAAATATGGCCGGGGCGTCCCAGCTCCTCGGGTTTGATCTCGGGATTGATCAGGGCTTTCACCGTTTTGGACCGGTCCGATGCGGAAATGCCGGTCGTACAGCCGTAGCCGAGCAAATCCACCGACACGGTAAAATTGGTTTCATGATTGGAAGTGTTCCGCCCCACCATGGGCGCCAGGTCCAGTTCGTCGAGCCGTTCCCCGGTCATGGGTACACAGATCAGTCCCCTGCCGTGGGTTGCCATGAAATTGATCATTTCCGGGGTCGCGTTCCGGGCTGCGGTGACAAAGTCCCCCTCGTTCTCCCGGTCCTCGTCATCTACTACGATAACAGCCTTCCCCGCCCTGATCTCTTCAATGGCTTCTTCGATTGTATCCAGTTTAATCTCCATAAGGTTTTTCCAACATGCCGGTTTATGCCGGCCTTCTATCTAAGAACACAAAAACAGGCATTTTGTTAAAGCGGTTTTGCTGCTTGATTGGTAATATTCTGCTTTTTCCGCCAGGGGTTCAGCCGCCTGAAAAAGCGCAGGTAGTTTTCGACGTCGAACAAGGCGGAATCCGAGGTCGCCTTGTAAGTCAGGAACACGCCAAGCGGAACCAGGATCGCGGTAGACAGCCACATGCCGGCAAAAGGCGCCCATCCCCCTTCCCGGGCCGCCTTTTCACCTACGGTGGAAGTAATGTGAAAAACAAGGAAGAACACGATGGCTACCACCACCGGCAGGCCGAGGCCTCCTTTCCGGATAATCGCCCCCAGGGGCGCCCCGATAAAGAAAAGCACAAAGCAAGCCACCGAAAGCGTGAACTTGCGGTGGTATTCCACCCAGTGCCTTTTGACGATTTTATATTCGTCGGCATTCCGGGTGGCGGCGGGCGCGGTATTGGACTTCACATTCCGCATGTAGCCAAGCGCCGAATGCAAGACCAACTCCCGGTCATTTTCATCAATATTCATCAGGAAATCCGCCTCTTCAAAATGGATATCCAGCGGTTCGTATTTGTGGAACAGGCTGTCTCTGCTGTAAATGTAATACGGAGCGATGTCTTTTGCCAGGCGATCCAGTTCCTGCAGCCGTCTTGTGTTCAGGGAATCCGCGCTGTAGGCCAGTTGCCGGATATTCTGCATCTGATAGTTATTCTTGAAAAGATCTTCGTCGATATCGGCAACGCTGAAGCCAGTCAGGAGAAATTTCTGCTCGTGTTCCTCAAATTGCACACGCACCAGGCGCTCCCGTTGATTTCTATTCCGTTCGCCCCGCATCTCTTCGTAGCGCACACCGTGCTTCAGTTTCAGAATGAGATATTGTTCATCGGACGACTTGTACATCTCTCCTTCTTCGGCACGAAGCACGGTTGTATTCCCGTTTCCCTTCGTATGATCGTAGAGGATGATCCCGTAAAGTGTCTGCGTTTGCTCGTCTTTTTTCTCCACTTTAATGGAATAGCCATCGATGCCGTCGTAAAACACGCCTTCCTTGATGAGAAATGAAGGCTTGGTCTGGCGGAATTCATAAATCGTACTGGCGATCTTCAGGTTCGCCTGGGGGATTACAATATTGGCGAAATAAAAAGTGGTCAGGCAGAGTACGGCCATGATCACCAGCAAGGGCAGCATGGCCCGGGTCAGCGAGACACCGGAAGCCTTGATGGCCACCAACTCGTAATTCTCGCCCATGGCGCCAAAAGTCATGATGGAGGAAAGCAGAATGGCCAGCGGCAGGGCCAGCGGCACGTTACTTGCGTTGGCGTAGAAGATCAACTCCGCCACCGTAAACCAATCCACCCCTTTGCCCACAAACTCATCGATGTACTTGAAAAGAAAGAGCATCATGAGAATAAAGAGCACGATCAGGAACGTGGTCACGAAAGGCCTCAGGTAGGCTTTGATGATAAAAAAATGGAGTTTTTTCACGCGATCCTTATGAATGCCACCATATTTACCGCAAAAATAGGATTTAACAGGGATTGATTGGTCAACGAATTTAAATAAACCCGCGCCCAAAGGGGGTATCAGGCGCCCAGGACACGGATAAGTGTTTCCACCTGGCTTTCCCAGATACGGGAACGTTCGTCGGTTTCGTCTTCCGGACCAAAATCGGTAATCGCAAGGGCTACGTCACCGGTCAATTCGTCCTGAAGCACTTCCATCTCGAAATAACAATCCGGTTCGTCTTCTTCCCACTGGAACTTGATTGATTTGTTTTCCTTCACGCTTACCAGCTTGGCCCGTTGAATTTCATTGTCCCATTTGAAGATGAAGTAATCGTCCGGTTGAACAACCACATCGTCGGCGAACCATTGCGCCAACCCGTTCGGGCTACTTAAAAAACTGAATAGTATCTTGGGTGATGACCTTAATTCGAACTCCAACTTAAACTTCTTTTTACCACGCATCCCCAATTGATTTAAAACATTTATGTCGTGCACTTCTAAAGAAAGGTAATTTCTTTTATATTTGCAAACCTTTTCAGAAAATGGCGGGGTAGCTCAGATGGTTAGAGCGCAGGATTCATAACCCTGAGGTCGGCAGTTCGATTCTGCTCCCCGCTACTCGGGGAAACACCGTACCGGTCGTTTCCCTTTTTTATGCCGAGAGGACCGGTTCCCGATGAAACTATCCTATAAAACCTTGCAATTGTATCTCATCTGTTGTGGGATTACCTTCGGCCTGAGTGTCCCGGTTTTCTACCTGCTGGTGCAACGGCTGTGGATCCACGATGTGGACGAGTCGCTGCGGTATCAGAAGGAACTGATCGAGCAGGGTATCCTGCGGAATCAGCTTGAGCCCGGGGAAATCGCCCGGTTTAATGAGCTTGCGGGCCATCTGGGATTGAATATCTCGCTGACTCCCCTCTCCGCCCACGGAATCGGGAAGGACTCGATTTACTATGGGAACATCGTAAATCCCGTGAGCGGACAGCAGGAAACCGCCCGGATCCTGTCCTCAGGCATGCAGGTCCAGGGGGTTCCGATGTGTATCCAGGTACATCATGCCCTTCTGGAAACCTCGGATCTGATCCGGGGGATCGTGCTAGTCCAGGCCATCCTGTTTCTTTGCCTGCTGGCGGCCACCGTATGGGTGAACAGCTATTTTTCGAAAAAAATATGGAAGCCCTTCTATGGATTGCTCAGCCAGCTGCAGGCTTTCAGATTGGATAAGGGTCAAGCGGTCCGCATGGAAAAATCGCCGGTTCTGGAATTCAACAGCTTGCACGATTCCATACAGAAACTCATCGATACCAACGTGCACATTTTTACGGCGCAGAAGGAATTTACCGAGAACGCCGCCCACGAGACACGCAATTCCCTAACAGCCATTCAGAATCAGGTGGAACTGGCCGCCCAGGACGACAAGCTTTCCGCCAGACAAGCCGCCGTACTGACCCGCATCGACGATAATATCCGTCATCTGACCAAGCTGAACCGGGATCTCCTGCTGCTGTCCCGGATCGAGAGCAACCGCTTCGATTCACGGGAAACCGTGGACATGAATGACTTCCTCCGGGAAATCTGTGCCGACTTCGGAGAACAGCTCGAGGTACTGGGGATTTCCCTGGAAACCGCGCTGTCTGCCCGTCCTGAGTTGCTGTCGAACCGATTGCTGTTGCGATCGCTTGTCGTAAACCTGTTCAGCAATGCATTGAAACACAATGTGCCCGGTGGGCGGATCGATTTGGAGTTGGGCGGGGATTACTTCCGGATCACCAATACCGGTTCGTCCGGCGCCTTAAAACCCGATCGGATCTTTGAACGGTTCTACCGGCAGTCGGACAAGTCCGAGAGCACGGGATTGGGCCTGGCGATCGTGAAACGGATTTGCCGATTGCTGGAACTGAAAATCGATTATCGTTTTGAAAGTCCCGACCGGCATGCTTTCCGGGTGCGGTTCACCCCGAAAGGCCGTGTTAGCGGATGAACTGATGCCAAAGGATGTGCAAGCCCAGCAAATGATTCATCAGGGCATCTTTCCGCGTAAGCGATACCGGGTCCTTATCCATCCGGTATTGATCCAGAAATTCCTGCAGCCGGACCGGATCGAATAGACCCACGTTCCTTACAGCTTCCGGATTCATGTACTCATCCATCAGCCTTCGCAGGCTTTCCTGCTTTTTGGTGTCGGTATGGCTGGGAGGGGCCATAAACGCAAACTTCTCCCGCTTATACAGCACCTCCGGCAGAATTTTCTGCATGGCTTCCCGCAATACCCATTTTTCAATATTTCCGTGAATCCGGTAGTGCGGAGGGATCTGCACGGCCATGGCGGCCACGTGATGATCCAGGAAAGCCGGACGGGATTCCATGGAATGCGCCATGTCCACCCGGTCTCCGCCCCAATTGAGGATCTGGCACTCCAGCATGGTCTTGCTCCAGGTATATTGCGCTTTATCCAGGGCGTGGCGACGGTCCAACTGACTTTTATCGATTGAAGCGGCAATGGCTTCGATGGGGTCGTAACCGTTCAGGTCCGCAAGCAGATCGTCGTGCAGGAGGGGCCTGGCTAGTTCCAGTGTCTGAATCCAGGGCTGGATCCAGGATGGGGTGAAGCCGACCAAGCGGTCCATGGCCGGATGGCTGACCGGATCTTCCGAAAGGATCGCGCCCCGGAACAGTTTGTTGGTTTCTTCCATCAGCTTTTGATAGGACGCGACTTCTTCGGGATCGTGCCCGTCCTGAAGTCCATGCCGCAGCATGTCCCGTTTAAAGGCCGGGTAGCCGCCGAACAGCTCGTCGGAACCTTCGCCGGTGACCACCACCCGGTATCCGCATTCGTTCACCCGGCGGCTCATGCAGAATTTGGCCACGCCCAGTGTATTGTAAAAGGTCCGCTCGGAATGCCATAGCGTTTTGACATAATTGTCGCCATACAGCTCGCTTGCCGACAAACTGATCTGTTCCTGGTCCGCCCCTACTTTTTCAGCCATTTCCCTGGCGATATGTGCTTCGTCATAATCCTTGTTGTCAAAGCTGATCGTAAACGCCTTGACGGGCGATTGTTGCATGGCCGCAGACATGCCCAGCATGGAGCAACTGTCGATACCACCCGATAAATAGCATCCCACCGGCACATCGGCTTCCAAGCGCTGTTTTACCGCATCGGTCAATGCTTCCCGGGTTTGCCCGATGTGGTATTCGGCTGTGCGGCTGCTGTCGCGCTGGTCCTCTTCCGGGAAATCCATGTCCCAGTATTTATGTTCCCGGACCTCAAACTGCCCATTTTTGCGGCTGATCAGCAGCATGTGGCCTGGCTTAAGGGCGTAAATCGATTCAAACGCGCTGGTTCCAGGGACCATGGTATGCATCAGTTGGTGCAATACCCCTTCCGTGGAAAAACCCCGAGGTACCTCCGGGTGCGCAAGCAGCGATTTTATCTCCGAGCCCCAGAATACGGCACGGGGAGCCACATGGTAAAACAGGGGTTTCACTCCGAAGCGGTCCCGTACCAGGACGAGCCGATCGGTATCCTGATCGTAAAGGACAAAGGCGAACTCTCCACGGAGGTGAGAGACAAAGTCCAGCCCATACCGCTCGTAGAGAGGCAAGGCAATTTCGCTATCTGATTTCGTTTGAAAACGGGCGCCCTCCTGTAAGCGAAGGCGCGTCCGGATGCGTTTGTAATCGTAAAACTCGCCGTTTACCGTGAGTACACGGGTTTTATCCCGATTGTACAGCGGCTGGCTTCCGGTATGAAGATCAATGATGGCTAACCGGCCATGACCCATGGCCAGCCCGTTCTCCCTGTCCACATGGTATCCGCAACCATCCGGTCCCCGATGGTGCAGTGTTTGCATCATTTTCTCCAATACGGGCCTGGCATTGTCGCTCAATCCTTCGGCTTTCCAAAATCCGGTTATTCCACACATAATTATCGTATCAGGTAGTCTCTTTATTTTTCGCGGCTGCGGCTTTTCTCGGTGAACTGATCGCTTTGCAGCCGGTCAAAGCGATTCAGAATGGATATAAACAGTGCCTGACGCATGAAGACCGCGCCATGGGCCTGGGTAAAATACAGGTTATGATGGGTTCCGTCCAGATTGGGGTCCAGTTCATCCAGACGGGCAAGCGGATGCAATACCACCGCATCGTCCTTCATTTCCGAGGCCTGATTCAGCTTAAACCGGGAATCGAGTGATTTGTAACTATCGCCCAAAAACGCAATGGAGTTCATGTAGATCACATCGAGATCGCTGATCACCTCGTTGATGTCGTTGGTGATGTGAAAATCCAAACCCGATTCGTTGAGCTGCTGTTCAAGCTCCTCGCCCAGCGGATTGGCAAGTTCCGATACAATGGAGATGCACTTGATATTCTCCCGGAACAGCAAAGACATCTGAAGGAAGGATTTTACCGCGCGCATGCTGCCGGGTGTTCCCAGGATTCCCAGGTGGATTTGATCCTGTTTCCGGCTGCGCTTTTCCTTCAGCTTGGGTTTCCATTTCAGGATGGCGAACCAATCCGCCAGCGCCTGGGTCGGGTGCTCCCCGGAACCGTTCCCTGCATTGACCAGCGGAATGCGCAGGTTCTTCATGACTTCCTCCACGGCAGCGGTCTCGGTATGCCGCATGACCACCACGTCGCCGTAGGCGTTGAACATTTCGCCGATATCGGACAGCGATTCGCCTTTTGCAACACCCGTGGATTGCCCTTCGGGGATGCTAAGCACTTTTCCGTCCAGGCGAAGGACCGCGCTTTCGAATGAAAGCCGGGTACGGGTGCTGGGTTCAAAGAACGCCGTGATCACGATTTTTCCATCCAGTGGATGGCTTTTTCCAATTTCCGTCGTTTCAAGCAGGGCAGCGAATTTGCACAGCTCGATCACCAATTCTTTGTCAAACTGTTTGACGGAAAGCACCGATTGTCCCTTCAGTTGACGCAGAATATCCAGGTCGATATGCTCTGCCTTCAATAGCTTTTTGGGATCCGGATGCAGTCCGTCCGAAACAAAGGGGTCGCTTTCCACCGCCTTTCCTTTCTTGCTTAATTTTTCGATCACCATACCTTTTTATTTTTTATATCGCGCACCAGCAAAACCAGCAGCGCGACGGCCGCCGCACCGATCAGCATCAGCGACAGGGTAATTATTAACGTGAGAAATCCTTGTGAAAACATGACCTTTCCGAATTTCAGGTGAGTTTATCCGCTGCGAGGTCTTCCTCGTGCGTTTCATTCAGGGTACTCCAATTGAACTTTGCAGGGAATGCATAACTGCAGACCACCACCACCAGCATGGAAACCGTGGCACCTACCAGCGCGCCCGTATACCAGCCCAGCTGAAAATACGCAACCAGCCCGGCCGCCGTACCCAATACCATTCCAAGTATGGCTCCTCGGGCATTGGCCTTTTGCCAGTACAGCCCGGTTGCAATGGGCCAGATGGTGCTTCCAACCAGGGGGCCGGCAAAAAAGAGCACCGTGGCCAGCGTCCCGATCCGCGGAAGACAAACAAGCAGTGCGACCACGCCCAATCCGATGACGATCCCGGAGGATATTTTCCGCAGTTTCCGTCCGGAGGCGGATGGATTGATCATTTTCCGGTAGATATCTTCCGTAATCAGGTCGGCGGTAGATGCCAGGAGACTGTCCAAGCTCGATGCCAGGGAACAGAAAAACACCATAAACACCACCACGGCTCCGGCCTTCCCCAGGACGTTGGCCGCCACCAGCGGGCCAACCATATCCGGACTGGTGATGTTGATGCCCAGCGATCCGCTCGCCAGGGCGATGAAACCGGCTGCCACGGGAATGGGCAGCCAGGAAAAACCGGCCAACAGGTAAGCCTTCTTCCCAACTTTGTTCCGCATCGCGAAGGCGCGGCTCCACCAAACGTTGCTGTGGAAAACCTCCCCCAACCCAAACAGCAGGTTATTGAATACCGCCATCAAAGCCGCGGGCATCAGGGCGTTCAGCAACATGGGACGTTCGGTACGCAGATTGGAGTAAATCCGGTCCATGTCCACCGCCTGAAATACGGCCACCCCGATAATCACCACCCCGATCATGATCAGAATGGTTTGAATGTAATCGGTACCGATCACCGCATAAAGCCCCCCAAACAGGGTATAGGTTACGCATACCCCCAGGATTACCGCGGTTCCTATTTCATAGGGTATCCCGGCAATCGCGTTCATCAGGATCCCCCCGGCCATGCCCATGCTGATGAGCCAGAAAAAGCCGTAAAAGATGCTGATTACCAGAAAAAGGGTCCAGGCAGGCTTCCCGTAACGCAGGCGCACAAAATCTCCGCTGGTGTAACCGCTGGGCATAAGCGCCCGGATCCGCTTGGCAAGCGGGGCAAAAAGAAGCAGCCCCAGCGCACCGGTGGAGTAGGCCAGCATTCCCCAGACGCCCAATTCCAGCGCAAACTGAGGCGCCAGCATGGTGGTGTTGGAGGTTACCCAGGTAGCCATCACGGTGGCGGTTCCGAAGGCAAGCCCC
>JAJUHF010000087.1 GCA_029268045.1 Anseongella ginsenosidimutans
GGCTCGCTGGAGCTGATGATTGTGCTGCTGGGGTTGGCGCAATCCCTGAATACCGGACTGTGGCTTTACGATATGCACCTGAGGAAAAAAGCCCGGAAAGCATTGGATCTGCCTACGATCGCACAGTTGAGAAAAGCAGAATACGAAGATACGCCGGCCAGGAAGTCCTTTGTGGAAGAGTTATTGAATAACTAAGGAAAACCGGACGTATGCGATTTTTCTATTTTCTGTGCTTTTGCCTTATTCTGACCTGTTTTACCCGATCTGCCTCTTCCCAGATACTTCCTTTGTCACATGAACGTGAATCGGCCTACGGTCGAACCATCTATAGCCTGGGGAATAAGTTCCACAGTTCCATCCATTCTTATTTTCAGGACGAATTGGATAGCCTGGGCGAAGCGCCGGTGAATTCGCTTTCTCCGCTGTTTAAAAACCGGAATACGTTTCTTTACCGAAAACTTTTTAGTGAGCACCTGGTCGAGATCGAAAAGCCGGATTATGCTTTATACCTCGACTTTCTCCCCGACTTCCAGATTGGCCGGGCCTTTTCTGAAAGCAAGACGACCTGGCTGAACACGCGGGGGCTGTCCCTGCAAGGCCGGATCGGGGATCATGTTTATTTTTACACCGATTTTTACGAAAACCAGGCGGCCCTTCCGCAATACCTCGATGAATTCGCCCGGGAAAACGGCATCCTGCCCGGCCAGGGAAAATATAAACCGTTCAATGACGGGAAAGCGTTTGACTGGGCCTATGCGCAGGGCTTCGTGTCCTACACGCCGTCTTCGCACTTCAATTTTCAGTTGGGGAACAGCAAGCAGTTCATTGGAGACGGGTACCGGTCCTTACTGCTTTCTGATGCGACGTTCAACTACCCGTCGCTGAAAGTGACCACCTCGGTAGGCCCGCTCCGCTATCTGATCATGTGGGCTCAGTTCCAGGATATGCGGGCGCCGGAAGTGTCGTTTGAACAAGGTTACCGGAAGAAATGGGGTGTTATCCACTATCTCGACTGGAATATCTCCGACCGGGTAAGCGTGGGCGTGTTCGAATCCATTATCTGGCAGAATGCCGACTCGACGGGCAAGCGCGGCTTTGATGTGAAGTACCTGAATCCGATCATATTTTTCCGCCCCGTGGAATTTGCCGGGGGGAATTCACCCGATAACGTGCTGATCGGCATCAATGCGAAGGTAGAACCCTTCGATAAGGCGGCGTTTTACGGCCAACTCGCGCTTGATGAATTCAAATTTGACGAAGTATTCGGCGGCGAAGGCTGGTGGGCTAACAAGTACGGGATCCAGCTTGGCTTCAAGGCATTCGACCTGTTTCGGGTGAAGGATTTGAACTGGCTGCTCGAGTTCAATACGGTGCGGCCGTACATGTACTCGCAAAGCGATCCGCTGATCAATTACGGACATTATAATCAGCCCTTGGCCCATCCGCAAGGGGCCAATTTCAGGGAATTGCTATCGGTGGCTTCCTATAATCTGGATCGCTGGCGATTCCGCGGGCAATTGGTGTTTAGCCGGTACGGGCTGGATCCGGCCGATAGCCTCAACTACGGTAAGGATATTTACAAATCCTACCAGACCCGGGTGCGGGATTACGGAAACCATACGCTGCAGGGATTGAAGACCAATCTGTATTATGGTAATCTGCAGGTGGGGTATTTATTGAATCCGAAGAACAACCTGCGCTTGCAAACGGGACTAACCGTCCGGCGCGAATCCGGACAGACCCAGTCCTGGTTCAGCTTCGGGTTGAGCAGTTCCTTCCGGAATATCTATCAGGATTTTTAAAGGCGTGATCAGGAGGCGATCAGGCGCTTCGAAACGGTGGATCCGGCAAAGAGGGCTTTGACCGTCTTTACGATGCTGGCCGGATCGTAGCCACATTCTTCATACAATTCGGCCTGTTCTCCGTGTTCAACTACTTTATCGGGTATTCCAAGACGATGCACCCGTGCCTGGTAGCCGTGATCGGCCATAAACTCCAGTACCGCGCTTCCCATGCCTCCCATGATGCACCCGTCCTCTACGGTAATGACTTTCTTGAATTCCTTGAATACTTCATGCAGTAACTCCTCGTCGATCGGCTTCACAAAGCGCAGGTCGTAGTGCGCCGGACGGATTCCCTCCTGCTCCAAGGCCTCGGTGGCTTTCATTACCAGATTGCCCACGTGTCCGATGGAGAGGATGGCCACTTCTTCCCCCGCGGAGATTTTCCGCCCTTTTCCAATGGGAATGCTTTTCAAGGGCTTCTGCCAGTCTACCATGACTCCCCGGCCCCGCGGATACCGGATGACGAAGGGGCCGGTGGTTTCCTCCAGTTGGGCCGTATACATGAGGTTGCGCAGCTCTTCTTCATTCATGGGCGCCGATACCGTCATATTCGGAATGCAGCGCATATAAGCCAGGTCGTATGCCCCGTGATGGGTGGCGCCATCCGCCCCAGCTATACCCGCCCGGTCCAGACAGAAAATTACCTTTAGGTTCTGAATGGCCACGTCGTGGATTACCTGATCGTAGGCGCGCTGCATAAAGGTGGAATAGATATTGCAGAATGGCACCAGTCCCTGGGTAGCCAGACCGGCTGAAAAGGTTACCGCATGCTGTTCGGCGATTCCCACGTCAAACGCCCGGTCGGGAAAGGCCTCCATTAGGATGTTCATGGAACTTCCGCTGGGCATGGCGGGAGTAATCCCCATGATCTTCCCGTTTTTTTCGGCCAGCTCTACCAGGGTATGGCCGAAGACTTCCTGGTATTTGGGAGGCTGGGGCTGCTGCACGGAGGACTTTTTGATCTCCCCGGTGATTTTGTCAAACAAGCCCGGCGCATGCCATTTGGTCTGGTCCCGTTCGGCCAGGGCGAACCCTTTTCCTTTCACCGTAATGCAGTGGAGCAACTTGGGGCCGGGAATGTGCTGCAGATCCTTGAGTACCTTGACCAGATGTTTTACATCGTGACCGTCAATGGGGCCGAAATACCGGAATTTCAGGGCTTCGAAAAAGTTACTTTTCCGAAGCAGGGTGCCCTTAATGGATTTTTCGACCTTTTTTACGATTTCCCTGGCATTGGGTCCAAATTTGCTGATGGGCCCGAGCAGCCGCCAGATGTCGTTCCGAAGCTGATTGTAGGTCCGGGAGGTGGCGATGTCGGTCAGGTATTCTTTGAGCGCCCCCACATTGGGGTCAATGGACATGCAATTGTCGTTGAGGATCACCAGCAAATTGGAGTCTTCCACGCCTGCATGATTGAGTGCCTCAAAGGCCAGCCCGGCCGTCAGGGCCCCGTCTCCGATCACGGCAATGTGCTGCCGGTCCTCTTCCTTTTTGTAATGAGAGGCCACGGCCATCCCCAGGGCCGCGGAGATCGAAGTGGATGAATGACCTACGCCAAAGGTGTCGTACGGGCTTTCGGATCGTTTTGGAAATCCGCTGATGCCCTTGTATATCCGGTTGGTATTGAAAACATCCCTTCTTTCGGTAAGGATCTTGTGTCCATATGCCTGATGGCCCACATCCCAGACAAGCTGGTCGTAGGGCGTATTGAAAACATAATGCAGTGCCACGGTCAGTTCCACCACCCCCAGGCTGGCGCCGAAGTGCCCGCCGTTCACCGAGACAATGTCTATTATATACTGCCGGAGTTCCTTACACAGTTCAGGAAGATCGGTTTCCTTTATTTTTTTCAGATCTTCCGGAGAATTTACCTGTTCCAGTAATTTTCCGGCATTCACTTTTTGAGAAGACATAAAATCTATCCTGCTAAATCTTACACCATTGTAGCACCTGCAAAGATATAAATCATAAATTTGCCGGGAGCATGCTTTTTTAAATATAGGAAATTTGAGCTTCGAAATAAAACTTCCCCAGTTTGAAGGCCCCTTTGATTTGCTCCTATTCTTTATCGAGCGGGATGAGCTGGATATTCACGACATTCCCATTGCCGAAATCACCAGAGAGTTTCTCGAATACATCCACCGGATGCAGTCACTGAACATTGAGCTGGCCAGTGAATTCATTCTGGTGGCCGCCACACTCATGCGGATCAAGGCGAAAATGCTGCTTCCCCGGCCCGACCTGGATGAGGAAGGCAACGAGATCGACCCGCGGCAGGATCTGGTCCAGATGCTGCTTGAGTACAAAAAATACAAATCGGTACTTCCTTATTTACAGGAACTGGAAGAGGAACGCCTGCAGCAAGCCAAGCGGGGGAACATCGCCACGGAGCTGGCAGCGATCGGCAAGCAGGCATCTCCCGGCGAAGAATTGAGTACCCTGGACCTCTACAAATTGCTGAAGGTATATGAGAATGTGCTGAAGCGGTATCAGAACGAGCGTCAGGAGGTGATCCATACGGTGATCCGCTATCCCTATACGATCCGGGAACAGAAGGAAATCATTCTCGAACGACTTCAGGAAAAGGAAAAGATAAGTTTCGAGGACGTCCTGCTGTTAAGCCGCGATAAAGTGCACCTGGTATATAATTTCCTGGCACTGCTTGAAATGATCCAGCAACAGCTGATTGCCATCCAGGTGGGGCTTGGATATAATAATTTCTGGGTTACGCTGCGTCAGGACCCCGCCGCTTCGTCCCAATCGAACAGGTGACGTTCGGCATGATAGGAGGAGCGCACCATGGGGCCGCTTTCCACATACCGGAATCCCTTTTTTAAACCGGCTTCTTTCAAACGGGCGAACTGGTCGGGGTGAATGTATTCAATCACCGGGTGATGCTTTTGCGTTGGCTGAAGGTATTGGCCCAGGGTGAGAATGTGGACACCCACTTCCAGCAGATCGTCCATCGCTTCCAGGATCTCGTCTTCGGTTTCCCCGAGGCCCAACATGATCCCGGTTTTGGTTCGCATGCCGGCTTCGCTGATCCTTCGGAGGCATTCCAGGCTGCGATCGTATTTGGCCTGGATCCGGACTTCCCGGGTAAGGCGTTTGACGGTTTCCACGTTATGGGATACCACCTCAGGCGCCTCCCGGAGTACGTGGTCGAGGTTTTCCCATACGCCTTTGAAATCGGGGATCAGGGTTTCCAATGTCGTTTCGGGAGATTTCCGCCGGACGGCTTTGATGGTTTCGGCCCAGATAATGGAGCCGCCGTCCTTCAGGTCATCCCGGTCAACCGAGGTGATGACGCAATGCTTTACGCCCATGAGCTGCACCGAGGTTGCCACGCGCTCCGGCTCGTCGTAATCCACGGCCAGCGGCCGTCCGGTCGCCACCGCACAGAAAGAACAGGAGCGGGTGCAGATATTGCCCAGGATCATGAACGTAGCCGTGCCGGCGCCCCAGCATTCGCCCATGTTCGGACAATTTCCGCTTTCACAGATCGTATGAAGCTTGTAATTATCAACAAGGGAGCGTACGTGTGCGTATTCTTTGCCAGTAGGCAATTTTACACGGAGCCAATCTGGTTTTCTTTTTCTGGGCTCGGCCGGAACAACAGGTAATTCGATCATGGAATAGAATTGTAAGGGTTATAACGGATTTACCTCAGGGAATGTTTGAGTTTTCCGTTCCGGAACGTAGGGCATTTTTCTCCGGCACCACAGGAACTGAACAGGACGCCTGCCAGAAAGATTCCGATTATAAATAAGGCGATCTTCTTCATGAATTCTATCTCTTTTTTACGAAGATAGTGATTTTTCGGAAATCAGGACAGCTGCCGGGCAAGGGCTGCCATCTTAATGGCTGTCACGGCGGCTTCATCTCCCTTGTTGCCGTGTTTACCACCCGCGCGGTCAAGCGCCTGTTGCATGGTGTCGGGCGTGAGCACCCCGAAAACAAAGGGCTTTCCGTATTTCACGGTTAACTGGGTCAATCCGGAGGCCACCGCCTGGCAAATGAATTCGAAGTGGCGGGTTTCACCCTGGATCACGCATCCAAGGCAGATCAGCGCGTCGTAGGATCCTTTCGCCGCCAGCATCTCGGCGCCGGCGGTCAGTTCAAAACTTCCCGGCACATTAATGCGGGTAATGGCGGATTGCTCGGCGCCGTGCAAAAGCAGGGTCTGGGCCGCGCCTTCGTACAGACTTTCGGTGATCTCCCGGTTCCATTCCGCAACGACAATTCCAAACCGGTATCCCTTGGCTGAAGGGATGTTGATATCGGAAAAGTCCGAAAGATTTTTATAGATACTTGACATTTTATTCGCCCCCGGAAAGCGCTTTTACTTCGAGTTTTGAAATGTATGCGTCTATGTTCTGAGTTTGGGCAAACTGCCAATACTCAGCTTTTATTTTTTTGTAGGTTTCGAGGGCCTTGGCCGCATTATTGGTCGTTTCGTAAACCAGTGCCAGCTTCATGAGATAAAGGGGGGAAGTAAAGCTGTTCGGATTCGTGTTGGCCGCTTCCCGGTACTGTTTAATGGCCTTGTCGTATTGCTTCAGTTCGTTGTATGCGTCCCCGATCAGTCCAATGGCCTCCACGCGGGTGATCTCGTCCTTGGCGCTGTAGTGCGCCAGGTGATCGATGGCTTCCTGGAACTTGCCTTGTTTCAGGTAAATGACTCCGGTGTAGAAATTAGCCAGATTGGCCGATTTGGTGCCGTCGTATTCTTCGATGATGGAAAGGAAGCCTTTGTAATTGCCGTCGCCGTTCAGCGCTTTGTCCAGGGAATCGTTCCGGAAGAACTCCTGGGCCTTGAACATATCGTTTATCGCCTCCTGTTCCCGGGGCGCGAGATAGAATTTCGTGTAACCAATGTATAAAAGCACCAGTATAACGACGGAACTGGCAATGATGAGCAAACTCTTCCGGTTTTCGGCAATAAATTTTTCGGCCTTGCCAAATTGGTCGCTCAGCATCATTCCGCTACTTACTGATCCCTTGGTTGTTGTCTTGGACATTCCTATTTTACTAAATTAAGGTGCAAAAATACAGTTTTACTTGTTAGTATCAAGCAATTTTTCCCAACTTTGAACAATGTATCTGGAAAAGCTCCAACTGCTCAATTTTAAAAATTACCCCGATGCTGAACTGGAGTTTTCCCGTGCCGTGAATTGTTTTGCGGGGAACAACGGGGCTGGAAAGACCAATCTTTTGGACGCGATCCATTACCTCTGCCTTTGCAAGAGCTTTTTCAATCCCATTGACAGCCAGCAGATCCGATACGGCCAGGATCTTTTTGTCGTGCAGGGAACCTTTCAACGGAACGGGGAAAAGGAAACGGTCTATTGCGGGCTGAAAAGGAATCAGAAGAAGCAGTTTAAGCGCAATAAAAAAGAATACCAGCGACTGGCCGACCACATCGGGTTGTTTCCGCTGGTGATGATCTCGCCCAACGACGGCGAGCTGATTACCGGGGGCAGCGAAGAGCGGCGGAAATTCGTGGACAACGTGATCTCGCAAACCGATAACGGCTATCTGGATACACTTATCCAGTATAATAAAGGCCTTTCGGGCCGGAACGCGCTGCTGCGGAAAAGCAACGGCCATCCGGATCCCGACCTGCTGGAGGTATTCGATGAGCAGCTGATCCGGTACGGTGAAGTCATCTATCGGAAACGCCGTGAATTCCTGGATCAGTTTACCAGCCTGTTTCATGGGCACTATGAATTCATCTCCTCGGATGCCGAAAAAATTTCAATGACCTACGAGTCGGGCTTGCATGAAACCGGATTTACCGAGGGGCTGATCCGGGCCCGGGAGCGGGATCATTACCTGCAGCGGACCACGTTTGGGATTCACCGGGATGATCTGGTGTTCAGCATCGAAGGTCATCCCTTAAAGAAGTTTGGCTCGCAGGGGCAGCAGAAATCGTTTCTGATCGCGTTGAAACTGGGGCAGTACAGTTATCTGTTTGAGAAAAAGGGGTTCAAGCCGCTGTTGCTGCTGGACGATATTTTCGACAAATTGGATGGTCTTCGGATCAAGCATTTGATGGAAATGGTGGTGAAGGATGATTTTGGTCAGCTTTTTCTAACCGATACGGATCCCTCGCGCCTGAAGGTACTGTTTGGTGAAATAGGCGTGCCGGCCACCATTTTCCGGATCGAGAAAGGAAGGGTAGAAAAAGATGAAGAAGGGGAATGAACATAGTTTGAAGGAAGCGATCGACCTCCTGCTGGAAACTTACCGCATTAAAGGGAAGTTTCAGGAAACCGCCATTGTGGCCCATTGGGAAGAGATCATGGGCAAAACCATTGCCAGCCGGACGACGGAACTGTATATCAGGGATCAGAAGCTTTTTCTTAAGCTTAGTTCGTCGGTCCTGCGGAACGAATTGCAGATGGCCAGGCAAAAGATCATCGATCTGTTGAATGCCCGGGCCGGTTCGGAAGTTATCCGGGAAGTGGTCTTTCTCTGAAGCGGTTATGCCGCAGATACAAGCGGAAGGAAGCTCCGCTTAGGAAACCCGTTCGAACTCAGAAAAGAAGAAACTGCCTTCGATCTGCGCGTTTTCATCCGAATCCGCGCCGTGTACCGCGTTTTCCTGAATGGAGCTTGCGTATTTGCGGCGGATGGTGCCTTCTTCGGCTTTTTGGGGATCGGTGGCGCCGATCAGCTTCCTGTACTCGGCTACCGCGTTTTCCTTTTCCAGGATCGCCGCGAGGATGGGGCCGGAGGACATGAACCGGACCAGGTCGGCATAAAAGGGGCGTTCCTTGTGTACCGCGTAAAATTTTCCGGCGATCTCCGGGGTAAGGCGTGTGTATTTTAAAGCAACCACGGAGAAGCCTGCCTGAATAATGTCGTTCAGAATGGCTCCCATGTACCCGGCTTTTACGGCATCGGGTTTGATCATCGTAAAGGTCCTGTTTGTTGTCATGCTGCAAAGATAAGCTTATGCGTGTTTATTCCGGTGATTTTAATAACTTCGCAAGAATTTTTTAATATGGAATCCTACACCTTGTTGAAACCTGTGCTCAGGAAACACCGGCGGATCGTGATCACCACCCATCACAAGCCGGACGGGGATGCCATGGGATCTTCGCTTGCTTTGTATCATTACCTGCTGAAAAAAGGCCATACGGTTCATGTGATCACCCCGAGCGATTATCCGTATTTTTTGCACTGGCTGCCCGGAAACGCCGAGGTGTTGGTTTACCCCGGGAATGAACAGCAGGCGGAGAAGCTGATTGCCGAGGCGGAACTGATTTTCTGCCTCGACTTCAATAATTTAAAACGCATCAATGAATTGGGGAAGCACGTCCGGAACGCGGAGGCTCCCCGGGTGCTGATCGATCACCACCTGGATCCAGAGAACTTCGACCAATACCGGCTTTGGAACGCGCAGGCCTGCGCGACGGCCGAACTGGTATATGAATTCATCACCGGGCTGGGCGATGGCGAGCTGATCGACAAGGCCATTTCAACCTGTATATATACGGGCATCATGACCGATACCGGTTCGTTCCGTTTCCCTTCCACCACGGCTTCTGTCCACCGAATCATTGCCCGGCTCATTGACGCAGGTGCGGAAAATTCCAGGATCCATGAACTGATCTACGATACCTCTTCCGAAACCCGGCTGCGTTTCCTGGGTTACTGCCTCTCGGAAAAGCTCGAAGTCCTGCACGAATACCGCACCGGGTTCATCGCAATCTCGAGGCAGGAACTGGAACGTTTTCAGGTATCAACCGGTGATACCGAAGGAATTGTAAACTATGCATTGTCAATTTATAACATTAAATTCGCAGCGTTAATTATTGACCGTTCTGACGTGGTGAAATTATCCTTCCGTTCAAAAGGTGAATTTCCTGCCAATGAGATAGCAAAAAGATATTTTGAAGGGGGCGGACACCGGAACGCCGCCGGAGGGCAATCGAAGGACCCTCTGGAAAAGGTAGTCACAAAATTCAAACAAGTTTTAGAAGAATATAAAGAATTATTGAATCAGTAATATGAACACTAAAATTACGTGTATACTTCTGGCGGCAGGATCCGTCATGGTGGGATGTGGAAAATCAGGTTCAACCGACGACGGGATGAACTTTACCATACATACAAAAAACAACGGGAAGGCGATCAACGAGGGGGATTATGTGAAGTTCCACCTGGTGTACAAAACGGAGGATGACTCCATTCTGCAGTCGTCCTACGACCGGGGAACCCCGTTCGAGGCCTTGATCGATTCCATGAGCTTTCAGGGAGCCCCTACTTTTGAATACCTGTATCACGCGCTGAAAATGATGACCCTCAACGACAGCGCCACCTTTCACATGAAATCCGATTCGCTTTTCAGTGCCGATACCACGTTTACCCCAGGGATGACCAAACCGCCCCGCCCGCCGTTTATCCGTCCGGGAAGCGACGTGACCATGGTGGTGAAAGTGGAGGAAGTAAAAACGAAGGAGGAAATTGAGCAGGAACTGAAGGAGAAGCGCGACAAGCAGACCGGTCTGGAAGCCGATACCATCAACCAATACATTGAAGCCCACGGTCTGGAGGTTAAGAAAACTCCTTCGGGTATTCAGTATCAGGTATCCAAAGAAACCGATGGACCCCGGCCGAATACCGGCGATACGGTAGTAGTGCATTATACCGGTACGCTGCTGGATGGTACCAAATTCGATTCTTCCTACGATCGCGGGGAGCCTATTTCGTTCCCGCTGATGAAAGGCACGGTCATCGACGGCTGGTACGAAGGTATCCCCTTGTTCCGGGAAGGTGAAAAAGGTATTCTGATCATTCCTTCCGCTTACGGGTACGGCGAGTTTGGAAGCGGTCCCATTCCTTCCAACAGTCCGCTGGTATTTGAAGTAGAACTGGTAGAAATAAAACCCAAGAAGTAATTTGCTGACCGACACGCATACCCATCTGTACCTTCCGGCGTTCGATGGTGACCGGGCGGAGGTGATGGAACGTGCGATTAAAGGGGGGGTGAGCCGCTTGTTCCTCCCCAATATTGACCCCGGTTCCGTTCAACCGCTGCTGGCCCTCTGCCGGGACTACCCGGATCATTGTTTTCCCATGCTTGGGCTGCATCCGTGTTCGGTAGGCGCCGGTTTCCGGGAGGATCTCCGGGAAATTGAGCGCGCGATCGATGAATCGGGCTGCGTGGCCATCGGGGAGATCGGAATGGATCTTTACTGGGACAAGACCTTCCGGGCCGAACAGGAAGAAGCCTTCCGCATCCAGGTGGGTTGGGCGATTAGCCGGGATCTTCCCGTGGTGATCCATTCCAGGGAAAGCTTCGCGGCGCTGTGTGACCTGCTGGAGGAAATAA
>JAJUHF010000088.1 GCA_029268045.1 Anseongella ginsenosidimutans
GGCCGAATCCGGACCGGTGGCGCGCCGGGAGGCCGCCTCCCGCCACCAGCACTGGAAAACAGGAACCACGAACATGGTCATGGACTGGATCAGCATGCCGCCAAAGGTTGGAATCGCCATCGGGACCATGATCTCGGCACCCTTCCCGGTGGAAGTCAGCACAGGCAGCAGCGCGATGAGCGCCGTGGCCGTGGTCATCGCAGCCGGCCGGACCCGTTTCAGCCCCGCATATACCACCGCTTCGCGGATTTCGTCCTTCGTGCGCGGGTTACGTGCTTGAAATGTGTCGTGAATGTAAGTCCCCATCAGGACGCCGTCGCTGGTGGCCAGCCCGAACAGGGCGATGAAACCGACCCAGACCGCAATGCTGAGGTTAATGCGATGCATCTGGAACAGGTCCCGCATGTTGGTGCCGCCCACGGCAAAATCCATGAACCAGGGCTGCCCGTAAAGCCATAATAGAATGAAGCCACCGGCCAGCGCCACAAAGACACCGGAAAAATGGATCAGCGAGGCAGTCACGGTCCGGAACTGGAAATAGAGAATGATCAAGATGGCCAGCAAGCTCAGCGGGATAATAAGCATCAGCCGCTTTTCCGCCCGCTCCTGTTGCTCGTAATTTCCGGCAAAGCGGTAGGTGACGCCCTTGGGGAGGGTAAGTTCACCCGAAGCCAGTTTCCGTTTCAGCAGCTCGCCGGCCTCGTGAACCACGTCCACTTCCGCTTTATCTCCCACCTTGTCAAAGATCACGTACCCCAGGAGGAATGTGTTTTCGCTCTGGATCATCTGCGCGCCTTTGGCATATTCGATATCCACCACATCCCCCAAGGGAATCTGTGCGCCGGTGGCAGTGGGAATGATAATCCGTTTCAACGCTTCCGGATCGTTCCGAAGCTCGCGCGGGTAACGCAAGCGGACCGGAAAGCGCTCGCGGTTTTCTACGGTGGTTGTTAGTGTCATTCCGCCCACTGCAGCGCCGATCACTTCCTGAAGCTCGGCCACGGTAATGCCATAACGCGCCATTTTACCGCGGTTCAGGTGGATTTCGATGTACGGGGCGCCCACGGCCCGATCGTAAAACACGGTGGAAGGCATGATGGAGGGCACCTCTTTCAACGCGGCCTCCAGGGCCTTTCCCGCTTCCTCGATCGATTCGAGATCCGGACCCGACACCTTCAGCCCCATGGGAGCCCGCATGCCGGTGGACAGCATCACCAGACGGGCTTCAATGGGCTGCAGTTTGGGCGCCGAAGTCAGCCCCGGCAGGTGCGAAACATTCACGATCTCCTGCCAAATGTCGTCCGCGTTCCTGATCTCCGGGCGCCAGCGGCGGAAGTATTTGCCCTTGCGGTCTTCAATCAGGCTATCGCGGGGAATGGGCCGGAATCCGTCCGAAACCGAATAGGTTCCACCCCCTTTCAGCAAGAATTCACCCGCCCGGTTCACTTTGAAGCGTTCGCGCCGGCCGTCCGCGTCCAGGTAATACTCCGGAATGTAATTGATCGTATTTTCAAACATCTGAACGGGCGCCGGATCCAGGGCCGAATTCACCCGACCCCATTTTCCCACGGTCAGCTCCACCTCGGGAATATGCTGAATGCGCCGGTCGAGTGTCTTGATGAGTTCCAGGTTTTTTTCGATGCCGGTATGCGGCATGCTGGTTGGCATCAAAAGAAACGATCCTTCGTTGAGACTGGGCATAAACTCTTCGCCCATTCCCGGAAACGTTTTGGTGGAACCTTTCCAGAAGACGGTTTCGCGGAACGATTTCCAGCCCGCTTTTTCCATGCCGTCCGCCAGGAAGCCGAAGCTCTTTTCAACCCCCATCCAGGCCAGTAGCCCAAGCAGGAGGGTGGCCATCGGAAGGATCATAAACTTCCAGCGGTTGGCAAGGGCCCATCGCAGGATCTGTTCGTAGTAAACCACCAGCAGCCACAAAGCGGCCAGGATCAACCCGATCGCCAACAATACAAACACCACATTCAACAGCGTACCCGTTTCCGTGCCAAGGGGCAGCCATTCCACCGAAAGGTAGTAGAGCGCGACCAGGAGGGCGATGCCAACGGTCAGGTAGCTCGCCAGCCGGTCGTCTTTCCAGCGCGGGGCAACTAAATTATTCAGCCCGATCAGCGAGAGTGCAAAGGCAAGGAACACGCCGGAATAAATCCAGAGCAGGATGCCAGCCAGCACCAGCAGATAATTCGCAATCCGGCGGGCTTTCGGTCCGGTTATCCGGATGGAAAACACGTAATAAGCCAAGGTGGGCAGTACGATCACCCCCAGCGCAAAGGCCGATACCATCGCGAAGGTTTTGGTATAGGCCAACGGGCCGAAGAGTTTCCCTTCGCGGGCTTCCATCAGGAAGACAGGCAGGAAACTGATGATGGTGGTCAGCATGGCGGTGGAAAGGGCGCCCGAAACTTCCGACACCGCCTTGGAGATCAGACCCGCCAAGGCTTTTCCGCGGCTTTCCCGGCCCCGGGCTTTTTCTTCGTCCATGTGCCGGATAATGCTTTCGATCAGCACAATGCCTACGTCCACCATCACGCCGATGGCGATGGCGATACCCGACAGGGCCACGATATTTGCCTCCACACCCATTTGCTTCATGATGATGAAGCTTGCCAGCACGCCGATGGGCAGAATGCTCGAAATGAGGATGGATGCGCGCAGATTGATGACCAGTACAATGACCACAATGATGCAGATCAAAATCTCATGCGCCAGCGCACTTTCAAGCGTTCCGATGGTTTCCTGAATCAGCCCCGAGCGATCGTAGAAGGGAACCACGGTGACTTTAGAGACGGTACCGTCCGCCAAGGTCTTCTGCGGAAGCCCCGCTTCCATTTCCCGGATCGAGGCCTTGACCTTGTTGATGACCTCCATGGGATTTGCTCCGTGACGGGCAACCACCACGCCTCCTACCGCCTCCACGCCTTCCTTATCGAGGCCGCCGCGCCGGGTGGAGGGGCCAATGGTTACAAAGGCGACGTCTTTGATCTTTACCGGGACCTGATCGCGCACGGTAATCACGGCATCCTCCAGGTCCTGAACACGCTTGAGGTAGCCCAATCCGCGCACCAGGTATTCGGCCTGGTTGATTTCAATGGTTTCCGCGCCGATATCGAGGTTGCTGTTCTGGATCGCGTCCATGACATCCATGATCGATACCCCGTAGGCACGCATGGCCTCGGGATTCACATCGACCTGATATTCCTTTACAAAGCCGCCGATGGACGCGACCTCGGCAACGCCTTCGGATGCGGCAAGGCTGTACCGGACGTAAAAATCCTGAATGGTCCGAAGCTCCGCGGGATCCCAGCCGCCCGCGGGTTTCCCGGTTTCCGGGTTCCGCCCTTCCAGGGTATACCAGAAGACCTGGCCCAGCGCCGTTGCATCCGGCCCCAGGGTGGGCGTCACACCGGCGGGCAGGGTGCCGGCAGGCAGGGAGTTCAGCTTTTCCAGAATGCGCGAACGACTCCAATAAAATTCGACGTCTTCCTCAAAAATGATGTAAAGGAATGACATGCCGAACATGGAGCTGCTGCGGATGGTCTGCACGCCCGGAATCCCCAGCAGGGCGGTCGTTAAAGGATACGTGATCTGTTCCTGAATGTCCTTGGGCGATCTTCCCATCCATTCGGTGGCCACGATCTGCTGATTTTCCCCCAGGTTGGGAATGGCGTCCACGGGTACGGGATCACCGGGCAGCGCGCCGCCGTGCCAGTTAAAGGGAGCCGTAGCCATCCCCCAGACCAGGACCACCGCCAGCAGCAAAAGGGTGATGAGCCGGTTATTCAGGAAATAGCGAATAACTGTATTAAGCATATTCAGACCGATTAAGCCGTCAGTTCGCCGAAGTCAACTCTTCTTGGATCTCTCCGCAGCGCAGCATGTCCGCCCCGTGGAAGGGATTGCTGATTTCTTTGCTGTGGCTGATCCAATAAGCGCCCTGGTCGCCGTTATACATCGAGCAGTAGATTTTATACAGGGGTTGATCGGTTCCGAACCGCTTTACGGTCGAATAGATGTCTTCACTCAGTGAAACCAGGTGTCTGCGCTGCAGGTCCATGTTGCCGGCATGGGCCGCGATCTGTTGCGCGTCCTCCCGGATACGGGAGGGAATGTCCGGCTCCTGGATTTCAGGGAGCACCGACAGAATGGCTTCCGCCGCGCGGGCTGCCTCTCTGGAGTGGTCGTTAGCCAGGGCGGAGGTCAATTCCTGATAGTGGGTATATAGCGCGGATAAACCGCTTTGCTTTTCTGTTGTGGGGTTGCACGCGGTAAAAACCGCAGCGGATAGGGCGATGATGCCAAAGATGAACTGTTTCATGATGTTTAAATTAAACTACTGGCGTTCAGTGGGTTTGCGTCCCAGGGCATGCTTGCATGCGGGGAACGGAATCAAACCGGCGATGCCTGTCGGCAAGGCAGTAATTCGTCTTAATCTGAATAAAAAACAGGGGAACTTCCCGAAACCGGACGGTTCCGACAAGACACACTTCGGGCTGGCAAGCCCGGAAACTAAGCTATCTTAGGCGGCTGCCAAATGGAGTGGAACCCTGCGGAATAACAGGGTTGAGTATAAACGGGATAAGAATTTTTGTCTTTTTTCTCAAAGACGTTATAGACATCTTCAACAACCGGATGAGCGCAGCAGGTCTGCGGGGTATGACAGGACCGGGCGTCGCAGTTTCCAGAACAGCCTGACTCGCCTTTGTGGGTTTTATGACCCTTGCAGCAATCCTTTGGGGAAGTTTCTTTGGACTGGTCATCCGCCGGCGGCGCGTTGTCCTGCTCGGCCGGCGATTCCTCCTGGGACTTTTTGCAACAGGACTTTTCCTTTTCGACGCTTTCCTTTTTGACGCTCTCCTTCTCCTGGCCGGCATGCATGGCGCAAGCGGAAACTTCGCCCGGAACCAAAAAGAAACCGAGTAGAAGGATACCAGCGAATATGTAAAGCGTTCTGCGCATCAATGTAAGCCGTTCGTACTCTGTGGAATACTTCACATGCAAAAATAAACTTTTTTTATGAAACTTTGTCCCCATCCGGCAAAGTCAATCGTCATCAGGTCGAAAATCAAACAAAAAAAAGATGAAAGAGTTCGCATTAATTTTCAGATTAAAAGACATCGCCGACTTCAAACCCACCCCGGAACAAATGCAGGAACGGATGAATTGGCTGGCTGGGATTGCCTCTCAGAACAAATTGGCCGATAAAGGCAATACGCTGCTGCCTTTTGAAGGGAGCGCAAAAACCGTAAAACCCAATCGGGTGGTAACCGACGGCGCGTACACCGAAATCAAGGAATTTATCAGCGGCTACATTGTTGTGAAAGCGGAGTCCCTGGACGAAGCGGTCGAAATAGCCCAGGCCAACCCTATTTTCGATCAGGTAGGCGGAAGCGTGGAGGTCAGAGAAGTGTTACGGCGTGACTAGCCCCGAGTCAGATAAAGAATTGCTGCCGCATCTGTTTCGGCAGGAATACGCTAGAATGACGGCTGTACTATGCCGTCATTTTGGTTTGAAGCATATTGAGGTTGCCGAAGACATCGCAAGCGACACGTTTCTGAAGGCGTCCGAACACTGGGCTGTTCACGGGATTCCCGAAAATCCAGGCGCCTGGCTTTATGTGGTGGCAAAAAACAGAGCCAAGGACTACTTGAAACGGGTATGGCTCCATGAGACCAAAATCCGGGATCAACAGACGGATGTGGTTCAGCCCGAAGTTTCCTTTGAATTTAACCGTCAGCTTCTGTCCGATAGCCAGCTGGCCATGATCTTCGCTGTCTGCAATCCGGTCAATCCGGATGAAAGCCAGGTTTGCCTGGCGCTGCAGATTCTCTGCGGCTTCAGCCTGGAAGAAATCGCCAACGCCTTTCTGGCCAAACCCGAAACCATTAAAAAGCGCCTCTATCGGGCTCGGACCAACCTTCGCAGGGATAACTTCCCAATCCGTGAGTTAAGCGAAACCCAGGTAAAACAACGGTTGGACACGGTGCTCAGAACCCTGTACCTGCTTTTCAACGAAGGTTATTTCTCCAAAACCAGCGATAAACAGATCCGGATGGATCTCTGTTCGGAAGCTACCCGGCTCACTATGTTAATGACCGAAAATCCGCTCACCAATACGCCCCAAACCAATGCGTTACTGGCGCTGATGTGTTATCAAAGCTCGCGCCTGGGCGCCCGGACAAACGAGCGGGGCGAACCCGTGCTCTTTGAAGAGCAGGACAAAAGCCAATGGGACCAATCCCTGATTGACCGCGGAAATTACTATCTGGTTCAGGCGACCAACAGCGCGGTTGTTTCCAGGTATCATTTGGAAGCAGGCATCGCATACTGGCACACCACGCCAACTGATCAAAACAAGTGGCATCATATTCTGCAGCTCTATAATCAGCTTCTGATTATCGAATATTCGCCCATTGCCGCATTAAACCGGACTTTTGCCTTTGCCAAGGTTTACGGCAAGCAGGCGGCCCTGCCCGAAGCCGAGAAACTTAAGCTTGAAAACAGTAATTACTATCACGAATTGCTGGGATATCTGTATGCCGACACGGACTCCGAAAAAGCAGCGGACCATTACCGTGCAGCAATCAAACTAAGCCGATCGAAAGCGGAAAAGCAGGTACTGAGGAGGCGGATCAATGCATTGGAGCAGGGTGCCGTCCCGCGGGGACGTTGAGGTTGTTGCCATGTATTGCGGTACGATGCTGTATCTTTGAAAATGCTTTTTGAGAAATACATCCGAGGGCATGCCTGACCGTTCAACGCCTGTGAAAATGAAACAGGGTGAGTTCATCGCCTTGTCAGCCTCCATTATGACGCTGACCGCTCTGGCTATTGACATCATGCTTCCGGCATTTGCCGAGGTAAGGGAACATTTCAACCTGGATCCGCAATCAACCGACACGGCTAAGATTATTTCATTCTTCTTTCTGGGCCAGGTTGCCCAGATTATTTTCGGGACGCTTTCCGACCGGTTCGGGCGCCTGCCCATTTTGCGGGTGGGCTTTCCCCTCTATATCGGCGGAGGCATTGCCGCGGCGTTGGCTCCAGGGCTTTCCCTTATGTACTTCGCTCGCTTTGTGGCCGGCGTGGGCGCGTCGGCCGTGTTTATGACTACAATTGCCGGGGTCCGGGACCGTTTTGAGGGCGACAGGATGGCCCAGGTCATGTCGCTTATCATGACCATTTTCCTTTTACGCCGGTGATAGCTCCCTTTTGGGGTCGGCCATTCTGCATTTTTTCTCGTGGCGAATGGTTTTTCTGGCGCCACCACTTTTTGGGGTGATCGTGTTTTTATGGTCTTTGCGCCTGCAGGAATCCTTACCCACAAGCAAGCGAAGCCCGTTGAATTTTTCAGCGATCGGCAAATCGCTGGGGATTGTATTGCGCAACCGGGTCTTTCTGAAATACACCCTCATCACCACGCTGCTTTTTACTACGCTCAGCTCGTATGTGGCCAGTTCTGAACATATTATTGGCGAGCTTTACGGCCGGCCGGAATTATTTTCCTGGATTTTCGCGGGAATGGGACTGTTTATGGCGTTATGCACGTATGCCAATTCCTATCTATCCGGAAGATTTGGAGCCAGACGGACCATCCGGGCCCTGCTGATTTTCTACACCCTGGTTGCAGCGCAACTGACCCTGATCACCTTGGCATTCGGGGACCCGCCCGATATGCTTCTGTTTTTTATTGGCGTGACTCTGATCATGGCACTTAATCTGGCTATTGAGCCCAATAGCAGCGCGCTTGCGCTGGAGCCGCTCGGGGCGGTGGCCGGCATGGCTTCCGCGGTATATGGCACCATTTTTTTCGCCTTCGGGTCCACCGTGGGAGCCATCATCAGTGACTTGATGAGTATCCGGGTTCTGCCGCTGGTGATCAGTTATCTGGTGCTGGGGATATGCGCTTTGGTTTTGGCGCTCAGCGATCGGAGAAAAACAGGGTCCTGATGTGGGAAAGTTCCCCTTGACGGGAACCATCCGGATAGACCGAAACCCGCCCCAGCATACCCGGGTCCACGTTTCCCGAGGCCGACTTTAGTCGCTCAATAGCAGGTCGATGATCTCTTCCGCGCCGGTGTCGGAGTGCTTCCACAGGTCTTCAAAAACGCGCGCGTTCTCCAACGATACGCCTTTGCCGCGGAGCTTCCGCCATGCGTCGTGGTAATCGACATTCAATGCCCGGAACGCGTCTTCGACCGGCGCGCGGACGAGTCGGTTCATAATCTGCAGATCCACGGGTGGATGCATCCATTCCATCACCACAAGGAAACCTGACAAGGCCAATACACCGAATGAGGCGGGTAAAAAGACGGCCTTTTTGAAGTGGATCCGCAGGGCTTTCCAGTTGAGTACAATGTGAAAGACGGCGCATGCCACAAAGAAAAGGCCCAGGATCTCGTGGACTACCTCAGTGTAGCCGTCAAACAGGTGGAACAGCATCAGCAGCCCGGTGATGCCTACGACAAGAAAGACCAGGCTGATAAAGGGGGTAATGTAATTTCTGCTTTGTTTCATATTCCTGAAAACTAGAAGTGGATCAGCGCAAAATTGGGTACACGGCCCCACCCCGGACGATAACAATTGTTAATAAATGGAGCGGCTGTGGTGGCGCGACGGTGGAGCGCGGTAACGGAAGCCGCCAGGGGAATTTGACTAAAGCTTCAGCGTCGGTTGCGGATCCTGCTCAGCGACACCGGAGTAATGCCCAGGTAGGAGGCGATGTAATGCTGCGGGACACGCTGCACAATGTGGGGATTGCGCATCATCAGTTCCTCGTAGCGTTGCTGAGGGGAGTTTCTGAGGTTAGCATAAAGTTGTTGTTGGGCCTGGGTCAATCTGCGGAACAGGTGTTCTTCGAGTTGTTTTTTTAGTTCGGGCGAAGTTTCCATCAGGGCTTGAAAGTCGTGTTGCGAGATGCTCTGCAAAATGGTGGGTTCCAGGCTTTCAATGCTGTATGCGCTCGGTTGGCCGGTCCGAAAGCTTTCGATGGAAGAGACCGCCTCTCCTTCGAAAAAAAACTGGGTGGTGATTTCTTTTCCGTCGTCATTGATCCAGGTCCGAAGGCAGCCTTTCTCGATAAAATACATGGTGCGCGACACTTGTCCTTCCTGCAGAAGGGTGGTTTTAGCCGAAACCTTCATCGGCTTGAACCAGGGTTTGAACAGGTCCCAAGGGGTAGGCTGCAATTTTTCTTGTTTCAACGCTCGGTGATCTTTGGAATCCGCAATAAATTTAGTCATCCGTTGGCAGTGACGCTGGAAAAAAAAGAAAATTCCTATATTGCATATAATTTTCGTTGAGAGCACAACGAAACATTCAGGATAAAGACATCTGAGTCCTATAGTTATTAACCAATACCACGAATTCCCTCCGACCGGGACGCGCCTTGCTATAAGTCTGTCAGTTGTCCAATCCTTTTTTATTGGGGTTTAATACAGGAAATTATGGAAACAGATGGACTTTTCCTGGCGCTTTACAGCCTGGAAGATTTTCCTCCCTCGCTCGGCGCGGACACGGCGCGCGGCAGGGCATTCCGGAAGCGGGTGGATAAGCAGGTTCTTATCGAGTCGTTTTCAAGTGATCAGGTTCTGCTGGAAAAAGGCAAGCTGCAGAAAGCCATGTATTTTCTCGATCAGGGTTTCGCCCGGGGATTCTGCCATGACGAAGATACGGGTGCGGAAGTGACGCTTTACCTATGGGATGAATTATCTTTTGTGGTGTCGCCTTATAGCTTTTACCATCAAAAGCCATCCCATATCGCGATCGAGGTCTGTGCCGGATCCAAGGTGATTTCGGCCACCTTTCAGGACATGCAGGCCGTCTTCGCGGAATTCCCCGAAGGGGAGATCATGACGCGCGCGGTGCCCATCCATTATCTGGAAATGCAGGAGTGGCGTAGCGGCATGACCGAAAGGATGTCCCCGGAGGCGCGGTACAAAACCCTGTTGAAACGGTTTCCGGGAGTTGGGAGGCATTTTAAGACTGAAGTCATTGCGTCTTATGTAAACCTTGCACGCGAAACCGTCAGCCGGCTGAGGAAGTTTCACGACTGACCACGCTCGACCTTTTTTATTGAAATCGCGAAATTTTGTGATCTGGGTCACACCGAAGTACAACGGACCCGCTTTAATTTTACAAGTGAAAGCGGGACTGCAATGGAGGCGACCTTTACCTTAAAATTACCAACCAGTAGATCATCCGATGAGGCGAGCGTGAATCCGCATGCTTACGCCATTCCTTACGCGGAGTCCGAACTCTTTGCGGGGCCGCAGGCATCCATCTTCATGCAGTCGCTGGAACGATACAATTATTGCATGGAGCTTTTCCTTTATGAGGTTAAAAAGCGGTTTACCCTGAAGACGGTGGTGGATAAGCCGGCCGTGGTATTCTGTTATGCGCTAAGCGGCCGCGTGCGCAGCCTGTATCAACGTTCGGAAAAGGTGCCCGACCTGCAAGCCGGGCTTTACGCAGGGTACCGCCTCCCGGCCGGGGAATACCGCTTACAGCTACCGCAGGGAACCCATGCCTTCTTCTACTTTGCCCTGGAGAAAGAATACCTGGCCAGTATCCTGCAGCATTTGCCGCATTTGTCTGGACTCCTCAATTTACCCGGCAGGGGTTCCTCTGATTATCAGCACCTTCCGTTATGCAGAATTGATTTTGGAATACGAAAGGTCATTAAGCGCATGCAGCATTGTTCTGCCGGAAATTATGATCTGGATCTTTCCCTGTTGAGCGGAGTGTGGGATTTGCTATCCATTTACGAGGCACAGCTTCAGGCAACAAAGAAATTTGCGGATAGAACCTCCGCCGAAATCGCGCGGGAAGTGCATGCGTTTATTCGGCAGCACTTTACGGAAACCGATCAAATTCAGCTTCGGCCGATTGCAGACCGCTTTCGCGTTGCAGAAAAGACCTTATCGCGATCTTTCAAAAATGTCTTCGGTATTAGTGTTCATCAGCTGGTTATTGAACTCCGGATGGAACGGGCGCTGACTCTACTCAGGGAGTCGTCTTATCCCATCACCGAGGTTGCTGCCCGATGCGGATATCCCGATATCCATCGGTTCAGCCGGGCATTCAAACATTACTACCGGTGTA
>JAJUHF010000089.1 GCA_029268045.1 Anseongella ginsenosidimutans
CACTTCCACGATGCGGCTGGTCTTTTCTTCGATCACTCCGCGCATCACCTGGACCCCATACAGGAAAATAAACAGGTAAATGAGGATGCACGCCGCCAGTGCCACCCCGTAGGATGCGCCGGCGCTGGTCTGGGACTCGCCCTGCTGGGTTAATCGGGTGGTGGTCAGGGAGACGTTTACATGCAGTCTGTTGAGGACGGCCGTGTCGATACCCGCCTCGGTGAGCCTCTTGTCCCGGAGGACCTGTTCCATTTGCCCGTCAATTTCTTCAATAAGGTCAATTCCGGCCTGTTTGGACGAGATAATCTCAACCTGCTTTGGGATTTGCTCAAAAGGGGCGATGTGTAGCAGAAACACGTTGTCCTGGTCCCCTTCCAGAATGCGCCGCTTCTCTTCCTGCAGGCTGTTTCCCGTGTATGAAAACTGGATGTTGTGGCTGTCCCTGAACTGGTTAACGAACACCTCGCTCTCATCCAGGACCGTCACGTAGCGGACCTCCCGGTTGCCGGCGATGGCGAAGTAAAAAATGGATGCATACATGCCCACCACAAGCAATGGAACCAGGATGGTAAGTACGATGAAGGATTTCTTGCGAACCCGTGTCAGGTATTCCCTGCCGATAATGAGCAACGTCTTATTCATGGGTGTCAGGATTCTTTTACGCTTCTCACAAAAATGTCATGAATTCCGGGAACGACTTCGTGCATTCCCTGTACCTGGACCGAAGCGATCAGGATTTCCAGCAGTTCATTGGAACCGACCCCGTTCATCAGCTGAACCTTCAGCTGTCCGATTCCGTTCTGCGGATCGTGTTCGTGGGACAGGACCCGGAATTTTTCCGGATGGGCAGAGAGCGCGTTCCGGGCATCGCCCTGGTAAGTCAGCAGGTAGGTATTATTCCGGTAGCGGGCTTTGATGTCCGACAGGCGGCCTTCCAGGATCTTTTTCGCTTTGTTGATCAACACAATGCTGTCACACAGCTCTTCCACACTTTCCATGCGGTGGGTGGAAAAAATGACGGTCGTTCCTTTCCTGTTCAATTCGAGGATTTCCTGCTTAATCAGATCGGCGTTCACCGGGTCGAATCCGGTAAAGGGCTCGTCCAGGATCAGAAGTTCGGGTTCATGAAGTACGGTAGCGATGAATTGCACCTTCTGCTGCATCCCCTTGGAAAGCTCTTCCACCTTTTTCTTCCACCAGGCTTCAATGTCCATTTTTCGGAACCAGTATTTGACCCGTTCCATCGCTTCGGACCGGCTGAGCCCTTTCAGCCTGGAAAGGTACAATACGTGTTCTCCCACCTCCATCTTTTTATACAGGCCCCGTTCTTCCGGGAGGTAACCGATCCTGGAAATATCCGCCGGCTGCAAGCGTTTGCCATTAAGCAGGATTTCCCCCTCGTCCGGTGCGGTTATCTGATTGATGATCCGGATGAGCGAGGTCTTGCCGGCACCGTTGGGTCCGAGTAGGCCAAAAATACTTCCTTGGTGGATTTCCATGCTCACCCGATCGAGTGCAACATGATTGGCGTATTGTTTCAGAATGTTCCGGACGATCAGCATCAGGAGCGATAATGTTTTTTTCTGCGTAAAATGTAACCGGTTACCAATGCGGTAAAAGCGAGTGCAAAGTAATAAAATATTTTGTGACTTTGCCGCGCCGGGGTGATTTCTCCCAGCAAAACAAATCCTGCCCAGTATGCCGGTGATTTCAGCTTTTCATCAACCGAAGGGTTTTCCAGGTAATCGATCCGAGCCTTCCGGAGCGCTTGCGGATAATCATACCCTTGGTGGATATACTGATGCAGTTTCATGGAGATCCGGTGGTTGCTTCCCTGTCCGGTTTTCCACAATGTAGTAATGAAATTGGGGCAACCCGCCTGTGCAAACGCCTTGGCCATGGTGTACAGGCCGGCGAGACTGGTTCCTTGCCTGAACTGCAGACAGGGACTGAGTACGACCAGGTCTACATTCTCCAGGCGCATTCGGGCAATGTCCTGTACCGACATCCGTGAACGGGCGTCCCCCAGGGGGTTTCCTTCCGGACTGAAGTCGATGAAGGAGTGAGGCGGGTCGGCCAGCGATGCATGGGTTGCCAGATGGATGATGGAGTAATTCCTTGCTTTTTCAATGAACCGTTTTTTACTGGCTGCCTGTCCTAGCACGTAGTCTGCCCGGATGTTCATTACTTCCTTTTCAGCCGATGGAACGTTGAAGGGTGCAACAGCCAGCACTTTCTGTCGCTCGTAATCCGAAAGTGCGGGCCTCCGGTTCAGCAGGGCGGCATAGCCGTAGGAATAACTGATGGCGAAATCATGCAGGAGATAGCGTTTGGCGTTTGCCGTATCGGGTACAAGCACCTCAAACGGGACCAATCCCGTCTTTTGGCAGGGAATGATTACCAGGTGGGTTTTACCGCTCAGGTAGCGTGTGACCGGGCCGATCAATTTCAGGTAAAGCTGATGGGCCAGCTGGCGGTCGAATGGTGCCTGTGAATGCAGCGAGTTTTTCAGTTTCATGATCCGGCTGAAGAAGACGCTGCCGGCCGGAAGGCAAAGTGAAAGCGCATCCTGTTCGGTAACTACCTCCACGTGCAGTTCTCCTGCCTTCAGCGAATAGGAAAGGACAGCGGTGCTGGTTTGCCGGAGCCGGGTCTGCAGCAATTCGATGTCCGGGTCGACGGCGGCAGAGGCAGCCGGCGGAACATTTGCCCCGCATGGAAGGGTAAAAACGACAGAAAGCCAGAAAACGACGGCAAGCGATTTCATTCGGCTGTTGGTTATCCGTGTTCACAAGATAATCAAAAATTCCCTTGCGCGGAAACAAACGGCGGGATGTCATCGAGGAACCGGTAGGTGTGGCGCTGATAGTCCATTTCACAGCAATAGTGGTCCAGGCCGTTGGTAACCAATAAAAAGCGAGCCCGGTATTGAAGATTGTACATGGCGATCTGTGCAAAAACCCGGTCGTTGATCGCTACACGGGGTGATTTGCACTCGGCCAGCAGCTGCTCTTTTCCATGTGAATCGTAAAAGACCACGTCGCTCCGACGCGTCCGTTCGTTGACTGAAAGGCCGCCCTCGATCCGCACCAACCCACGGGGATAGCCTTTCTGGCTGATCATGTACTGTACCAGGTGCTGACGGACCCATTCTTCCGGTGTGCATAGCAATTGTTTCTTCCGTAATTCATCGAATATGTATAGTTTCCCCTCTTTCTCCTGAAGCCGGAAAGGATAGGAGGGAAAATTCAACGGCACTAATATCGGATGGGGCGCTTGTTGCATGTTCCAGACTTTCCTGCAAAAATGCCTTTTTTATCCGGGAATGAAACACGAAATTCGTCGCGATGAGCTATGCCGAACTTTTAAGGAGCCTGAAGGCCCGGAAATTCGCACCCGTTTACCTGTTGCAGGGGGAGGAGCCTTACTACATCGACCGACTGAGCGATTACATGGAAGAACATATCTTGAGTGATGCCGAAAAGGGGTTTAATCAAACCGTCTTTTATGGCAAGGAAACGGATATGGTAAGCATCGTAAGCGCGGCGAAGCGATACCCCATGATGTCGGATTATCAGCTGATTCTGGTGAAGGAGGCCCAGTCTATCAGAAAATGGGATGAGCTGACCGCGTATGCGGAACACCCGCTGCCCACCACCATCCTGGTATTCTGCTACAAATACGGGACCCTGGATAAACGCCTGAAGGTGAGTAAGGCTCTGGTGAAAAACGGGGTCGTCTTCGAAAGCAAGAAACTATACGACGATAAAGTTCCAGCCTGGGTTATCGAGTATCTTTCCGAGCGGGGTTACTCCACCGACCCCCGCACCAGCGCGTTGATCGCGGAATACCTGGGCAACAACCTGGAAAAGATCGCCAATGAGCTGGACAAACTCCTGCTGAACTATCCACAGGGAACCGCGATCGGGATGAAGGAAGTGGCCGAGAACATCGGGATCAGCAAGGACTTCAACGTTTTTGAACTGACCGATGCGCTGGGCGCGCGGGATGTGTTTAAGGCGAACCGCATTCTGAATTACTTTGCGGCAAACCCGAAGGACCATTCGCATGTGCTGGTGATGGGGACCCTGGCAAGCTATTTCATGAAACTGTTCGTATACCATTCCCTGAAGGATCGTTCGCCCCAGGCGGTGGCTTCGGCCCTGAAGGTTAATCCGTTTTTTGTGAACAAATACAAGCAGGCAGCCCGTAACTATCCGCTTCCGAAACTCGGGGAGATTATCTCCCTGCTCCGGAGTTACGATATGCGCCTGAAAGGGGTGGGGAATACCGCGAATACAGGCCAGGACGAGTTGCTGAAGGAGCTGGTGTTCCGGATTCTGAATTAAGCCGCCCGGGAATGTGTTTCCCGAACAAAATTTTCGAATTACGCAAATAAGATTAGTTTTGCAGATACAAATTCACAAGACAATTTTTTAGACAATGAGCATTTTAGTTAATAAGGACTCCAAGGTGATCGTACAGGGGTTCACAGGGAGTGAGGGTTCATTCCATGCTTCCCAGATGATCGAATACGGAACGAATGTCGTGGGGGGAGTAACGCCCGGAAAAGGGGGGAATTACCACCTGGAACTGCCTGTATTCAATACCGTAGCAGAGGCCGTGGCGGAAACCGGAGCAAACGTCTCCATTATTTTTGTTCCTCCGGCATTCGCAGCGGACGCGATCATGGAGGCCGCAGCCGAAGGAGTGGAATTGATCGTGGCCATTACCGAAGGGATCCCCACCCGGGATATGATCCAGGTAAAGTCCTATCTGTCCGACAGGAAAGCAAGGCTCATTGGTCCGAACTGTCCTGGAGTTATTACCCCGGGGGAAGCCAAAGTGGGCATCATGCCCGGTTTTGTATTTAAATCCGGCGGCATCGGCATTGTTTCGAAATCCGGTACGCTAACCTACGAGGCGGCCGACCAGGTTGTGAAAGCCGGCCTGGGAATTTCCACGGCGGTGGGAATCGGGGGCGACCCCATCATCGGGACCACGACCAAAGAGGCGGTGGAACTGCTGATGAACGACCCGGAAACCGATGGAATTGTCATGATCGGAGAAATCGGGGGCGGCATGGAAGCGGAAGCCGCACGGTGGATAAAGGAAAACCCCGGCAAGCCGGTGGTCGGTTTTATTGCCGGACAGACTGCGCCTCCGGGCCGCAGAATGGGTCATGCGGGGGCGATCGTAGGGGGAGCGGAAGATACTGCCGCGGCAAAAATGAAGATCATGGCCGAATGCGGTATTACGGTGGTGGAATCGCCTGCAAGGATTGGTGAAGCAATGGCGGAAGCCTTGGGAAAGGTAGGTGCGTAATGAGTAGACTATTGCAGGGGAAAACCGCCTTGATCACCGGCGCATCGCGCGGAATCGGGCGCCGGATTGTCGAACGCTTTGCTGAAGAGGGAGCGAATGTAGCCTTTACCTACCTGTCTTCGGTGGAGAAAGGACAGGCTTTGGAAGAGGAGCTTCAGCGTTTCGGGACGAAAGTGAAGGGCTACCGCTCGAATGCGGCCGATTATGCTGCAGCGGAAGAACTGGTTTCGGCCGTGACGGTTGATTTCGGCGCGCTGGATATCGTGGTGAATAACGCCGGCATTACCCGCGACGGCCTGTTGATGCGGATGAGTGAGGAGCAATGGGATGAAGTGCTGAACAGTAACCTGAAATCGGTCTTCAATTTGACCAAAGCGGCTTCGCGTCCAATGATGAAACAGAAAAGCGGCGTATTCATTAACATGAGTTCGGTGGTGGGCGTAAAAGGCAATGCCGGTCAATCCAATTATTCCGCCTCCAAAGCGGGGATCATTGGTTTTACCAAATCCATTGCGCAGGAACTGGCCTCAAGAAATATCCGGTCCAACGCGATCGCCCCGGGCTTTATCAGTACCGAAATGACCGATGTATTGCCTGAAAACGTAACTTCCGAATGGATTAAAAATATTCCGCTGAAACGCATGGGCGAGACAAGCGACGTGGCCAACGTGGCCGTATTCCTCGCTTCCGATCTGAGCGCCTACGTCAACGGCCAGGTGATCTCGGTCTGCGGGGGAATGACCACCTGAGCGGACCGGCCTCATTCAACCCGATAACGCAGGACCGCGCGGCCCAGATTTCCGGCGCCGTTGATCCCTTCCACTACGATGCGGTAGGTGCCGGGCTGGTCGGCATTGTAAAAGTCGAAAGCCGCTTTTCCGGTGTCGTCGGTAATCAGGCCGGACTCCCAATGGATTGTTGTTCTGAAATCGCTGAGCCGGGTCCGGGCCGTTCTGTCGTAGCGAGGTGAATAGAATTCCCGCGTCACGTCAAAACCGGGAGGCGCGTAATGCGCCAGTTCGGGCGTATAGGGCGCGGGCCGAGTGTTACCGGACCGGGTGGTGATCAACAGGGCGCCACCCGCTTCCCCATTGCTAAATAGGGACATCAGGGCCAGGTTGGTGCGCACCACCTGCACCCGTAATACATCGGTAGGTATGACTCCGTTGTTCTCGAAAATATCGGCCATCTCCAGGTCGTCTTGTACTTGATGTCCGTTCAGATAGACCAACATGCGTTTTCCCCGGCTGAAGGGTGCGATGGCCGTTCCGGTTGACTGAAACGTGACTCCCTGCAATTTGCCCTGCAGACACTCCAGCAGGTTGCGGCACAATTGCGGATTGTCCAGCCGCAAGGTTTGATCGGCATGTCCGTCGGGGATCGCATACCCACCCCCTTCGGTGCGGGTGGCCCGCGCGGTGACGGTCACTCCCTCCAGCATTTGGACCCGGTCTGTCATTCCGTTGTTCTCAAGATCGTGAAGTTGGGCCAGGCTGTTTTCCAGGTAGGCTTCCATATCCCCACCGATGTTGTTTCGGAGATCCCCCGCGTTCGGGTTGGGGGAGACCGGTTCCATGCCGTCCAGCGGATCCATTACCACTTCCACTTTTTTCCCTCCCTTGGCGTTCCGGCCCTGCACGGAAAAGGATACGTCCTTTCCCAGCAGGATGTTGTCAAAGACGAATTCCCCCTGGGAATTGGTAGTGGTGTCGCGCATGATCCCGGTCAGCGAAAACAAGGTCACGGTGCCTCCTTCAATGGGTTTGCCCCCCAGGGTCAGCAACTTTCCGCTCACCCGGGTCAGCAGCTGCTCGGCCTGATATTCGGGCGCTGTCAACGGCCGTTCCAGCAGATCCGGCCAGGTAAACCGGCGATAGCCCTGGGTCATCATGAGCAGATCCAGGTGCGCGGCCCTTTCGCGACTGTTATCCTCAAAATAGTAGGCCGGGTTTTCAATATAGCCCCGGAGGTCGGAGCGCAGCAGCAGTTCTGAAAAAATGGTGTGTTCGGAAATGGCTCCGGGGGAGACGATGCTTTCATTGATCACCGAGGCCGAAAAGCTGCCGGTTGTGGGCTTGCCCTCCGGGTCGTTGGCCGTTAGGGTGGCCTGCATGTGTTCCCGGAACGAATGGACCGCGCCTCCCGCTGAAATGGACAACTGCAAGGTATCCGACCTGCGGATAAAGACGATCCGTTCGTTCACCGGACGGCGCGATTGGTCAAAAAGGGTAAGCGAGATGATGCCGGAAGGAAAGTGACCGCAAGGTATCCGCAGACTGTTCAGGGGGCGATTGATATTCATTTCCAGCGCATTCAGTATTTCCCCGCCTGCGTGTATCAATAAACTCACGCGGCCGTAGGCCGCTTGGTTGGCCATGACGCGGATTAGCAGCGTGTCGGGATCCAAATAGGGATAAGCCCAGATCGTGTAACCTTTTTCTTTCGCCTTCGGGAGCGGATATTCTTTTATGCCGTCATCCGGGAATTGGATCCATGCGCGGTAGGACCTGCCGGTTTCCGGTGTGATCGTGAAGAATCCCATTCCCGCGTGCATGCTTTCCAGGGCGCTTACGGTGTCGTTCCGGTCGTCAAGTATGTATCCGCTGACGGGGACCCCTCTTCCCCCTGGCCCGGTGGCTTTGAATGCCACGCGCGACGGGACGCCGCCAACCAGATCCCCTCCTTCGGGAAAAAACTGGACGTCGGTATCGGCTCCGGCATGGATGGGGAAGGTGCTGTTAAGCGGCTGGTTGTCCCCGGTTTCGATGGATGCCGTCAGGTAACTATTCGAACGGAAACCGTTGGGGACCGGGATCTCAAGCCTGCCCGAAGCGTCGGTGACCCCGCGGCCCGTATATTCTTCCAGGCCTTTGCGGAATGCGTATTCCACTTTTTCATTGCCGAATGGGCTGCCCTGGCGGGAATTGCGTAGCTGCAAGCTGGCCAGAAGTACCTGCTGGCCTTTTTCTTCCCGGCTTTGGTAGGTGATTTCCCCTGTCATTTCCTGGGAAACCACATTTCCCACCGGAAAGGTAATGTCGTAGAAATAATCCGGTCCCGCGTTCCGCATCCACTGGGTATAGGCCCGCAACCGGTAGTTCCCTTCCTTGATCGCCGAAGAAAGCGGGAAATGGCCGGTTGTGGTTCCGGCCGCGAGCGGAAGCCGCCGTTCCTGGTTTACATTGCCGGTTTCGTCGATCAGTTCCACATAAAGCGCGCCGCTCAACGCCGAAAGCTGATGCCGGGCGCCCACCACCACGTAGGCTTTGAACCAGATGGTATCGCCCGTGGCGTAATAGGGCTTATCGGTGTGCAGATAGACTTTTTCCTGCGGAAACGTTTCCGTCCAGTCAGTAAGCGAGCGGCTGATTTCCTGCAGGTCCGGAGGCACACCCTCCTGTGCCGTAGCCGGAAAGCAGAAGAGGAACCCAGCGAAAGCAAGCAGCAGATGTTTGCGTGAAAAACTCATGGTTAGGAAAGTTTGGTTTCATATTGGAAACCTAAAGTAGTGAAAATTTTTGATTTTGATTTTTGTATTGGTAGCTTTAAATATAACCAAGTCTTGCTGTATGAAAATTACTATTAGTCCTTTAATCCTTTTAGCTCTTTTCTTCGTTCTTTCCGCGTGTAATCGCCCTTCGGCCAAGACCGGCGGGACGGACCGGTCGGATCCGGAAGAAGCGGGTTTTAAGGCGAATCCCCAAGCGGTTCCGGAACAGGACGTGCGGACCCTGGCCCTCGGGGAAAGCGCCCCGGACTTCCATCTGCCGGGAGTGGACGGTAAATTTTACGGGCTTTCCGATTTTGCGGACGCGGAGGTGCTTGTCGTGCTGTTTACCTGCAATCATTGCCCCACGGCGCAGGCCTATGAAGAGCGGATCAAAGCGGTGGCAACAGACTACCGGGAAAAGGGAGTTGCGCTGGTGGCGATCTCTCCGAATTCGCCCATTGGCCTGCTTCCTGAGGAGTGCGGGTACACCGATCTGGGGGACACCTATGAGGAAATGAAGATCCGTGCAAAGGATCACGAGTTCAATTTTCCCTATCTCTACGACGGCGATACCCATGCCGCCTCCATCCAGTACGGGCCGGTGGCCACACCGCACGCCTTTGTTTTTGATGCCGGACGGAAGCTCCGCTACGTAGGCCGGATCGACCAATCCGAAAAACCAGGTACCGGCATGGCGGAGGATCTCCGCCATGCGCTGGATGACCTGTTGGCTGGAAGGGAGGTGGCTACCCCGGAAACCAAAACATTTGGATGCTCTACCAAATGGGCTTGGAAAAACCAATACGCGATCGAAGTCAATGAAAAATGGGCCGCCGCACCGGTTTCGCTGGAAGCGATTGACCCGGCAGGCGTTCGTGCGCTGCTGCAAAACGATTCGGATAAGCTTCGCCTGATCAATCTGTGGGCAACTTGGTGCGGACCCTGCGTGATTGAATTCCCCGATCTGGTGGAGGTCCATCGAATGTTTATGGGAAGGGATTTCGAGTTTGTTTCCCTGAGTGCGGACAATCCGGACCAGCAGGAAAAAGCCCTGAAGTTCCTGAACGAAAAAAACGCCGCGCTGAAGAACTACATCTTCAATCAGGAAGACAAATACGCCTTGATTGAAGCGGTGGATCCCGAATGGGACGGGGCTTTACCGTATACCATGCTGGTGGAACCGGGAGGGAAGGTTGTTTACCGGACGGAAGGACCCGTGGATCTGCTGGAACTGAAAAGGGCCATTGTGGATCACCCCCTGATCGGGCGGTATTATTAACCCTTGACAACATGAAACCCGAATAGTATGAAAACTTACAGGTATCTGCCCCTCGTTGCATTCCTTCTCGGTATGCAACCGGGCAACGCGTATGCGCGTGAGTCGGAAATCCCGGCCAGGGACTACGGCATCGCTTTCCAGGAAATTGACCTGCGTGGAAAAGTAACCACCGCACAAGGGGATCCGCTGCCCGGCGTCAGTGTGGTCGTCAAGGGGACCCAGATTGGGACCACCAGTGATCAAAACGGCGATTTCGTACTCGAAAACATTCCTAACGACGCCGTACTCGTCTTTTCCCTTTTGGGGTTTAGGTCGCGGGAGATTGCCGTGGCGGGACAGCGGGAAATCAAACTGGCGCTGGAGGAAGACCTCCAATCGCTGGACGAAGTCGTGGTGGTCGGTTACGGGACCCAAAAAAAAGTGACCCTCACCGGTGCGGTTTCCTCGGTAAGTAACGAGGAGATCGTCACCACGAAAAACGAGAACGTCCAGAATATGCTTACCGGAAAGATCCCCGGGGTGCGGGTAGTCCAGCGGACGGCCGAACCGGGCACTTTCAATAACGCATTCGATATCCGGGGACTGGGGACCCCGCTGATCGTCATTGACGGCGTGCCGCGCACCATGGCCGACCTGCAACGCCTGAACGCCGATGACATCGACAATATATCGGTGCTGAAAGATGCTTCCGCCGCGATTTACGGCGTCCGGTCGGCAAACGGCGTTGTGCTGATCACCACCAAAAAAGGGAGTGGCAGAAAAAGCACCCTGACCTACGACGGCGATTTTGTCTGGCAGTTTCCTTCCGGTTTACCCGAAACCGTGGATATTTTCGAATACATGACCTTGCGGAATGAGCAGGCGATGCATAATATCAACGGAGGCACGCCCATTTTCAGCGAAGCGGAGTTTGAGGCGTATCGCAGCGG
>JAJUHF010000090.1 GCA_029268045.1 Anseongella ginsenosidimutans
GGCTGCTTTCGCGCCGCCGCCAAAGCCGCCGAAAATCACATTCGAAAGCGAGCGGTTCATCGCGCGGCACATGACAATGGTAAGCAGTGTACCGGCCGAACCCACCAGAATTCCCCCGGTGAGCATCACCTGGTTGTCATAAAGGAATCCGCCGAATGCTGCAGCCACCCCGGTAAAGGAGTTCAGCAGGGAGATTACCACGGGCATGTCCGCCCCTCCGATCGGGATCACAAACAGGACCCCGTACAGCAGGGAAAGCGCAAAAACTGCGTAAAAATACGGGTAGGGGTCGGCTGGGATCTGCTGGATGATCATGAAAGAAAACACCACGATTCCCAGCAACATCAAAATATTAATGATATTGTACAGCGGGAGACGGATATTCTTCTTCATAATGCCCTGCAACTTGGCAAAGGCGATCATGCTGCCTGTAAATGAAACGCTTCCGATAACCAGGCCGGCAACCATCGTAAACAAAACGCCTGCCGTGGCAATGCCGGCACTGTTTCCGGCCAGATGCATCAGGTGATCGAATTCGGAGATGGAAATAAGTGCCGCACAGGCCCCGCCCATCCCGTTGAAAAGGCTTACCATCTGCGGCATGGCCGTCATTTTAACCTTCACGGCGGCAAGCCATCCGGCCACGGTACCTACAAGGAGTCCGCCAATGATCCAGGCATAGTTCCCAATGCGCTGGCCCGCATCGTCCTTATGAAACGCCATGGTAGCCAGAATGGCCAGTCCCATGCCCAGCGCCGCCAAAATGTTGCCCCTGCGGGCAGTCTTGGGATCGCCAAGCATCTTCAAACCAAAAATAAAAAGGACGGATGCTACCAGGTAGGTAATTGCAAGTATGTACTGCTCCATAAAATTTCTATAGGAAGTTATTTCTTCTTCTTAAACATTTCCAGCATGCGGTCGGTCACGACAAAACCGCCCACCACGTTGAGCGTTCCCAGCACCACGGCAAGGAAACCAATTATCAATGCTGCTAAATTCCCGGGGTCGGCATGACCCATCACAATAATGGCACCGATGATCACCACGCCGTGAATGGCGTTGGCACCGGACATCAGGGGTGTGTGCAGGGCAGAGGGTACTTTGGATATAACCTCGACTCCCACGAATATGGAAAGGATAATGATGTAAACCATTTCCATATTTTCGCCTATGAATGTAAGGATTGATTCCATAATCAAAATAGAATTAAGCGCCTTGAGCGGCTTTATTTAACAGTTCACGGGTGGTCTCATGCACCAACTGGCCTTCATGGGTAATCAGACAGCCCTTGGTGATCTCCTCTTCCAGATCCAGTTTGAATCCTTCCCCACTGGCCAGATGAAGCAGTAAGGTGGAAATATTCTTTGCGAACAATTCGCTTGCGTTTACCGGAAGCAGGGACGGCAGGTTGGTCTGCCCCACGATCTTTACCCCGTGGCTGACGACCGTTTTTCCGGGTTCGCTCAAAGAGCAGTTCCCGCCTTGTTCAACCGCCATGTCCACGATAACCGATCCGGGCTTCATCAGACGGATCATTTCTTCGGTGATCAGCACAGGCGCCTTCCTTCCGAAAACCTGAGCGGTGGTGATGACCAGGTCGGCCTGGGCAATGTGCTTCTCTACCAGTTCTTTCTGCTTACGCAGGAAATCTTCTGAAACCTCGCGTGCGTATCCCCCTTCGGTTTTGATCCCTTCGGCTTCCACGACCAGGAATTTGCCGCCCAGGGATTCAACCTGCTCCTTGGTTTCGGGCCGTACGTCGGTTACTTCCACCACCGCTCCCAGCCGTTTGGCCGTTGCAACCGCCTGCAGACCGGCCACCCCGGCGCCGAAAATAAGAACCTTGGACGGCGTGATGGTTCCGGCCGCTGTCATCAGAAGCGGAAAGATCTTTCCCATCTCATTCGCGCCGATGATCACGGCCTTGTAACCGGCCAGGTTGGCCTGCGAACTCAGTACGTCCATTTTCTGGGCACGGGAAATGCGCGGCACCGCATCCAGCGCGAAGGCGGAAACGCCTTGTTTCGTACACGCATCCACCAGGGCGGGGTTCGAGAAGGCGTACATCAGCGAGATCAATGCGGCACCTTTTTTCATTTGCCCGATCTCTTCGGGGGAAGGCGGATTGACCTTCAAAACCACGTCAGCAGTTCCCCAAGTCGCACTTTGGCCTGCAACGACCGCACCTGAATCCTGATAGACTTTGTCACTGAAACCTGCTCCGCTCCCGGCGCCTGGCTCAATATAACATTCAAATCCTTCGGCGATCAACTGTTTGACCACGGAAGGAGTCAAAGCCACCCGGTTCTCACCGGAACGGCTTTCTTTTGGAACAAATATCTTTAAAGCCATAGATTTTGGCGCTAAAATACAACTTTAAGGTAAATAACAACCTCAAATTTATTATTTCGGCCGGTTTCCCCCGACCGGCATGGCTCCCCCCGGCGAATTCAACCGTGTGATTGATTTCCCACCGGGTGTTCAGTTCCCCAGTTCGCGGAGGGCCAAAAACGCCATGAGACCGGGGCCGGTCTCCAGTGCCCGTTCATCGATGTCGAAGGTGGGCGTATGCACGCCCGAGGTAATGCCTTTGCTTTCATTCCGGATACCAAGCCGGTAGAAACAGGCGGGGGCCGCCTGCGAATAAAACGCGAAATCCTCGGCAGCCATCCAGATATCCAGATCCAATACGTTCTCCTTTCCAAGGTATTCCTCGGCGTGTTTCCGTGCCGAAGCGGTCAGTTTTTCGTCATTGACCAGAAAGGGATACCCTTTGCGTATTTCAAACGCACAGCTGCCGCCCATTCCTTCGGCGATGCTTTCGGCCATCTTTTTCATTTTCCGGTGCGCATCGGCACGCCAGTTTTCGTCCAGGGTACGGAAGGTACCTTCCATTTTCACCTCCCCCGGAATGACGTTGGTGGCTCCGGCAGCAAGCACCTTTCCGAAGGACAGCACCGAAGGCATCAGCGGATTCGCGTGCCGGCTGACAATTTGCTGCAGCGCGACCACGATATGGGCAGCGATCAATACCGGATCCACCGTATTATGCGGCATGGCGCCGTGTCCGCCTTTTCCGCTTACCGTGACATGGAGTTCATCCGTACTGGCCATGTATTTACCGGAGCGGAAGCCGACCTGGCCGGCATCAATCAAAGGCATGACGTGTTGTCCGAACACGCCCTGGGGAACGGGGTTTTCCAGGACGCCTTCCCGGATCATCAAGCTTGCCCCGCCGGGCAGCTTTTCTTCACCCGGTTGAAAAATAAACTTCACGGTGCCGGAAAACTCGGGTTTCAGTTTGGAAAGGATCCGGGCTGTTCCGAGCAGGGAGGCCGTATGGACATCGTGTCCGCAGGCATGCATTACACCCTCGTTGGTGGATCGGTATTCCACGGGATTCGCCTCCAGGATCGGCAATGCATCCATGTCCGCACGCAGGGCAATTACTTTGTCAGGACCCGGTTTTTCCCCTTTCAGCAAAGCCACCAGTCCGGTGTTTGCCTTTTTCTCAAAGGGGATCCCCAGTTCGGTAAGTTTGCCTGCAACAAAAGCGGAGGTATTGTATTCTTCAAATGATAATTCGGGATGCATGTGGAGATAACGGCGGGTTTCCACCGTTTCCGCATGCAGGTCGGCAGCCAATTGCCGGATTTTATCTTTCAGCATTACCGTGTAAAGATAGCACTTTGCCTGAACAAGTGCAGGGATTACCTGCCATTTACTGTAATGACCGCCTCCACCACTACCGCGCTCTCGAAGTCCTTCGCCAGCTTATCGCGCAGCCGGTAGGCTTCGGCCAATGTTTTACAGTTTCCGATCTGCAGGCTGAAATCGGGCGCCTCATAATGAAGGTGCGATTCGCCGTCGGGATAAAGGCTGCGGTACCTGTTGCGCATTTCAATATAGGCCTCCCGTTCCGGACCTCGGTACAATTCCACGCGGTACCCCTTTTCCTCCCGGGGCATGGCATAAAGGTCAGCTCTTTTGGCAATCAGCGCATCAATTTCCGGATCCTTAACCTCAATCACTTCCCCTTTTTTCTGCGCAAAGGCGCTGCCGGCACAAAAAAACAATACCACCAATGAAAAAAGAACCTTCTTCATCGCAGTCCTTGTCTTATTTCCCATGGCAATTTTTGTATTTCTTTCCACTGCCACACGGACAGGGATCGTTTCTTCCTATCTTTTCTCCTACCCGGACAGGTTGTGCCTTTACCGCCGTTTCCACCGGCATTCCGCCTCCGGCTGCTGCAGTCCTGGCCGCCGTGGCTGCCGAGGCACGTTCGGTATGATTGGTTTGCAATCGGCTGTTATCCGGTCGCGGCTGCTGCCGGGCTTCCTGTACCTGCTCGGGCTGTTGGACGGGAATGCTTCCCTTGAAAAGGAAGCTGATCACCTCCCGGTTTACCCGGGCGATCATCTGCTTGAAGAGCTCAAACGATTCAAACTTATAAATAAGAAGTGGGTCCTTCTGTTCATAAACCGCGTTCTGCACCGACTGCCTCAGGTCGTCCATGTCGCGCAGGTGCTCTTTCCAGGATTCGTCAATGATGCTGAGGGTAACCATCTTTTCGAATGCCTTGATGATTTCCCGACCCTTGGTCTGATGCGCTTTTTCCAGATTCACCTGGATTTGCATCCCCCGTACCCCGTCGGTGAAGGGCACCGCGATGTTCTTGAATGTTTCTCCCCGGGTTTCATATACCTGTTTGATCACAGGGAAAGCCATCTCAGCCAATTGTTCACTCTTGCGTCGGTAGAAATCATTCAGCACCTGGTGCATGTGCGAGACCAGATCGGCCGGTTTCTTTTCCAGGAACTCCTCCTCGCTCAATTCAATATTATAGGAGAAGACCCGAAGCATTTCCAGTTTGAAACCTTCGTAATTCTGTGTCTCGCTGAACTCCGCCACAATTTCCTCGATCAGGTCGAACAGCATATTGTCCAGATCCACTTCCAGCCGGTCGCCGAACAAGGCGTTGTGCCGTTTGGTATAAATCACCGTCCGCTGTGAATTCATCACGTCGTCGTACTCCAGCAGCCGCTTGCGGATGCCGAAGTTGTTTTCCTCGACCTTCCGCTGGGCGCGCTCGATGGATCGGGTGATCATGGAGTGCTGGATCACTTCGTCTTCCTTCAGGCCCATTTTGTCCATCAGGTTATACACCCGGTCGGACGTAAACAAGCGCATCAGATCGTCCTGCAGCGAGACGAAGAACTGGCTCGAACCCGGATCACCCTGCCTTCCGGCCCGTCCGCGCAGCTGGCGGTCAACCCGTCTGGACTCATGGCGTTCTGTACCGATGATTGCCAGACCGCCCGCCTCCTTGACACCGGGGCCCAGTTTAATGTCGGTACCCCGACCGGCCATGTTGGTCGCGATGGTCACCGTACCGGCGATACCCGCTTCGGCCACCACATCCGCTTCCTTCTGGTGCATTTTCGCATTGAGCACGTTGTGCCGGATCCCCCGGAGCTTGAGCATCCGGCTAAGTAGTTCGGAGATCTCCACCGATGTGGTACCCACCAGCACCGGACGTCCTTCCGCAGTAAGTTTCGCAATTTCTTCAATGACCGCATTGTATTTGGCACGTTGTGTTTTATAAACCAGGTCCTGTCGGTCGTCGCGGATGAGCGGCTTATTGGTAGGAATCTCAACCACGTCCAGTTTGTATATTTCCCACAGCTCGCCCGCTTCGGTAATTGCCGTACCGGTCATACCCGCCAGTTTATGGTACATCCGGAAGTAGTTCTGCAGCGTAATCGTGGCAAAGGTCTGGGTCGCGTCTTCCACCTTGACATTTTCCTTTGCTTCAATGGCCTGATGCAACCCGTCGGAATACCGCCGCCCTTCCATCACCCGGCCCGTCTGTTCGTCAACAATTTTGATCTTGCCGCTGTCAATGATGTATTCAACATCTTTCTCAAAAAGCGTATAGGCCTTCAGGAGCTGGTTGACCGAATGGATGCGTTCGGATTTCACCCCATAGTCCCGCATGAGCTCGTCCTTCTTCTTCACCTTTTCTTCTTCCGGAAGATCGGAACGCTCGATTTCAGCCACCTCGCTTCCCATATCCGGCATGATGAAGAAATTGGCGTCCTCGCCTGAGGCGGTAATGAGTTCAATTCCTTTTTCGGTGAGTTCAACGCTGTTATTCTTTTCGTCAATGACGAAAAACAGTTCGGCATCCACCTTGTGCATCTCCCGCTGCTGATCCTGCAGGTAGTGGTTTTCGGTTTTCTGCAAAATCTGCTTGATACCGGGTTCACTCAGGTATTTGATCAGCGCCTTGTTTTTGGGCAGGCCCCGGTGGGCCCGGAGAAGCGCCAATCCGCCTTCTTCGACATTCCCTTCGGCAATTAGTTTTTTTGCCGAATTCAAGGCCGTATTGATGTAATTCTTTTGGGCGTTCACCAGCCGTTCAATTCTTGGCTTCAGGTCGTAGAATTCGTGCTGATCGCCTTTGGGCACCGGACCGGAAATGATCAGGGGCGTACGGGCGTCGTCGATGAGTACGGAGTCCACCTCGTCCACCATGGCATAATGCAGCTTGCCCTGTACCAGATCCTCCGGGCTGCGCGCCATGTTGTCACGCAGGTAGTCGAAACCGAATTCGTTGTTGGTCCCGTAGATAATATCCGACTGATAGGCCTGCCGCCGTGCAACCGAGTTAGGCTGATGGCGGTCAATGCAGTCCACTCGCAGGCCGTGAAACTGGAACAGCGGCCCCATCCATTCGGCATCGCGACGGGCCAGGTAATCGTTCACCGTCACAATGTGTACGCCGCGCCCTGCCAATGCGTTCAGATAGGCCGGACAGGTAGCCACCAGGGTTTTTCCCTCCCCCGTAGCCATTTCCGCAATCTTCCCCTGGTGCAATACGATCCCCCCGATCAGTTGAACGTCGTAATGCACCATATCCCATACGATCTCACTTCCCGCTGCAAGCCACCGGTTCGCATAATAGGCTTTTTCCCCCTCAATCCGGATATGCTCTCGCGACGCGGCCAGGTCCCGGTCAAGCTCGGACGCAGTCACTTCCAGTTCCGTGTTCTCCTTGAATCGGCGCGCAGTCTCTTTCACCACCGCAAAGGCTTCGGGAAGAATTTCATTCAAAACAACTTCCAGCCGCTTGTTCCGCTCCTTTTCCAGTTTATCAACCCGGTCATACAAAGTCACCTTTTCACTTACCTGGACATCTTCCGCTTCGCCCTGCTTTTTGAGTCCGGCAATCTCCTGGTCGATATCCGCCAATCGTTCGGCCACCCGGCGCTTCAATTCGATGGTCCTGCCGCGAAGCTCGTCGTTATTGAGTGATTGCAGTTTCTCAAATTCCTCGTTGATTTGCTGGACAATGGGAAGCACCTGCTTTACGTCCTTATCCGATTTCTTACCGAAAAGTTTAGTGAATATATTCAGCATTATAATTTTTTTTTGGCGTACTAAACGGGGTACGACCCCATAATAAACAACATCTACGCCAGTATTGATTGATTGACAAAATGACAGGCAAGTCTTTCCCCACTGCAACGGCTCACCTCACTACCGGCCTGTTAATCTGGTAAAAATAAGAATTATTTGGCGCGATCAATTCACAGGGTGCAGGTTTTTTTATCTTTGTCCCGTTTTCCTGCAGCCAAATCGCATCGCCGCGGGACTAAAATTAAATCGAACATGAACGTACTACTAATCGGATCCGGTGGACGGGAGCACGCTTTTGCTTGGAAAATAGCCCAAAGTGTTCATTGTGATAATTTATACATCGCCCCCGGGAACGCGGGTACCGCCGAATGCGGCCGGAACGTGCCCATAGATCCGCTGGATTTCGAAGCGGTATCCCGCCTGGCGCTTGAAAAAAAAATCGACCTGGTGCTGGTAGGGCCCGAAGAGCCCCTGGTCAGGGGGATCAGTGATTATTTCCTGGCCCACGACAACCTGAAACACATTCCGGTAATCGGGCCGGGCAGGGCAGGTGCGCGATTGGAAGGAAGCAAAGACTTTTCTAAGCGATTCATGCAGCGCCATCGCATTCCCACCGCGGCCTATGCCACCTTTACCCGCTCGGAAATAGACGCCGCGCTGGACTACCTGGACACGCATCCGCTGCCTATCGTATTAAAGGCGGACGGGCTGGCCGCTGGGAAAGGGGTCATCATCTGCGAATCGAGGGAACAGGCCCGGCAGGAACTGAAAGCCATGCTACTGAATGCGAAGTTCGGAGCGGCAAGCGAGAAAGTGGTGGTGGAGGAGTTTCTGGAAGGGATTGAACTTTCGGTGTTCGTCCTTACCGATGGGGATTCCTATGTGATGCTGCCCGAGGCAAAGGACTATAAACGGATTGGAGAAGGCGATACCGGTCTGAATACCGGAGGCATGGGATCGGTTTCCCCGGTTCCTTTCGCAGACGAAGCGTTGATGAAAAAAATCGAGGAACGCATTGTGATCCCTACCATCGAGGGGTTGAAAAAAGACGAAATCCCGTATAAAGGTTTTATATTCATCGGTTTGATGAACCGAAGCGGAGATCCCTATGTAATCGAATACAATGTCCGCATGGGCGATCCCGAAACCGAAAGTGTGCTCCCCCGGATCCAATCCGACCTGCTTGAACTGTTGCAGGCGGTTGGCCAGGGCACCCTGCAAGGACAACAGCTCGAGATTGACCCGCGGACAGCTGCTACCGTGGTGGTGGTCTCGGGAGGATATCCCGGCGCCTACGAAAAGGGGAAACCCATCACGGGTCTGGAGTCCGTCAAGGACAGCCTTATTTTTCATGCCGGCACCACCCAGGATGAGGCCGGTCGTTGCCTTACTGCCGGCGGCAGGGTACTGGCGGTTACATCCTTGTCGGAAAAAGCAGAAAACGCAGTGGCCAGGTCGGTGGAAAATGCCAAAAACCTAAATTTTGATGGAAAATATTTCCGACGGGATATAGGTTTTGATTTATTTTAGCGTGGCGTTAAAAACTTGCCTTAAACTTTTGGGATTCTCAAGTATTATTTACTATTTTTAGAGTACGAAAAATAATCCCATGAGAAAATTTAACGTGTCCACGTTTAAACTGCCTGTGATCTTTTTAGTTATGGCTTTACTGGCGGTATCGTGCTCCAGATCGCCATACAATTTCGTAAAGGTTCAACCCAAAAAACCCGTCGAACGGGTGAGTCCGGAGTCGGCCGTCAGTCCGGCTGTTGCGGCCTCCCCCTCCTCCGTCCGGAGTAGCTCCGCAACGGCCTCCTCCGAAGTAACTTTCAGAACACCTGCGCTAGCCCCGGCCCCAGGTACGCCGGCAGCGCACCGCGATTCTGAACGGAGGCAGGCAAAGCAAGCGCAGCAAAAAACCCGTACGGTGGTTAGCCGTGAATTGAAAAAGTCGGATGCCTTCGGTGCGCTCTCTGCGAAAAAATTGGAAAAAGTAGAAAAGATCATCACCAAACAAGCCAATAAATTAGCCAAAAAGAAAGCCACCTCCCCCGCCCCCGTCGGGTTTAACCAATGGATGAAAATCGGCGTAATCCTCCTCCTGATCGGTTTGGTCGTAGGAATTGCATTTGCGGATCTGGGTTATCTGGTGGCCGTGATCGGAATTGTTTTCCTGGTGCTGGGCCTTATTCAGCAACTCTGACGGCGCGGCGCAGCCCCGTTAAGGAAGGAAGCAAGGATCCTACAACAGCTTCTGATACGTTTTCCACCAGCGGTCGGGCATTTCTCCGCTGCTGGCCTGCTGGTAATCTTTGTAAGAGCAGGGCACCAGATGAAACCGGTCATTCTTTAGGTGATTTTCCGGATACGGGATCTGCATCCACCAGCGTCCGCTCCGGTTACTTTTGTAGAAAATCACCTCGTGCCCGCCGTCTTCCTCAAGAAATGCCCTGTATTTTGTGAAATCCTGATGTGTGCCAAAGGGATAGTCTTCCTGCCGGGAAAAGAAGCCATCCATCAGATACCAGATCATCTGCGCGAGTAAGGCCGCCGTTTGCCCGTCGCGGTCAAATTGCGGATTGAACTCATAAAAACCCGCCGAAAGCATGCGCCCGCTGATTCCGGCGTATTTGCACAAACGACACGCCTGCTCCCCGTACAAGCCGTTGGGCGAAGCGTTTCCGTTTCCCGGCGCGTCCGATTGCCGGATGGCCGACAGGTCGAAACTCAACATATTGCCCCCCCGAATCACCGGTTCGGTCTCCTGCAGGTCCTCGGTTACCTGGCCCAGCCGACGCACATCGAAATACATTTTGTCCATTAACCGAAGGCTGTTCTGGGTCACGAAATAGGACTGGTAAGCCAGGTTGCTGTAATTAAAAAGCCAGTTCGGTTCGTGCAAGATGATCTTGTTCAGATAGGAATCTGAAAAAGGGGTTTCCACTTCCGCCTCCATTTCATCCAGGTCAAACCGGCTGTCTATGGCCACCAGCTCTACCTTTTGCTCGGCCAAACCGTAGGCGAGGTATTGCGCAAAAGCGAGGTCATTGCTCCCCCCCACCAGCACCGGCATGATATTCTGTTTGATCAACTCCGAAACAACGGTCTTCACCGCAAAATAGGTGTCTTCTACCGTCGCCCCCCTTTTGATATTTCCCAGATCGGCCACTTTCGAGGCGTCAAAGGTCCCTTCGAATAAGCGGTAAAGATGCGGCCTGAGCGCGTCCATGGCGCCGGCACAGCCTTCGTTGCTGACGGCGCGGCGATCCTCCTCCACACCGAAAACCGCCATCGACACCTGGTCCAGATCCGGAAAAGTTCGTCCGTTGGATCGGAAACGCGCACCCAGTTGCGCTGGATGGAGGGGTTGGAGCGGGATGTCCCGGGACCCGCCCGCCGGAGAGAAATAATCAGCTAATGACATGTGGAGGCTAAAATAGGTCAACGGGAGAGAAAATCCAAGATTTTCTCTTTCGCCGCATAATCTTATCTTTAGGTCAAAAACCACTTTGAAATGAGTTCTTATACATTCAAC
>JAJUHF010000091.1 GCA_029268045.1 Anseongella ginsenosidimutans
CTCGGTATGTTTTACCGATCCCACCGTCTGTGACGCATCCAAAACAATCAGATAATTACCCGTTTCCCCGCGGTACGGTCGCACGGAATAGAGTTGGTTTTCGTCCTTATGCCAATAAATTCCATCACCGGGTAAGTTCCCGTTTGCCCGGACCGCCAGTGCGTACTCGCGCTTTGCCTCCATCTCGCTATGTACCATGTAAACGCCAATGGGGCTGTGCGTTGCCTTAATCACTTTTTTCGCATGCACCGTTCCCTGATCGGTTTGGATGCGGCAGGGCTCGCCGTCTTCGACGTCCAGCACGGGCGTGTGCTCGTAAATGGCGCATCGGTCCGACTCAATTGCAGCGGCCAGCTGGCTTACGTACCGGAGCGGATGAAATTGGGCCTGCTGCGCTACGCTGGTCAGGGTGGAAACCCGGTAGGGGAAATCAGGCGGAGGCTGATTGCTGGTTTGCAGGCCGGCGGCCTGGGCCGTCTCGTATTCCTGGATAATTTCCTCATTCCAGGGGGCATCTTCCTTTGTCGAAAAGCAGTACCAGGGCACCCGGGTGAATCCGCAGTCGAGTTTGAATTGGTTAACCCGTTCTTCAATAAAGCCAATCGCGGCCGCGCGTGAGGCTGCGACGGCTTTCATGGTTTGCACGTCAAACTTCGAACGGATTTGGTGGAGCCGGCCGGTGGGTATGTATAAATTGCCTGTGGACGACCCGGTGGTTCCCATCCCCACGCGATTGCGTTCCAGCACCGCCACGCGGAATCCCGCTTGGGTGAGCAGGCAGGCCGCGCTGATACCCGTAATGCCGCCTCCGATGATTGCCACCTCCACCTCGAGCTGTCCAGTCAAGGAGGGAAAATTTCTGGCTTCCGCGCTTGCGCTCCATATTGCTTCGGTAAAAAAATGTGGTGTTGCCATGATTTTGAATGTTGGTATACTAAGGGCATGCAGTATCTGTACCAAACAGACACCGCTCCCGCAAAGAGACGCGGGTGTCCGATTAAAAGCGTAAATTCGTCCTCCATGAGCTCCTTACTGAAAAAGATCTGCAGTCGGCTGCTGACGGCGATGCTGTTTGTGCCGGCAGCCGTATACGCAGGGTATCTGGACGGATGGACCGTTCAACCCGACTCCCTTCCGGTAAACAAGGGACTGATCCTAGACCTGGACGCCGACCGCGGGGTGGTTCACAACCCGGATATGCGGGTTGAAAAGTGGATGAACCAGGTAAAGACATTTCCGGTTCAGGTCTTTGAAAAGACGGATGAAGGGCGTCCGGTAAAAGACTCGGGCATGCCGGCGCTGAAACGGAATATTCCGCAGCTGAACGGACACAACGCCATCGTCTTTAAACAACAGGAATTGCTTGCCCGGGATGAAGATGCGTTTGATCATCTGATTACCGGAAGCGGATATACCTGGTTCTGCGTACTGAAAGCCGGAACCCAGCCCGGGGAATTGAAAGACGTGAATTCCTTTTTCGGTAACCTCCGGAACGGCGGCAATTACGAGGGCTTCTGGGGAGGGCTTACCGACGACAACCGCGTATGGATGGGTAGCCGCAATGGAATCACATTCGGAAGGTGGGATCACAATAATCCGCGGGTACTGAGTGAACAAAGACTGAATCAGGAGGATTACTATGTATTGATGGGGCGCATGGAAGCGGGTACCGGGAAGGTGATGCTGTCCCTGTATATAAACGACGCCCGAAATCCCGTGACTACCCATCCGTATCCGGTTAATCCGGCTGCGGACGCATCCAAACTGGCCATCGGGCAGGAACGGGACGCGGTGGAACATCCGGGTGTGGAGTCCTTTGTCGGCGAAATTGCCCGTTTCCTGCTTTTTGAACGACCTTTGAACACGGAGGAAATGGAACAGACGGCGGAGAAGCTGATGCAATACTACGGCATCCGCCGATAAGGCTTACTGCCTGAGATGGTGTTCCATCAGGATCACATGCCCGTTCGACTGAACTTCTTTAAGAGAGGGTTACCGCAAGATTTAAAATTACTTTTCTCATACGATGTTACCTTCCCTTTGCTTTCATTCCGGTTTTTCCATGTTTTCCAGAAGCGCTCTGGCTGCCCGCAGATCATAGTCGTTGCCCGTAGGGTCGGGCGCCAAAAGCGACTTTACTGCAGGCAGTACCGGTGTCGCATCCCTGCCCATGGCGCTGAGTGCGTTCAATGCCTCCATCCGCGCCATCCTCCCCGGGTGGCCAAGCGCTTCCGAAAGTGTTTTCAGTGCCGCCTGTTTTCCATTTAGGTGATACAACGCTTCGGCTGAAGCGATGCGCACGCTGACCACCGGATCAGTCAGCCGCATTAACAAGTGCTGCTTTGCCGGAAGGGCTTTTTCCACCAACACGATGCAACCGGTGGCTGCCCAATATCGGACCACCGGATTACTGTCTGATAAAGCCGAAATCAGCTCATCCAGAAATTCAGGATCACGTGAAGAGGCCATTTCGGCCGTTTCCAATATCTTTTCCATCGGGTAGTCCGGACCCAGGGCGAACTGGCGGATTGTCGTCTCGGGAGGAAGCGCTTCCATCATGGATTCGGGGATCAGTCCGGCGTCGCGGGTGCTCAGCTGCCAGTTTCGGAGTTGTTTCCGCATCCGCTCCAATACCTTCCGGAAGGCCGGATCCCCCGCCAGGTTATGGATGTTATGGGGATCAGCCGTCACGTCGTAAAGTTCCTCAGGCGGTTTGGGTTTCCAGAACCGCGATTGCGTTTCATTGAGCGTGCCGGCCCGCCATGCGGCCTCCCAGGATCTCATGGAAGGTGCTCTCCAAAGGTATTCCAGGTACTGTCCATTGGGTTTATGGGGCATGAAGTTGCGGATATACCGGTATCTTTTATCCCGGACGGTCCGCCCCATGTCCATCCGGGAATCCATTCTTCCGCGAAGACTGAACGCGTATTCCCGGGGGGCGGTGGCCTGAGTGCCCAGAAACGGCTCACCCTGCATACCGGGAGGTACCGGTATGCCTGCCATGCTCAGCAAAGTGGGCGGAAAATCGATGAAGCTGACGATCCGGTCCGACCTCGTGCCCGGCGGGCCGGGAGCGATGTAGGCGTATTTTTCGGGGAAGCGGATAAGCAGGGGCGTATGCAGCCCGGATTCATATAGAAAGCGTTTACTTCTCCCCAGCACGCCGCCGTGATCGCTGTAATAAAAAACGATCGTATTCTCCGCCAATCCCGCTGCTTCCAGCTCCCGCAGCCGTTCGCCGATCCATTGGTCCATCTCGGTGATCTTGTCGTAGTACTGCGCCCAATCGTGTTTCATTTCCGGCGTGGGCGGATGATAGGGGGGGATGGGCACTTTCTCCGGGTCGTGCTGCAAGGTGTCCATGGTTTGATGAAGTGCGCTTTCATGTGACGTGGTCACGTTGAAAACCGCAAAAAAAGGCTGGCCCGGCTTTCGGTTCAGATAGGTCGCTTCTTTACCGGATTCATCCCAAGCTTCCGGCTGATCAACGGTATTGTAGTCCTTTTTGGAATTGTTCGTCGTGTAGTATCCCGCCTGCCGGAGATAGTGCGGAAAGAAACGGAGCGAACCGGGTATCGGATAATTGCTCCGCATGTGCAGCGTGCCCATGCTGCTGGGATAGGTACCGGTGATCAGGGTAAAGCGCGAGGGCGCGCAGACAGGCGCTACCGAAAACGCGTGCTCGTACAGAATGCCTTCTGATGCCAGTTTGTCCAGATTCGGCGTGGCCGCAAATGGGTCGCCGTAACAGCCCAGAAAGGGGCTGTTGTCTTCGCTGACAAGCCAAAGGATGTTGGGCCGGGTGTCTTCCTGGGATTCATTGCCGGACCCTGGTGAAAGTCCCTGGCTCAGGCCGTTTCCAACCGAAAGAAAGGCGATGAAAGCCGTCCCGATCAGTGACACAGCTTGGGGATTAACGGATTTTCTCACAGCTAAAAATGCAAAAAAAATGGGAATCTTACCTTATTAGTCTGCGGATCTTGTGAAGGGAACAAACCGCACATGCTCTTTCCGGGTTTTGCGGATCTTTCCGTTTTTCTTTTCTATCAACAGGAGGGACTGTACGGCACCCGGAGGGCCTACCGGGATGACCATTCTTCCCCCTTCCTTTAGCTGCGCGAGAAGCGGCGGCGGAATCGTTTCCGGTGCAGCAGTGACGATTATTCCGTCAAAGGGGGCTTTTTCAGGGAGCCCCCGGTACCCGTCGCCGACGACGACGGTCACCTGGTGATAGCCGAGGCCGGCGAGCGTTTCCCGGGCGGATTCCCCCAGTTCCGGAACGATTTCGATGGTGTACACCTCCCGGACGATTTCAGCCAGTACGGCTGCCTGGTAGCCCGACCCCGTGCCGATCTCAAGAATCCGGTCGTCCCCTTGGGGGGCAAGCAGACTGGTCATGAGGGCTACCATGTAGGGTTGCGAAATGGTTTGACCCCGCCCGATGGGAAGCGGGGTGTCCCGGTAGGCGTCCTCGCGATATCCGGAAGGTACGAACAGATGCCTTTCCACTTTTCTCATTGCCTCCAAGGTGGGCTGGTGCGTGATGCCGCGCGCCTCGATCTGCCGGCTGACCATCGCTTCGCGACGCTCCCGGTAGGACTGGGCATAACCTCCGGATGACAGCACACAGAAAAGAAATAGGATGAACAATTGCTTCATGTTGATAATTTCTGGATCGGGTTTATTAATTTAGTGATTATCCTTGATGTGGCATGAAAACACGTATTAAAATTCTGTTTTGTGTGCTGGTCAGTGTCTTCCCGGGCGCCGGTCTGGCTCAGGACAGCGGGAGTGCCCTGGATCAGCGGGTCCGGGCCTTTCTCGAAAGTCATCGGAACGAATGGCATGATCTGAATGTGCCGTTTGAAGACGGACAGGTATTGTATGATCTGATCATCCGGAATAAGTACCGGTCCGCGTTGGAAATCGGGACCTCCACCGGGCATTCAACCATCTGGATCGCCTGGGCGCTGAGCAAAACCGGTGGGAGGCTCACCACCCTGGAGATTGACCCGGAGCGTCAGAAGCAGGCGATTGAAAATCTGGAAGCCGCGGGGCTGCGGGACTTTGTGGATTTTAAATTGGGGGATGCGCATCAACTCGTCAAGGAACTGGAAGGTCCGTTCGACTTTGTGTTCTCTGATGCCGACAAGACCTGGTACATCCAATATTTCAAGGACATTGACCCTAAACTTAAAAGTGGTGGGCGATTCGCCGCCCACAATGTGCTGCAGGATATCAGCGGCATTCGGGAGTATATGGAATTCATTCAGCAACAGCCGGGCTACGAAACAACCGTGGACCGCACCAGTAATTCGGGAATTGCGATCAGTCTTAAAAAATAAATTGCAAGGGCGATTTTTTCTGGCCTTTCTGTGTGCATGCCTTTCCACTTTGAGTTTAAAGCCGGCCCATGCCGGTTTTCGGGATAGCGTATTGATTTTTTCTTATTTCACCGGAAACGGGGAAGATGGGTTGCATCTGGCCTTCAGCCGGGACGGGTATCAATTCCAGGCGCTCAACCAGGGGAAAGCCCTGCTGAAGCCGCAGGTGGGAAACGATAAACTGATGCGGGACCCGTGCATTATCCGGGGGGGTGACGGAAGGTTTCATCTGGTTTGGACGGTAAGCTGGAACGAACGGGGGATAGGCTACGCCCATTCCGCCGACCTTTTGGAGTGGTCCGAGCAGCGATATCTTCCGGTAATGGAACACGAGCCGAGCGCAAGAAACTGCTGGGCTCCGGAGGTTACCTACGACTCGCTGGAGGACCGCTACATGATCTACTGGGCCAGTACCATCCCAGGCCGCTTCCTGGAAACCAAGGACCGGGGCGACGAGGGCTATGATCATCGCATGTACTATACGACAACGTCCGATTTTGAACATTTTACCCCAACCGCCCTGCTATATGATCCCGGTTTCAATGTAATCGACGCATCGATAAAGCAGGTGGGTTCGCGCTATGTCATGTGGCTGAAAAATGAAACCCGGCACCCTCCCGAGAAGAATATCCGGCTTGCTTTTGGCAATACACTGAGTGGCCCCTATGGCCCGGCCGGCCCCCCGATTGCGGGGATAGGCTATTGGGCGGAGGGTCCCACAGCGATCTGGCTGGGAGACCAATGGATTGTCTATTTCGACCGGTACATGGAAGGGAAGATGGGGGCGGCGGTTTCAAAAGACCTGAAAACCTGGAGCGATGTTTCCCACCGGATCCGCTTTCCCGAGGGAACCCGGCACGGTTCGGTGATCCGGATTTCCAGCGAGGAATTTGAAAAATTAAACACCTTGCTACCGCACAATTGATGGTTTATTTTTCGATCAGGATACTTGCCGCGTTTCCGCCGAAACCGACCCCGTTCACCAAAATCTTTCCGAGGGATTTAGTTTGTTCCCGCGCAGGGAGATAAGGCGGCTGTATAAACCGGTTATGCTTTAACATCAATAGCGCCATTTCGATACTTAGGGCTCCGGAGGCGCCGAAGGAATGGCCGATTTTCCATTTATTGGATGTCAGCAGCGGCCGATGTGTTCCGAAAACCGCGCGAATCGCGTTGATTTCGGCCGAATCCCCTCGCACGGTACCGGGTGCATGCATCACCACCACCTGGATGCTCCGCGGATCGTGTCCCCTCAATGCCATTTTCATGGACTGCTGCATGCAACGGGCATCGGCTGAAAGCGAGGCGCCATGCGTCATGGGTTCGGTGCCATAACCCACCCCGCTGATGTATGCCAGCGCGTCGGAACGGTCCTTTTCGAGGCAGAAACTGGCGGCTCCTTCCCCGAGGATCATGGTATTCTGTGTTTTTTCCGGGTCCATCGAACGACAAGGGTACGCATCCTCAAGCCTGGAGTAAACTTTCAGGGCCTTCATCTGGGCGAGTGTGAACGGGGTTAGGGGCGCTTCGCTTCCTCCGGCCAGAAAATGGGTGCAATGCCCCGATTGCAGCCACACGACCGCGTTGATGATCGCATGCAATGCGGTAGCGCAGGTGATCGAGTGGGAGATGGCCGGTCCCTGGACCTGCAGATCGGACGCTGTCCAGCCTGCGATATTACCCAGCGTGGTCGCCGGAGAGGTCACCGGATCGGTAAAGCGGCCCTGGTTGGCGAGAAATTGTCCATGGTGTTTTTCAAAGGCTGTGGTTGCTCCGCGCGAAGAGCCCAGATTGATCCCAAGTTCCCGTATTCCGCTCCATCCCGCCTGTTGGACAGCCTCCCGGGAGGCCGCCATCGCGTAGCGGACGCTTGGGTCCAGTTGCCGGTATTTCAGGTTCTCTTCGCTCAGCTTGCTTACCAGCCCGGCGGCCGCTGAAGAAAGGGGCGCAATCCATTCCTGCTGTTGGCCGACCGTTGATTTTATAAAGCGATGCGCCGTATCCTGGTAACTTGCCCATGCAGCTTCACCGTTTACACCGAGCGGGGACACGCTGCCCCAGCCCGCGATGGCTATTTTAGTAAAAGGCTCCATTGCATGCAAAGATATTTATATATTGCGGGATGCTAAACCGAATTAAGAGACAAGTCCTGTTTTGCCTGCTGTTTTTGGGAGCGCAGCATGCTTCCGCACAGCTTCCACAGCCTCAGCGGCCGGCTGGACAGCAAAAAGAACGACCGAATATTCTGATTATCCTGGCCGACGATCTGGGTTTTTCCGACCTGGGCTGTTACGGCGGGGAAGTGGAGTCGCCAAACCTGGATCAATTGGCTGAAAACGGCCTGCGCTACAAACAGTTTTACAATGCTGCCCGTTGCTGCCCCTCCCGGGCGGCCTTGATGACGGGACTGTATCCGCATCAGACCGGCATGGGCTGGATGGCCGCCGCCGACCTGGGAACGCCCGCCTACTCGGGAACGCTGAATGAGCAATCGGTAACGATTGCCGAAGTTCTCAAGACGGCCGGATATAGTACCTACATGACCGGGAAATGGCATTTGACCAATCATCGCAAAATCGACGGACACGTGACCGATAGCTGGCCGGCCCATCGCGGCTTCGACCGGTTTTTTGGTCTAATCCGCGGCGGAGCCAATTACTTTACCCCTGAAGTATGCAGCAATGATTCGGTGTATCAGTCCCCGCCGGATTTCTACCTCACCGATGCCATCAGCGATACCACTGTAAAATTTCTCGACGAACATTTCAGGCAGAAGGGCGAATCGCCCTTTTTTATGTACGTAGCCTACACCGCGCCTCACTGGCCGCTCCATGCCTTTAAGGAAACCATTCAAAAATACCGCGAACGATATCTCCGGGGCTGGGACGAAACAAGGAAAGAGCGATTTGAGCGGCAACAGAAAATGGATCTGTTCGGCCTGGAAACCCGGATGACCGACCGGGACCCGGAGGTGCCTGCCTGGAACGGCCTATCGGCTGAAAAGCGGGAAGAAATGGCGATGCGCATGGCCATTTACGCCGCCCAGATCGATATCATGGATCAGGGGATCGGCCGGATCATGCAGACGCTCAGGCAGGCAGGCCAACTGGATAATACGCTGGTTTTTTTCCTGAGCGACAACGGGGCCTGCGCCGAATTCATTAGCAGTGGGAAAAGCAAGGCGGTGGACGGCTCGGAAAACACCTTTGAAAGTTACCGGATCCATTGGGCGAATGTAGGCAGTACACCTTTCAAGGAATACAAGCATTTTACCCACGAAGGCGGAATAGCCACCCCCCTGATCGTGCATTGGCCCAACGGGATTAAAAAGGAATTGAGAAGCAGCTACGTCACCGAATACGGTCACCTCACGGATTTAATGGCCACCTGCGTGGAAGTAGCCGGCGCGACGTATCCGGAAACCTACCGGGGTAAGCCCATCCATCCCCTGGAAGGGAAAAGCCTTCTGCCGCATTTTTCAGGCAAGCGGAACAACCGGGGAAGGATTTTCTGGGAACACGAAGCCAATATCGCCGTTCGGGACGGCATGTGGAAGCTGGTTGCCAAAACGGTGCAGGACGACCAGTTCGATCCTTCGAAACTGGAATTGTACAATATGGAAGAGGATCCCATTGAAATGCACGATCAGGCCGCTGCCCACCCTGAAATTGTCGATGAGCTGTACAGCGCCTGGCAAAAATGGGCCGAACAGGTGGGCGTGTTTCCGATGGACACCCGCGGATACGGCGCGCGCATGCAGGCCTACCGGCGGGATATCAACGGGGAATTCGACGACCGGCTTGGCGGATGGAATACGCCGGCAGGGAAGGAACTGGTTTCAGTTGACACAACCGGAAGGCTTTCGGGAAAAAACTCACTGCGCATTGTTGCGGCCGGAGGGGATGCCGCGCCGGACCTGCCGGTCCTGGCCTGGCCTTTCCAGGCAAAGCAGGGCGAGTCTTTTTCACTGCGCCTGGCTGCCGGATCGGAGCGCGAAGCCCGTGTGATCGTGAAACTGGAATCGACCGCGGCAGAAGGCCCCGTGGTGCTGGAGCAGCAGATCAGCACACAAGGGGGCAAGCGGGAGTTTTCATTCGATGCATCTTCTTTGCCTCAGGACGGGACCTACCGGCTTGCATTATACCTGTCGCCTTCGGCAACCGGCTCGGAATTATGGATTGACCGGATCGAGTTGAGTCCGCGGCCCTGAGCTGTAAAACCCCGCCTGTTACTTTTTTCCAAACAGCAAATAGTGCTGGATGGGCAGCGAGTTGTCATGTTCGATCAATTTGAACCCGTTGGCCTCCAGCTCGAGCCGCACCTGGGCGGCGGTCATTTTGTGCAGCGGTTTGATCGCAACCGAAGGGTCTTCCGCCTTGTATTCGATAAGCAACAGTTTGCCCGAGGGTTTCAATGCCCGGTGCATTTCGCGAAGCATTTCCTCCGGATGTTGTAATTCGTGGTACACATCCACCATCAGAATCAGGTCAAGCGATGCTTCGGGAAGATGGGGCGATTGCTCACTGCCTTTAATTACTTCCACGTTTTGGGAGGAAGTGGCCGCTTTCCGCTCCTTCAGCCGGCGAATGAATTCATCCTGGATGTCCACCGCATAGACTTTCCCCTGCGGCACGCTTGCGGCGATCCGGAACGTGTAATAACCGGTCCCTGCACCTAGGTCGGCAACCCGGCTTGCTGGGCTAAGGGGAAGTTTTTCAAGGATGGCCTGACTGTTCTCTTCCTTCTGCCGGCTGGTCCGTTCCAGCCAGGCGGCCCCGCCCGCCCCCATAATTCCTGCGATTTCCCGGCCCATATAGACCTTTCCCGTGCCGCCGGGACTACGTTGACGGTATTCGTACGGATCCTGCACGGTAATTCCGCCGGCCATCGTCCCCTTGTTTCCGGTCGGGAAACGCTCGTATAAGCCGGGCGCGGCGAGAAGAAGTATAAGGAGCGGCTCTAAAAGAGAAATTTTCATGGAAGTACTGCCGTTGGGTGAAATTTAAACTTACAAAAAAATGACTGCTCCCGGAATCGAAGCAGTCATTTTTTTCTGAAAGAGAACTGTTTATTCTTTGGTCAGTTTAAAATCTGCAAAATGATATACGATATCCGTCGCCGGGGCAAACGTGCCGCCGGGCTCGCCGCCAATGTTTATCACAATAACCCGGTTGTGCCGGCCCGACGCTTCGGAGAGGTCCACGGTCAGCTCCACCCATTTTTGCAGGTCACCGTCGGCAATTCGGTAGTCGTTGGCGCTGGGCGCCCAATACTCCTGCCCAAATGCGCTGTGGCCTGAAAAGGCCCACATGTAATTCATGAATCGGGGCCACAGTCGCTGATAGGCGTCGTGCCCTCCTGCAAAACTTGATTTGGCGGGTGCATACACCTTGAATTTCAG
>JAJUHF010000092.1 GCA_029268045.1 Anseongella ginsenosidimutans
GGCGAGTCCCAGACCAGCGCCGGCGCATCCTACGGGGTGGCACTGGCGGCGTGCATCCTCATTTACCTGTTTATTTTCCTGTATGGGGTCCAGGTGATGCGCGGAGTGATCGAAGAAAAGACCAGCCGCATCGTGGAAGTGATTATCTCCTCGGTCAAACCATACCAATTGATGCTGGGGAAAATCCTTGGTATCGCCCTGGTGGGCCTGACCCAGTTTTTGCTCTGGGTTGCGCTGAGCCTGGCGGCGATCGGGGTAATCAAGACCGTATTTGCAGACAATGCTGAATTATCGCGTCTGGAACAGGTATCGGCAATGCAACAGGGCCCCGATCCGGTGGCAGCGCAGGAGCTGAATCAGGACGCGGACCAGGCAGGTGCGACCAATCCGGCCATGGAAGTGCTGCGGGCGCTGGGGACCCTGAATATTCCGCTGATCCTGGCCTGCTTTGTGTTTTATTTTCTGGGTGGTTACCTGTTATACAGCGCCCTTTTCGCCGCCGTGGGCTCGGCGGTTGACAACGAAACGGAAACGCAGCAATTCATGTTTCCGGTGACGCTTCCGCTGCTGTTTGCCTACCTGTCTTCATTCGGGCTGATCACCAATCCAGACAGTTCCCTGCTCTTCTGGTTGTCGATGATCCCCTTCACCTCCCCGGTTTCGATGATGGTGCGGCTACCCTTCGGCGTGCCTGCCTGGGAAATTGCTCTTTCAATGGCGCTGCTGGTTGCCGGTTTCGTATTTACGGTCTGGCTCGCGGGACGGATTTATCGCACAGGGATCCTCATGTATGGCAAAAAGGTCACTTTCAAGGAACTTGGTAAATGGCTTTTTTACAAAAACTGATTTCCTGATGCAATAAAAACGTATACAATTTATTCTCATTTTACTTCCCAGTTTCGGTTTTTAATAGGAAATTATATTCATTTTCTTCTACAATCCATGTGAAAAACCATGCACGTGGCTGCTAACCAATCATTTATAAGTGTCATTTAGTTACATATCGGCTTGCTAAAAGCTTATTTTTGGAAAAGTTTACCACCGTAACAAGATAGCAGCGATGCAGAACTTTACCTTTACGATAAGGACTTTCAAAGCCGTTGACGATCCGGCGGCCTGTCAAAAATACATTGCGGGTCACTCCCGCATCCTTCAGGTATTCGGACTTTCGATGATTACCTCGGCAAATCCTACATGGGTAAATGATCCGGACACCCATGTAATCACGGTGGAATCCGCCGATGGAAGCCGCATTTACGGCGGCGGCCGGATACAGATCGCCTCGGGCAGACTTCCCCTTCCAATCCAGACAGCCATCGGGAACAAAGAACCGGCCATCCATGAAGTGATCCACCGGTTCGCCCAAAAAGGGACCGGCGAGATCTGCGGGCTATGGAATGCCCGGGAAATGGCGGCCAACGGCATCGGATCCCTTCACTTGGGCCGGGCCATTGTCGCGGTAGCCGGTCAGTTGAATCTAACCAGTCTTTTCGCGCTCTGCGCACCTGCCACCGTAAAAAACTGTCTGCAGGTGGGATTTGAGGTAGCCGGGTTTCTGGGACGGGGAGGGCAATTGATCTACCCGAAGGACCACCTGCTGGCCACCGCCATGCTGATCCGTGATCTGCAGCAGCTTCCGGCCGCATCGGCCCGCGACCGGGAGATTATTGCCGACCTGAGAAACAATCCCACCCAGGAACGAACCGAGCCCGGTATAAAAGGACAATTACTGACCATCTCCTATCAATTGAACGCCGATCCTGTTCCGGCATATTGTGTTGCCTGAGCCTTTACTTTTTCCATAAAAATTGTAATTTTAGGTAGTGAGCTTACAACATGGAAACAGGAAGGGCCGACTTTATTATCATTGAGGATAACAAGGTCGATTGTTTTATCGCGGAGAAAACAATTCAAAATTCCGGAAAAGGAAACAGCTGCATTATATTCTCACAGGCGGCGCTTGCCTTGGATTACATTGAAAAGCACGAGTCTGACGGCCAGGTAATCATCTTCGTGGACATTCAGATGCCTCGGATGAACGGCTTCGAATTCGTCGAGTCGTTTGAACGCCTTCCGCTTTCGAACCGGCACCTGTACCGGATTTACACCTTGACATCCTCCATCAACGAACGGGACCGGGAACGAATAAAAATGTTCCCTTCGGTGAAAGGATTTTTAAATAAACCCCTGACTGTTGATATCATCAACCAGGTGGTCCAAGTCAATTCGCCATGAATTTAGCCGCACACCGCGCGAAAACAGCTTCCCTTAATGCCGTATACCGCCCCGAGGTGCTTCGTCTGGACCGCCCCCGGGACAACCAGCGCTTCCTCACGTTACTCACCACGGGGCAGGTATTTCTTCACGATGAAATCGAAGCCCAGCTCATGGAACTCATCCGGGCCCGACACCCCTCCGTCCCCCTGGACGACCGGGAAAGCAGGCGCCTGGCGCGGGAGCATGCCGGTGAACGCCTGGAGGAGTACGGGGTTTGGGTATATTATCCGTGGAACGGCCGGCTTGTCCATTCACTGGATGAAAAGGAATTTGCCGAGGTCCGGACCGTGCGCAACAAATACAAGATCACCCAGGAAGAACAACAAACCCTTCTGGACAAGAAGGTGGGAGTCATTGGCTTGTCGGTAGGCCAGTCGGTAGCCCTTTGCATTGCGATGGAGCGTGCCGCGGGCGAACTTCGCCTGGCCGATTTTGATACCCTGGAACTGACCAACCTCAACCGGATCCGAACGGGAATCGCCAACCTGGGTCTGAAGAAAGCGGTAGCCACAGCCCGTGAGATCGCCGAACTGGACCCTTTCCTGAAGGTCCGCGTTTTTGATGAGGGTCTTAACGAAGAAAATCTGGACGCATTTTTCCTGGAGGGGGGAAAACTCGACGCCGTAATTGACGAATGCGACGGCATCGCCATAAAAATCAGCTGCCGTTCCAAAGCGAGGGAATTGCGGGTGCCCGTATTGATGGAAGCGAGCGACCGATGCACGATCGACATTGAACGATTCGACCTGGAACCCGACAGACCCTTGCTGCACGGATACATTGATCACCTGGATATATCCCGGGTAAAGAAGTTGAAATCCAATGAGGAAAAAATACCCTATCTGGCGCCTATGGTGGGGGTTGACACCATGTCACCCCGTCTGAAGGCCTCTGCGCTGGAGGTAGGGCACTCCATCACCACCTGGCCCCAACTGGCCTCGGCGGTCGTTATGGGAGGGGGCGCACTGGCCGATGTATGGAGAAGGATCGCGCTGAACCTGTTCCGGCAATCGGGCCGCTACTTTATCGATATGGAATCAATCGTCGGCGAGCCTCGCCGGCTGCGCACCCTCCCGCAAGAAGACATCCCCGAGCCAGTGGCTACCCACGAGGTTGATCTGCAAAAGGCACATGCCCTGGTAAACCGGTTTTTCAATCAGCCAAACCACACGGTCCCGACAAGGCAGCCCGGTGCGGATCTGGTGCGGGAGCTGGTCCGGGCGGCGACGACGGCCCCTTCGGGAGGAAACAGCCAACCCTGGCGATGGATTTACCGGCAGGGATGCCTGTTTCTGTTTCTGGACAGGCCGGCCGGTTACTCTTACATGAATTACCGGGACAGCGCTTCCTATATCGCCCTGGGCGCGGCCATTGAGAATCTGGTACTGGCTGCACATCAGCACCGGTTGCGTTTGCTGGCTACGTACTTCCCTCTTGCCGGGGAAGGGGACCTGGTGGCGGCCTTCCGGTTTCATGAAGCCGGTGAGGCGGCCATACCGGAGCAGGGGGAGTTGGAACAGGTGGTGGACGGGAGCCTGGCCGGGCTTATTGAAAAACGCCATACCAATCGGAAAGTACCACCCCGGACCCTTATTCCAGGGGAAATTCTTCATAGCCTGAAAGAGGTGGCCGAGCAGTCCCCCGGAATAGAAGTAAAATTTATTGATTCGGCCCATGAGCTGCTCGAGGCCGGAAAGATTATCGGTATCACCGACCGGTACCGAATACTCCATCCGGAAAGCAATTACGATTTTATTCACCGGGAAATCCGGTGGACCGAGGCGGACGCTGCCCGAAGCAGAACAGGGATTGAAGTAAGCACCCTGGAATTGAAGGAGTCCGAATTGCTGGGCCTCCGGTTCATCCGGGACCGGGAGGTGATCTCGTTTCTGTCCAAGATCAATGGAGGACAGTTGCTGAAAAACGCATCAGTTAAAAACGCGGCCGCCGCTTCGGCATTCACGCTTCTTACCGTCCCCGGTTTCAGCGCGGGCGATTTTTTGAATGGAGGGCGGGCCGGACAGCGGCTGTGGCTGAAAGCCACGCAACTGGGACTTGCTGTCCAGCCCATGAATGTACCGCTTGCCTATTTTACCCGCCTCAAACACGGCATAGAGGATCTCCCGCCGGGCACAGAGGATGAGTTACAGGACCTGTATGCACGGTTTACCCACCTGTTCGGATCCGGTCCGGCACGCGAGGAAGTTTATCTGTTCCGGCTGTTCAAAGCGGAAGAGCCCCAAAGCAGGTCGTACCGGCGCCGGGTAGACGACATTTTAAGCTGCGTCTGATGCATGGTTTACTTTTACTGATTGTAACATCGTTGATCCCTTTTCCGGGCGACCGCGTTTACGCCGGCGGCGACCCCTCACCCCAAGCTGTCCCGGGAACGCAGGTTTGGTACCTGGAAGATCCGGAGTCGGCTTACAGCGCCGAAGAGGTGTTGCGTTCCGGCGGATTCCGTCCGGGGAAAACCCAGATCCTGAACTTCGGCATATCGCCTTCCACCTGGTGGTTCCGGATGGATATCACCAATACCACCGGAAAAAGCCCCCTGTATCTCTCGGTGGAGCAGCCCCTGCTGGACCTGGTCCAGGTTTATCTGGTTTCCTCCCAGGGGACCGAAGCAAGCTTATTGGAAGAGATCAGCCGGAACTTGCCGTATTATTCCAGGGAGGTCCCGCAGCTTGACCCCGTTTTCCGGATTCCCGTGGACGCGTCGGAAACCGTTACGATTCTGCTGAAGGTTAAAAGTTCCACGCCCATCGTGCTGCCTCTGAAGGCCGGTACCGGCGAAGCGGTCACCCACGCCAATTTCAAAAAGGAGCAATGGCTCAGCATTTACATTGGAATAATGCTTACCACGTTCATATACAATCTGTTTATCTTTTTTTCCATCGGGGACCGGATTTACCTGTATTACGTCGTCTGCGTTCTGCTGGTGGCCCTTACCCAGACGGCCCTGACGGGGTTTACCTTCAAATACTTCTGGCCCGAAAACACGTTCATTGCCCATCATGGCCCGCTGCTGTTTTCCTGTCTGGCAGGAATTGCGGCACTGGAGTTTATCCGCGAATTCCTCCACGTTAAGGAATTTACGCCCCGACTCGCCCTGGGCATCCCCATCTTCAATGCGGTGTTTATCCTGGCCATGATCCTGGGGCTCTCCGGGGCGAGAATGGAAGGATTTTTCCTCATGCAATGCGCCACCGTTTTCGCTGCCCTTTATTCGCTGTTCGTTTCCTACCGGATTTACCGTTATAACTACCGGGCTGCCCGGTTTTTCCTGCTGGCCTGGGCCATTTTGCTGATTGGCGCGGTTGTATTTGTGCTCAAGGATTTTAACCTCGTTCCCTATAATAACCTCAGTACTTCCGCGCTGCTGATCTCCTCGGCCCTGGAAGCGCTTTTGCTCTCCTTCGCCCTGGCCGACAAAATCAATATACTGAGAAAGGAAAAGCAGGAATCCCAGGAGCAGGCCATGGCAGCCATGGCCGAAATTGCAAAGATAGGCCGGGAACAGAATATCATTCTGGAAACCAAGGTGAATGAACGGACCCTTGCGCTGAAGGAATCCAACCGCGAATTGAGCAAGGCCATTGAAGAGCTGAAAGAAGCCGAATCGCAGTTGGTAGCGTCCGAAAAGATGGCGTCGCTGGGTCAACTGACAGCCGGCATCGCGCATGAGATCAATAATCCGATGAATTTTGTACGGTCCAATATCCGGCCGTTGGAACGGGATATCGGAATCATCATCGAGCTGCTTGAAAAGGTGGAAGGCGTGGCCCGGTCCGCCGCCTCCGATGAGGAGAAAAAAGCCCTCATCCAGCAGATTAAAGCCCAAGCCGATTACGACTACCTCAAATCGGAGATCAACGACCTGATGCGGGGTATCCTGGAGGGGTCCACCCGAACGGCGGAAATCGTCAGGGAATTACGTAACTTCAGTCGGATTGACGAAGCGGAGCTGCAAAAGTCCTCCATTAACAACGGGATTGAGTCCACCCTGGTCATTGTGAACCATATGTTTCACAGACGGATCGCGATTGACAAATCCTATGGGGACCTTCCCTTGATCGACTGCTATCCAGGGAAGCTGAACCAGGTCTTTCTGAACATCATCACCAACGGCGTTCAGGCAATCCATGCCAAATTCGGCAACCAGCCGGGAGGTGTTCTGACCATCCGCACGGCCGCAAACGGCAACACGGTGAGCACCTTATTTAAAGATAACGGCGTGGGCATGGATAAAACAACCCGGGAGAAAATATTCGAACCGTTCTTTACAACCAAGCGGGCCAGCCAAGGCACCGGTCTGGGAATGTCGATCGTCTATGGAATCATTAGCAAACATCAGGGCAAAATAACGGTGAAATCCATTCCAGGGGAAGGCACCGAATTTCTGATTCACTTACCCGTTACGCAAAAAAATGGACAAACTTAAATCCGATATTGAAGTACTCTTCATTGATGACGAACCCAATAACCTGATCAGCTTCAAAGCATGTTTCCGTTTCGACTATACCATATACCTGGCCGTAAATGCCGAAGAGGCTGAAAAGCACCTCCGGGAACATCCCTCTATCAGTGTTATTTTCTGTGATCAGCGCATGCCGGGCAAAACGGGCGTGGCATTTTTTGAAGAAATCAGGGACCGCTACCCCGATCCCATCCGGGTGCTTGTTACGGGTTATGCCGATATCGAGTCGGTGATCGCGGCCATCAACAAAGGACAAGTGTTCCGTTATATAAAAAAGCCATGGATTGAGGCAGATATCGCGCTGACCATTCAGGAAGCACAGAAATTTTATCTCACCGCGGCGCTCTTGAAGAAAAAGAACCAAGCCCTGGAAAAGGCCTACCATGAACTGGACCAGTTTGCCTACAGCGCGACGCACGATATGCGCGGACCGATCCTGAGCGTACTGGGGGTGATCGAACTGCTGAAAACGATACCCGTTTCCGCCGAAACGGGCGAAATGATCGGAATGATTGAAAAGGCGATGCTAAAGCTCGATGGATACATCAAAAGTCTCCATGAACATTATTCCATCCGACGGGGCGAACTTCATTTCACTGAAATCAACGCGCTGGACCTAATTGGCGATGTAGGCGCCTTGTACGATCCGGTCGCTTCCCTGAAACAAGTATCTTTCATCAAAAAACATTCGGGCCCCGAAACCTTCCGCTCGGACCTTCCCTCACTGAAGATCGTGCTTGCCAATCTGCTTTCAAACGCCTTCAAATATCAACGGGAACAGGCTTCCGACAAAAGGGTGGAGCTGGAAATATCAGTCGGTTCCCACGAGGCGGTTATCAGGGTGTCCGACAACGGCATCGGAATTCCGGAAAACGACCTTCCCGATATATTTGAGATTTTTTTCCGGGCCACCACCGCGGAATACGGGTCCGGTTTCGGCCTGTATAATGTCCGGGATATTCTGAACAAGCTGGGGGGCACCATTGAGGTGAGTTCCAAGGAAAATCAGGGGAGTGTGTTCACCGTCCGCATTCCGCTTATGTTTTTTCACCGGGGACGATCCCGTGGATCCGGAATCGTTCAATCAGATCGGTTACGCGGGAGATAGCCATCTTTTCGAAGATCCGGGTTTTGTACGTGCTCACAGTGGCTACATGAAGATTCAGCCGGGTGGCGATCTCCTTTAACGTCATTCCCTGGATCAGAAAGCGGGCGATATCCAATTCCCGGTTGGAAAGAATCTCAAGCGGATCATCGTGCGTCTTGTCGCCGTGAAGGAAGGAGCTGATCATGCTTTCCTTCACTTTTTCGCTGATGTACTTCCCGGAATTCAGCATCTGCCGTACGGCATACTCCACCTCTGTTTCACTGGCAAGTTTATGCAGAAAACCGTTCGCGCCGGTCTGCAAATATCTGATCGCATATAATTGCTCATCGAGCGACGAGAAAATAAGTACTTTGGCTGTAGGTTGCTTACGTCTAATGATATCAATCGTATCCTGATAGTTCCCGTTGGCCATATTTACATCCAGGATCATCAAGTCAAACTGTTGTTCGGAAACAACCGTCAGGACTTCCCTGAAATCGCGGCATTCGCATACGTAAACATGAGGGTCAATCTTCTCTAGCAAAAGTGTAAGGCCTACGCGTACAATACTATGATCATCCGCCACCAGGACCTTTAAAGCCATACGCCTTTTCTCTTAACATACTATAATTTAGCGGCACAGGATCGTCTGTAACAAAAAGACCCGAATTGCTGTTACATGATGCCTCCGCCGGATTCTCTGTTTTTCCGGGAATATATACGGCAAATACGGCCCCCTGCCCTATCTCCGACTCAACCTCAATCCTTCCTCCCTGCAACTCAATAAATTCTTTGCATATAAGGAGCGCGATGCCTGCTCCCTTTTCCCCTTCGGTTCCCGTGTAAATTGTTTTATCATGGCAGAATAAATCTTCCCTGGTTTTTGCGTCCATTCCCAATCCGTGGTCAACTATCTGCACCTTTACCATGGTACCATTTTTATCCCGAATTCCTCCGATGATACATTCTATTTTACCAGACGGAAACGAATATTTTACGGCGTTATTCAGGAGGTTGTTCAATACAAAGCCCAGTAATTCAGGATCTGCATAAAAAAACCAGCGCTCATTCCCACCAATCACTCTTAAAGATATTTTTTTTCTCTCAATTTCTGAAATATTATTTCGAATTGCATCTCTTACCGAATCTGATGCGCTGATTGCTAGTGGTTTATATACAAATCCCGGAAGCTGGGTCTTCAGCCAGCGCAAGGTGATCTCAAAACTGGCCAAATGCTGCGCAGAGGTCGCTTTGAGTTCTTCAAAAAGATCTTCAAACTGGTCGGGCGGAACCTGGCCTTTCTTATAAAAATCCATCAGGGAAATAATATTCACAAAACTTCCCCGAAAATTATGAGCCAGCATCGAAACCAATTTGATTTCAAAGCGGTCGCGCTGGGGGCCTTCACTTTCCGGGGCACGATCCGCCGGTACCATCCCGCTCAAATTTCCTTCCAGCCGTCTTATTTTTCGAAACTGATAAAAAATAACCGCAAGCGCGATTATCAAAAGCGCAGCCAATAGGTAAAAATAGCCCATGCCACTGGTTCGCAAATATCATTCCATAAGGACCCGGTAGCTTGGAGGCAATGACGGAGACGCTAGGAATGCGCATCTTCAAACAGGGAGGGATCCGTCTTTCCCACCTGATTCAGAAGCATGCTGTTATACTGCTCAAGTAATGAAATGTATTTGTTTTTCCAATGGCTTTGATTTGGGGTTCCTGAATCTTCTTCCATGGCCGCATAGGGTCCGCGGGCTTCCCTTCGGCTGGGCCGCTCGGGGTTCTTAAAATCCTCCGGCGTAAACAAGTGCGGGAACTCTTCCGAAAAATCATGCCGCAGGGCACAGCCGATCCGGTAGATGATCTCCGATTTAAGACTTCTTTGTAAAAACCAGTTGTAGATGGTCCGCCGGTTGACGCGTAATGTACGGGCCAATTCGCTGATGCTATAGCCGTTTCTCCTGATCGTTCGTTCGACAATTTCTCCGTAGTGTGGGTTCATATGTACCGTGTTTCAAGGGTTTGATTACGGTATCTAAAGTGCTGGTTAGCTGGTTAAAATCTTGTAATAACATGGGTAATTTTTTGTAATAAAAATACGACAAGCACTACCCACTCTTGACAAGTCTTGAGAAGTAATGTAATCCAACTAGTTCAGGTAGAAATCCTGGAATCCCGCCGTCGAGGTGTCCCTTACCCGCCCCTGGGCGTCGTAATAGATGAAAAAGGCTTCCACGCCGGGAAGTTCTTTCAGTTTTTCAAAGGAAGCGGGAATCCCCAATACCATAAATGCATTGTCCCAGGCATCGGCGGTGATGCAATCGGGTGCAACCACCGTCACACTGATGAGTTGATTCTGCACCGGATAACCCGTGCGGGGATCGATGGTATGGGCATAGTGTTTCCCACCCGACTCGAAGAATTTCCGATAATTGCCCGATGTGGACAGGCCCTTGCCGGAAACGCTGATCAGCCTGCTCAGCAGCGCCGGCGCATTTTCTCCGTCGGATTCGTCCTTGGCCTGCGGGGGGGCCTCTATCCCGATCCGCCAGGCGCGTCCTGCTTCATTGCGGCCTTTCACCCGGATTTCCCCGCCCAGCTCTATCAGGTAATCCGTGATGTTTTTTTCTTCCAAAAGCCCGGCCAGCACATCCAACGTGTAGCCCTGGGCGATTCCATTTGCATCGATGCGGACCCCGGGGTGCTTTTTGACAAGACTGTCGCCCTTTATCCCGATTAGCCGGTAGTCCACGGCTTGGAGTAATTCCTCAACATACGATGAATCCGGCACCTGGGTATGGCGCTTTTCACCAAAACCCCAGGCGTCCACCAGGGGCTTGACCGTCAGGTCGAAAGCGCCGTCACTCAGCGCACTGATCTCCTGCCCTTTACGCACC
>JAJUHF010000093.1 GCA_029268045.1 Anseongella ginsenosidimutans
CGGCCCATCGTGTCATCCACCTCCACGCCCAAATCCCGGCAGGTCTGCCGCAAGGCGGCTTCGTCCATTCCCGACACATCGATCCCGGTGTACCGCTCAATGGACCCATACATGGTCATGCGCTCGTACGGTCCTTTGAAATCGATCTCCTTCCCCGCGACAACCACCTGGGTCGTCCCCTGCAACTCCAGCGCAATGTCCTCCAAAAGTTCCTCCACCATATTCATCATCCACCGATAATCCTTATAGGCGACATAGATCTCCATGGATGTAAATTCCGGGTTATGGGTACGGTCCATACCCTCATTTCGAAACATTTTCCCGATTTCATAAACCCCGTCAATTCCACCGACGATGAGCCGCTTGAGGTAAAGTTCGTTGGCGATCCGGAGATACAAGGGCATATCCAGTGTATTGTGATACGTCTTGAAGGGTCGTGCCGCCGCACCGCCATGGATAGCCTGCAGAATGGGCGTTTCCACTTCCAGCCATCCCCGGTCGTCAAAGAACCGGCGCATGGACTGGATCAGTCTGGAGCGGATCAGGAACGTACGTTTTACTTCCGGATTCACCGTAAGATCCACATAGCGTTGCCGGTAGCGCTGTTCGGGATCGGTAAAGCCGTCGTGAACCTTCCCTTCTTCATCCCGTTTCACGACCGGAAGCGGCCGCAGTGATTTGGATAGGAGTTCCAGCTCCTGCACATGCACGGACGTTTCCCCGGTCCGGGTCTTGAAAACATAACCTTTGACCCCAATGAAATCGCCGATATCGAGGAGCTTTTTAAAAACGGTATTGTAGCGGGTTTTATCTTCACCAGGGCATAATTCGTCGCGGTTCAGATACAATTGGATCCTGCCGCTGGAATCCTGGAGTTCCACAAAGGAGGCGCTTCCCATGATACGCCGGCTCATGATCCGCCCGGCCAGCGATACCTGCTCGTATGCGGTGCTTCCCTCCGTATAATTTTCCTTTATATCATGGGCAAACGCGTTCACGGGATACTCACCTGCGGGATACGGATCGATTCCCAGTTTCCTTAACTCCTGCAGGCTCTGCCGACGCATCAGCTCCTGTTCACTTAATTCTGTCATCATATTTTCTGAAACAATAAATCGGCGCAATTTACGAAATAGGTATCAAAGACGGCAGATGGCTTAGCGGGATCTGCTTTTCTTCCTTCTGTGCAATTCCTCGGTGATCAGGCGGAGTTCCCGACTCATCTGGCCGGAAATACCGGTATTTTCATGGGCCCGGCGGAAAAGGTAGGGCAATACGGCTTTTACCGGCCCGTAGGGCACGTATTTGGCTACCTGGTAACCGTGATGGGATAGGTTAAAACTGATGTTATCACTCATGCCCAGCAGCTGGGCAAACCAGATGCGTCTGTCATCCGGTGAAAGCCCTTTTTCCTTCATCCGTTCCGCCAGCTTGCGGCAGCTGGCTTCGTTGTGTGTTCCCGCAATAAAGGAAACGCGGTCAATCCGGTCGATGCACCAGGCTACTGCAGCGTCAAAATCCCGATCGGTGTCTGCTTTTGTTTCGTGAAGTGGGGATTCATAGCCCAGTTCCTCCGCACGCTGACGTTCTTTTTCCAGGTAGGCGCCGCGGACCAGTTTGGCTCCCAGGTAAAATCCGCGTTCCGCAGCGGTTTCCAGATCCTTCTTCAACTTGCCCAAGGCGTCTTTCCGATACAGTTGATAGGTATTGAAAACGAGTGCGGATTCCTTGTTGAACCGCGCCATCATTTCCATCGCCAGGCGGTCGATGGTCTCCTGAATCCAGCTCTGTTCGGCATCGATGAGCACCGGGGTGCCGGCAAGGACCGATTCCTCGCAGATCCGGTAGACGCGCTGCTTCGCCTTGCGGAATTCCTCTTCCTCGTCCGGAGACAGCGCCTGGCCGGCATCGAGTTTGGCCAGCAGTTCAAACCGGGCGATCCCGGTTATTTTAAACACGGAAAAGGGAACTTTTTCATCCCCCCGGGCCCTGCGGATGGTGGCGATGATTTCCGCCGCCGTCTGATCAAAGGCCGCTTCGGTCTTTTCCTGCTCCACGGAGTAGTCCAGAATGGTTCCCACCCGGTACGCCCATAGATGGGCGATGTTATCTTCGCAATCTTCGATCGTCTCCCCGCCACAGAAATGCGAAAAAATGGTGGAACGGATCAAGGGAAGAATGGGGAGCTTCAATTTGAGCGCCAGGTTGACCAGCGAAGGCCCGGTCTCCACCAGGAAATTCACATTGATTGCTTTAAACAGCCACCAGGCTTTTTTCAGTTCCTTGTCACTTAGGTGTGAAAAGGCAATTTCGGTATTGTCGAACATACAGGGGGTTATATTGGTTATTATTTCTATGCAATGCGCATACGGGGCACAAAGATAAGATTGCATACTGTCTCTATTCAATTTTATGTGTAATTTTCGCCTCGAAAAAAACGGGAGAAGATGAAGGATTTACTTCAACAATTGGAGCAGCGGCACCGGAACGCCGCGGTAAATACATACCCCGCTACTGAGCGGGTCTGCGAATTCAGCCGGCGGCTGATGAACCTGTTGTTTCCCGAACACAACGGCGTGGCCATCACATCCGGCACGGCGCTGAAAGAGGCGATTGACGAAACCGGACGGCTGCTCGAAGAATTGTTGGCTGCGATTCAGCCCGCCCTGCCGGAAGGCGCGGCCAGGCTGAGCAAACAGTTTATGGCAAGGCTCCCGGAAATCTACCAGCTTCTGGTACAGGACGCCGAAGCCATCCACCAGGGCGACCCGGCCGCTCCCAGCCTCTACGAGGTGATCCGGGCCTATCCGGGCTTCTATGCAATTGGGTTTTACAGGATCGCCCATATTCTCTATCAGCTTAATATCCCGCTATTGCCACGCATGATCACCGAATTTGCGCATTCGAAAACCGGCATAGACATTCATCCGGCGGCCACGATCGGTTCCCATTTCTGCATTGACCATGGTACGGGCGCGGTAATCGGGGAAACGACCATCATTGGGAACAATGTGAAGATCTATCAGGGGGTCACCCTGGGTGCCGCCAGTGTGGATAAGGCCATGGCCAAAAGCAAGCGCCACCCTACCATTGAGGACCACGTGGTGATTTATTCCGGAGCCACCATTCTGGGTGGCGAAACCACCGTTGGTCATCACAGCGTGATCGGCGGCAACGTCTGGCTGATCAAGAGTGTGCCACCCTATTCCCGGATCTATTATAAATCAAACGACGTAACGGCCCTTACTTAAACCGATTAGAATGATCTATAGTCTCTTAGACCTGGTGGGAAACACGCCACTTGTAAACCTGAAAAGAATCAACCCCAATCCCCATGTTGAAGTGTACGCCAAACTCGAAGGGAACAATCCCGGAGGAAGCGTAAAGGATCGCGCCGCCTACAGCATGATCAAAGGGGCGCTTGACCGGGGTGAACTTCAACCGGGGATCAAAATAATTGAACCCACCAGCGGCAATACCGGCATTGCCCTGGCCATGATGGCCAGTTTGTTCAATGTGGAAATTGAGCTGGTCATGCCCGAAGATGCAACCAACGAGCGGGTACTTACCATGGAAGCCTTCGGCGCCCGCGTTGTGCTGACCCCTGCGAAGGATTCCATGGAAGGGGCAATAGACTATGCCAACGAACAGGTCGCCCGGGGTGGCTACCTTATGCTCAACCAATTCGCCAATCCGGATAATTACCTTGCCCACTACCACGGTACGGGGCCGGAAATATGGAAGGACACCGAAGGCCGGATCACCCATTTTGTCTCCGCCATGGGGACCACCGGAACCATCATGGGCGTTTCGCGTTTCCTGAAAGAGCAGCGTCCCGAAATCCAGATCGTGGGATGCCAGCCTGCCGAAGGGGCGAAAATACCGGGGATAAGAAAATGGCCCAAGGAATATCTTCCCAAAATCTTCGAAGCGGAACGAGTGGATCGCATCATGGAAATCTGGCAGGACGAGGCGGTGATCATGACCCGACGCCTGGCGCGGGAAGAAGCGGTCTTTTGCGGAATGAGCAGCGGCGGCGCCGTTTCGGCGGCTTTACGTGTGGCCGAGGAACTTGATGAAGGCGTTGTTGTCTGCATTGTCTGCGACCGGGGAGACCGCTATCTGTCTTCCGACCTGTTCCGCTGAGGGCTAGCTTATCTTTCTGGACAGGGACCGGATTGCAAGGGCCGGAGGCTGGTTTTCGTATAATATGGAATAGACCGCTTCACAGATGGGCATAGGAATGCCGTATTCCCGATTGATCTCGTATAGGCATTTCACGGCAAAGTATCCTTCGGCGATCATATTCATTTCCATCTGGGCCGTTTTGGCGGAATATCCTTTCCCGATCATATTGCCGAAAGTCCGGTTTCGGCTGAACTGGGAATAGGCGGTCACCAACAGGTCGCCCAGGTAAGCCGATTCCTTGATATCGCGATCAATCGGATGGACTCCGTCTACGAAACGCTTGATTTCCTGGATCGCGTTGGAGATTAGCACTGCCTGGAAATTATCCCCATAACCCAGGCCGTGACAAATCCCACTGGCAATCGCAAAAATATTCTTGAGTACTGCCGCATACTCCGTACCGTAAATGTCGTCCGATACGTTTGGCTGAATGTAACGGGCTGAAAACAATCGGGCTACCGTGCGGGCCAGGGTTTTGTTCTGCGAGGCGAAGGTCAGGTAGGATAATTTTTCAAGGGCCACCTCCTCGGCATGGCAGGGACCGGTGGCCACGGCAAGGTCCCCGAAAGACACCCCGTATCGCTTATTGAAGAATTCGCCGACGATCATATTGTCTTCCGGCACAAATCCTTTGATGGCCGAAACGATCTTCTTTTCACGCAGGTCCGCCGGAGCAATCCCGTTCAGGGTTTCTTTGAGGAAGGCAGCAGGAATGCAGAAAATAAGTATATTAGAATCGGCGATGACCCGTCTGAGGTTATTGCTGACATTTTTCCGGCTTACCTGCAGGTTCACCGAACTGAGGTATCCGGGATTCCTTCCGTATTTCTTTATGTAGCTGATCTGATCGGGGTTCCGCATCCACCAACGAACCGAATCGCCGCCGGAGGCATCGCTTAGGATCTTGACAATGGCGGTGCCCCAGCTTCCGCCTCCTATTACTGCAACACGGGTTTCCACCTGTTTCTGTTTAGAATTGCATTTATTCCTGTCCGGAAAACAATTCAGACCGTTCCGTCACGCGCACCTTTGAACCGTCGCGCAGTGTTTTTGAAATCGCCAGGAAGGGTGAAACAACAACCTGCTGGCCTTTTTCCAAACCGGACCGAATCTCGATATACCGGTCATCCTGGATCCCGGTAACCACCTCGGTCATGGTTACGGTTCCCTCGGCTTCATTGTAGACGAATACCACCTCTTTTACTTTTGCTTTCCGTTGGTCGGCATCCTGTTTGCTGCCCGACTGGGTGTCGCCTTCGTTCTGAGGCTGATCCGGACGGGATTCTGTACTGGTGCTCCTACCCGATTCATCGCGGATGGTAACCGCCTGAATCGGCACGCTCACGGCGTCGTGGACCACCTGGGTATGGATATCAACCGAAGCAGACAATCCAGGCCGGAAAGGGGACGGCAGGTCGGAACTCTTGCGTTCCATCAGATGCTGATAGGATTCCGGGAGAATCCGGACTTTGACATTAAAATTGGTAACCTGATCGATGTTGGCGATCTGATCGGTGGCGGAGCCGATGTTGTTTGCCGAACTGGCAATTTCGGTAACTACTCCGGTAAACTCTTCACCCAGAAAGGCATCCACCTCAATGGCGGCGGTATCCCCGACGGACACCCGCGTAATGTCGTTTTCATTCACCTCCACAAGTACTTCCATGTTTGAAAGATTGGAGATCCGCATCAGCTCCGTGCCGGTCATCTGGGAAGTTCCCAGCACGGTTTCGCCTACTTCCACATTCAGTTTCGAGACCGTGCCGTCGACCGGCGCGTAAATAATGGTCCGGTCCAGATTCTGGCTGGCTTCCTTCATCCTTGCTTCCGCCGCGGCCGCGTTGAAACGGGCGGCATCCACTTCCTGCTGGGCGGCCGCTACCTGCGCCTTCATGGACTGGTAATCGGCCACCGCCTGATCGTACTCGGCATTGGAAATCACCTTATCCTCGTAAAGCTTCCGGGTCCGGTTAAAGGCGGCTTCCAGGCCTTCCAGCTGCGCCTGATACTGATTCAGTCGGGCTTGGGCCGTGGCGGTATTGGAACGTGCCTGGTTCAGGGCGGCAGCCATCTGGTTTACGGTAGACTCGTAAATTTCAGGACGGATACGCATCAGTAGATCGCCCTTCTTTACCTGAGCCCCTTCCTTTACGTTCAGCACGGTAATCTCACCGGAAATCTCCGAGCTAAGCTTTACTTCCACCTCCGGTTGGATCTTTCCGCTGGCCGAAACGGTTTCAATAATGGTCCGTCCGGTTGCCTCCTCAAGGGCAACCTCTGTTCCCTGCTTGTTTCCACAGGCTCCCGAGAGCAGGGAGACAACCAGCAGGATGCACGTTAATTTCTTCATGTTAGAATGCCATACTTTTCCCAAGATAATAATCGATTATCTTGCTTCTGAAAATGAGATCGTATTTGGACTGAAGCATGTCCGCCTCGGTCTGGGCCAGCTGCGTTTTGGAAAGGTTTAAATCAATCGCGTTGGTCAGGCCGACGTCGAACCGCTTCTGGCTGTACTCAAACGCCAGTCGCGAAGATTCGTAAGCCTGAAGAGCCGAGGCATAATTCTTTTCCGCTGCCCGCAGATCGGCCAGCGCCTGAGCGATCGTTTGGTTCAGTTCATTCCGGCTGAGGTTTTCGGTGATCTGCGCCCCCTGCAGGTTCAGCCGCGCGCGCTTGACGGCGTTCTGCGCCTGAAACCGGTTAAAAATGGGAATAGACAACTGAAATCCAAAATATTGATTAAAGTTCTGGTCCAACTGGTCGCTGATGGGAAACTCCCGGTTGTTCGAATAGCGGGTTCCCAGTCCTGCGCCGAAAGACAGGGTAGGCAATAAGGCCCCCCGGGCAATCTGCAGATTTTCTTCGGCCGCCAGCCGCCGATGCGCGGCTTCAGCCATTCCCGGATTGATTTCCACCGCTTTGGTGAAGACCTCCGAAAGGCTGTAATCCGTTCTGATCTGAGCCAGCATCAGATCCACGTTTTCCGGAACTTCTATTCCAAAGGGAGTTGACGGGTTTATATTCAGTAGATTCTTCAGATTGAGCAGGTTGATCTCGTAGGTATTGGTCGCCTGGGTTAGGGTCAGCTCATCGTTGGCCAGGGTCGCCTTCAACTGAAGCAGATCACCCATTGGAATGGTTCCTACCTCCACTTTGCGCTCGGCGTTTGCGACCTGCGCACGGCTGATGGCCACCTGTTCCCGGGTAGCCTCCATCTGTTCTTTGGAATACAACACCTGCAAAAAGGTGGCGGCCACGTTCACCATCACTTGCTGTTTGACCTTTTCAACCGCACTCTGATTGGCCATCATATTATACCGGGCCTGCGCAATGGCATTCAACTGACGAAAACCCGAAAACAGCAATAAAGACGTGTTGACACTCATGTTTCCCGCGCTGATCCGCTGATCGTCAATGACGTCGGTAATCGGGTTCACGCTTCGACCGAAACTGATATTGTGCGAAGCCGTACCGTTCAGATCGGGAAAAAGATCAAATTTGGCCTGGTGCACGTCCACTTCCGAAAGCCGTTCAGTGATCCGGGCCTGCTGTATATCCAGGTTATTCTCCACTGCATATTCAATGCATTGCAGCAGTGTGAGGTTTTGTTGCGCAACAGCTTGTCCTTTAATAAGGAACAGGGCAAAAGCAACGAAAGATAAAACAATACGGTAAACTGAAATCATGTGGCACAAGTATAAAAAAATTTTAGCTATGATTTATGGTTAACCCACCTTTATATTTACAACCTGAATCCGACCGAACCTCCTGCCTGATTGCTGATAAATAAACGGACGCTTGGGATATTCGGGGAACTATTCATAAATTTATCGTATGAATATTCGGAATTATTTACCTTTTGCAATTGCCGCCCTGTTTCTCCTGGGCGCATGCCAGACGGCATCCAATGAGAAAACACCTCCTGTTCAACCCGATGCGGACAACGGACAGATCCAGCTTCCTGAAAATTTCGGGGCGCTGGTAGTAGCCGATAACCTGGGCAAGGCCCGGCATCTGGTGGTACGGGAAAACGGCGACATCTACGTGGCTATTCAAAACATGAAAAACGGAGGCGGGATCGCCGCCCTTCGGGACACATCCGGAGACGGAAAGGCCGATCTGATCCAATATTTCGGCGAGTACCCGGGAACCGGCATCGATATCCGTAATAATTACCTGTACTTTTCACCCGACTCCGCCCTTTTCCGCTATCGGCTGAATGAAGACAAACTGGTACCCGAAGCGGATTTCGAAACCATCGTCTACGGACTGACTTCCCAAAACCAGCATGCAGCCAAGAGCTTTACGTTTGACGGCAGTGGGAATGTATATATCAACATCGGAGCGCCTTCCAATGCCTGTCAGGACCCCGACCGGACTCCCGGCGTGAAAGGCCAGGATCCCTGTCCCATTTTGGAATACGCCGGGGGCATCTGGCGGTTCAGCGCGGAAAAGACCGGACAGTCGCAACAGGACGGTTACCGGTATGCCACCGGAATACGGAACGCGGTAGCCCTGGACTGGAATTCAGCGGAAAACACCCTGTATGCGTTGCAGCACGGACGCGATCAGCTTTCCAACCTGTGGCCGGATCTATTTACGGACGAAGAAAGCGCAGAGTTGCCGGCTGAGGAATTCTTGCTTATCAAGGACGGCTCGGATTTCGGTTGGCCTTATTGTTATTTTGACCCCTCGCAGAATAAACGGGTACTGGGTCCCGAATACGGAGGCGATGGCACGCAGACCGGCCGGTGCGATTCGGCGGAAAATCCAATCATGGCTTTCCCGGCACATTGGGCTCCAAACGATGTCTTATTCTACACCGGGGACCAATTTCCGGAACGATATAAAAACGGAGCCTTTATCGCGTTCCATGGTTCCTGGAACCGGGCGCCTCTGGAACAGGCGGGCTACGTGGTGGTATTTGTGCCCTTTGATGGCGCCCACCCGGCGGGAGACTGGGAGATCTTTGCCGAAGGATTCACCGGGGCGGACACCTTGTTAAGTCCCGGGGACGCTCGCTTCCGCCCCATGGGCCTGGCTCAGGGACCCGACGGCTCCCTCTATATTGCTGATTCCCAGCAGGGACGAGTCTGGAGGGTGGTTTATCAGGAGAATCCGGAGCCGGGCAGCTAAGCCCGGCTGCCCTGTACGCCGTCATTCCTTCCAGGGTCGGAGATCCACTAGGACGCAAAAGCCGGCAGCGCTGAGTTATACCAAGATTTAACTGCAATGGCAAACAAGACCACCCCCACCCCGGCTAATGTGGAAGCATTCATCCAGTCCTTTGCCGCAACCGAACAGAAACGGAACGATAGTTTCGAGCTGATCGGTTTGATGCGTGAAGTATCCGGTTACGAACCGGTGATGTGGGGGCCCTCGATCATCGGATTTGGCAACTACCATTACCGCTACGACAGTGGCCACGAGGGAGACGCGCCGTTGATCGGGTTTTCGCCCCGGAAGCAGGCGATTTCACTGTATGTCTTTACCGGGCTGGAAGAACATGCGCATTTGCTCAGCGGGCTGGGCAAATTCAAGATGGGTAAGGCTTGTATTTATGTGAAGAAACTGGCGGATATTGATCAGACCGTATTGAGAACACTAATGGCCTCGACCATTGATTACCTGAAGACGAGGTATCCCAATTAAGTACGCATGTATCTTGTGACCACGCCGCCGCTTCTGAGAAGACTGTACCCCGCTTCCCTGGTCTGGAACATGCCGCGGACCGAACAAACCATTTACCTGACCTTCGATGACGGACCCATTCCCGAAATCACTCCCTGGGTACTGGAAACCCTGGAAGAGTACGATGCCCGGGCCACGTTTTTCTGTATCGGCGATAACGTGCGGAAACATCCTTCGATCTATGAGCGGATCCTGGAAAAGGGACACGCTGTGGGAAATCATACGTTCAATCATTTAAACGGATGGAAAACCCCCGATGCGGCGTACCTGGAAAACATCCGTCAATGCGCGGGCCTGGTGGAGTCCAACCTGTTCCGTCCTCCCTACGGCCGGATCCGGCGAAGCCAGATTAGAAAACTCCGTCATTTGGGCCCGGAGACCACACAAATTATTATGTGGGATGTCCTAAGCGGTGATTTCGACCGCAAATTAAGTCCGGAGGGCTGCCTTCGGAATGTAACCAAACATGCCGGAAACGGATCCATTGTCGTTTTTCATGATAGCCTGAAAGCGGAAAGAAGGTTGCGGTACACGCTGCCACGCGCCCTTCAATTCTGGAAAGAAAAAAATTTCCAGTTTAAAAACCTAACTTTTTAAAATTTCCATTTCTTTTTTATCTTAGATTTCAATAAAAAGAAAAATGGACGAGATTAACCCTACCAATCCTGAACCTGTCAATCCCGCTCCGCCTCCCGCGCGTCCCAAAAACTGGCTTGTGGAATCCATCCTGGTTACGATCCTTTGCTGTCTTCCCTTCGGGATCGTTGGGATTATCTACGCGGCCGGTGTCAACTCGAAATACGACGCGGGAAATTACGCCGATGCGCTGGAA
>JAJUHF010000094.1 GCA_029268045.1 Anseongella ginsenosidimutans
CGCCGGAGAGAAATAATCAGCTAATGACATGTGGAGGCTAAAATAGGTCAACGGGAGAGAAAATCCAAGATTTTCTCTTTCGCCGCATAATCTTATCTTTAGGTCAAAAACCACTTTGAAATGAGTTCTTATACATTCAACCGGCGCCATTTCCTGAAAGGAACCGCCGCCTCGCTCGCGTTGGGCACCCTCGAAATGCAAGCCCTGGCCTTCCCCGCTGCTCAGAAGACTTACCGGGTAGGCTTGATCGGGACCGGCTGGTACGGCAAAAGCGACCTGTTCCGGCTTATCCAAGTTGCCCCCGTGGACGTGGTCGCCTTGTGTGACGTAGACCGGAATATGCTCAAGGAAGCCGGGGCCATGGTAAGTACGAGGCAGAAGTCGGGAAAAGTCCCCCGGCTGTATCCTGATTACCGGAAGATGCTTTCCGAGAACGAACTCGACATAGTGCTGATTGGCACGCCCGACCACTGGCATGCCCTGCAGGCGATTGAGGCCCTGAAAGCCGGTGCTCATGTCTATGTGCAGAAGCCCATCAGTGTGGATGTGATCGAAGGGGAGGCCATGGTGGCGGCCGCCCGCAAATACAAGCGGGTGGTGCAAGTGGGTACCCAGCGAAAAAGCACGCCCCACCTGATCGATGCGAAAAAGAATATCGTGGACGCAGGGCTGCTAGGAAAAGTCTCCCATGTGGAAATGTGCTGTTATTACCACATGCGCGCAAACGGCAATCCGCCCGAAGAGCCGGTACCTGATTTCCTGGACTACGAGCTGTGGACGGGCCCGGCCCCTCTGCGGCCCTACGACGGAATTCCCCACCGGCGGTGGTGGCGCACCTTCATGGAATATGGAAACGGAATTACCGGCGACATGTGTGTTCACATGCTGGACACGGTGCGCTGGATGCTGGATTTGGGATGGCCCAAACGCGTCAGTGCAAGCGGTGGGATCTATGTCCAGAAAGACGGCAAATCAAACATCGCCGATACCCAGACGGCCATTTTTGAATACGATGAGCTGAATTGCATCTGGAATCACCGTACCTGGGGAACGCCGGCCGATCCGGAATATCCCTGGTCATTCAAATTATACGGAGAAAAAGGAACGCTTTCGGGCAGCACCATGCAGTACGATTTTGTGCCGCACGGTAAAGAGGGCACGCCCATTCACAAGGATGTGGTTTATGAAAAGGAAAAGTACCCGGAAGATCTCTCCGAACCGGATATCGAATTGAACGCGGCTCCTGCCACGCGGTTGCATATGCTGGATTTCCTGCAAGCGATCGAAAAGAACACCCGGCCGGTCGCCGACATTGAAGAAGGACATATTTCAACGGCCAGCTGCATTTTGGCCAACCTGTCCATGGAAACCGGACGGCCCCTGGTGTACAACCCCGAAAAACGGATCGTGGAAAATGATCCCGAAGCCACCCGGCTGCTTCGGCGGACGTACCGCGAGAGATGGAAGCATCCCGAACCGGAAACGGTCTGACAGAGCCTATTCTTTCAGCGTGGCCAGGTAGCTGACCAGGTCGCGGATCTCCCGCTTGCTCAGCAGTCCCTTCATCGAAGGCATACTGGATGGAGCGTCGGTGCGCTTGACCACGTGTTGCTTGCCAATTACCGTGTCGGGTTGCCCGCCCAGCTTGAGGGTGAGGCTGCCGTCGGTTTCGTGCTGCAAAATACCGGTCAGCTGCCTTCCTCCCTCCAGTTCCAAGGTGGTGAAACCGTAACCCGGGGCAATCCGTGCGCTGGGCTCAATCAATGATTCCAGCAGTTGTTCCCGGGTATTCCGGCTGGCAACGCCATTCAGGCTGGGGGCTACATTGGCTCCGTAATCGTCAATCGAGTGACAACGCATGCATTGTGCGGTCTGGTTTGAAAAAAGAATGGTTCTTCCCTTTCTGCTATCCCCTCCGAACAACAAGCCTGCGTATCCGGCCAGGGTGGTATCGGGTGTCAGTTCCGCGTCGATACGATCCAGCTTCGAGCGCAGTTCCGTGGACCCGGTGCTGCCAATGGCTTCGGAAAGTTCCAGCCGGATCTCCGCCGGAAGTTCTCCTTTCGCAAGCTGATCCAGCAAGCCGTTGAATAAGTCCCGGCTGGTTTCCACCGGCAGGGTGCCCAGGGTTAGCAAGGCGGCCTGTTTTTCGCCGGATGTTTTGGTGGCAATGACGTCCGAAAGGAGTGACACCTTTTCTACTGCAGGTAAATTCATTTCGGGTAAAAGATCCAGTCCCGCAATGCGCACATCCCGCTCGGGATCCGAAAGCGCCTGCGCGATCGCCTGTCCGATTTCAGCGTAGTTCAGCGCTGCCAGGGCTTCCAGTGCCGCGATGCGGACTTCCGGCGAAGGGTCCGCTTTTAAGCGCTCCCACAAGGAAGGGTTCCCCTGGGTTATTCCCAGCTTGCCGAGCGCCTTGACGGCATGAAGCCGTAGGGATGTTTCCCGGTGACCGAGCAGACCGAGCAGCGCCTCGGCCGCCTGTTTTTGAATCAGGCTGCTGTCGCGGCGCGCTTCTCCCCGGTATCTTCCGCTCACCCGGTCCAGTACCGAAGGCCGCGGCCAGGTACTGGCCGCATCGATCGCTTCGGCGCGCATGGCCACGGGAGCATCCTCCCGCATAAAATAGTTGATCAAATGCTGCAGGGACGTCTCCGTTCCGGTCCAAAGACAGGCATTGATGGCCCGCCGGATCAGGGCTTCCTCCCCGAATCGGGTTTCTTTCAGCAGCCCGGCCAGTGCAGGAAGGGCTTCGGTTACAAAATGGTCGTCATTTATTGCACGGGCCGCTTCGGTTACGATGTATTCGTCTTTGTCCGAAAGAAAACGGCTTAAGCCCGGATGCCGCATCCTCCGCAGCGCAATCACCGCGGCGATCCGCACCGACCGGGAAGGGTGCCCGGCAAGTCCCATGAGAGGCTCCGCCTTCCCTATCCGCGCCAGGGCCAGGCTGCCGGCATGCCGCAGATACAGATCTTCGTCTCGGTTCGCTTCCAGCATTTCAATCAGGGGTTGAATGGCCGGCTCATAGGCGATCCGACCCAAGGCTTCGGCAGCAAAGAACCGTGCGCGTGGTGCAGGATCCTTCAGAAGCGGTAACAAGGCCGGGCCTGCTTTTGCATAGCGGATGTCGCCCAGCCATTTGGCGGCCTGTGCCCGGATCTCCGGATCCGGATCTTTCAATAAGGGAAGCAGCAGCGTGGCGTGCCGGGGTGTTTCCCTGGCCAGCTGGCTGATGCCCCATATGGCATGTATTCTGGCCAGTTGATGAGTTGTCTGGTTGATGCTTTCCTGGAAAATCGCGATCCCATCCCCGCCGCGCCGTACCAACTCGAATTGTGCCTTCTGCCTCACGCGCATATCGGGATCTTTTAACAGATTGCCCAGCCTTTTCAGATCAAAACCGGCGAAATCGGTTGCCAGCAGGTCCCGGGTTTGCTGCCTCGGCGCCCAGTCCTTGCCGCTTTCGGCATCCAGTTTCCAGATCCGTCCGTAGTCCTTGGTATCCCAGCCATCGATCCAATCGCCGAAATAAAGCGCCCCGTCCGGACCGAAATCCATGCCTGTAGCGAGAATTCCCTTCATAAGGGTCTTGCTTTCGGCGAGCTCGAAACCCGCCCCGGAAGGATTCAGTTTAAACGAATGGATGGCAGACCGGGCGGGATTACCCACAAATTCAGAAACAAAAAACGTGTTTTTCCATTCCGGACCCAAGGCGGTCCCCGGATTGTAAACCATGCCGGAGGGTCCGCTGATGTAATTGGAAAGAGGCGGAATGAAATAGGCAGCTTGTCCTTCGAACCGGGGCTTGTACATGGCTTCATCCATCCAAACCTTGTAGGTGTTGTTATCCGGATCGCGGTATTTCCCGAATTGCCAGTTGATCCGCCAGCCTGCATCGTGTCCGTTTACGATATAGACCAGACGCTCCTTTTCGCCGGGATGATCGCCGTCGTTGTCCACACTGATCAGATTGCCGTATTCATCGAAAACAAACTCGTGCGTATTGCGGAGACCTGCAGCAAACACCTCAAAATCACTTCCGTCCGGATTGGCCCGTACGATCACGCCTTGGTTGGGATACTCCCACTTCCGGCCGTCGGAACCCGTTCCGTTAAATCCGATATCCCCGATCCCCCAGTAGATCCGGCCATCGGGTCCTTTGACCAACCCGGACATGCCGTGTCCCCCGAAGCCGATGTGTACTCCGTAACCCGTCGAGATGGATTCTTTGCGGTCCATCAACCCGTCTCCGTTTCGGTCCTGCATCCGCCAGAGATCCGGACCCACCCCCACGTAGAGATCCCCCTGGTGGGTCAACACGGCGCCCGCCACATCGGTCACTTCCTCATGAAAGTCCGCTACCACCCGTTGTGAGAAATCAGCTACGCCGTCTCCGTCGCGGTCTTCCAGCCGGTATACATGTTCCTTTTCCACGGTCATGTCCCGCCAGTCATGCGAACCGTCCCCGTTCAGATCAGCCATCCACTGGTTCTGGTCGCTCAGCTCGGGGGCCAGCACCTTCCGGAGAAACGCGCGTTTGTCCTGGATCGTTTCCAGCGCGATGGAAGCAATCTCCCAGTCGCGATGCCCGCGGATATCAAATTCGGAATTTTTCTGCCGGTTGGTTCGGGTGTACCAGAGCCGTCCTTGCTCATCCACATGCACCGCCACCGGATCGGCAACCAAGGAGTCCACGCCCCATAACTGCAAAAAAAGGCCTTCGGCCAGTTCCGGGTTCACCTGGGCCTTGATAACCCGGGCCAGGCTGTCGGCCACGGCCGGTTCCAATTGCCGGATTTGCTTGTCTGCCGGTCCCCTGTTACAGCCCGTCAGCAGGGAAACCAGCAGGAGAATCAACAGGAACTGTCCTGCCGGGGTACTATCAATGTTTCTGTCAATGTTTCTGTTTGCGAGTTTTCTCATCATGCCACCAATCTTTTAAGTCTGAGCGGGACGACCGTAACACCAAGCCAGCATATACCCGTTGAACTCCTGGTAATAGGCCACTATTTCGATCCATTCCCCTTCGAGATGGACCCGTGCCGTTACGCGACCAGCGGGCTCCAGTTGAAAGGGATTTAAAACGATTCCGCCCTGAAAAGCCAGCCCCCCCTTTCCGTACCATTTGTAGATCGCCTCCTTGACACTCCAGCAGGCATATAAGTGCGTGAGTTTTGCCCGGTCGGATCCGGTGGGAAAGGAAGCCGGTTCCCTCTGTTTCCAAGGCCCGATAAAGGACAGTTCATCGGGAAGCAGAAAGCGGGCCGCTACTTTTTCGATCTTGGGATTGATTTCTTCTATATCCACCCCCACCGGCCCGTCCAGGCTCACCATGACGGCCGCGTAGTCGTGGGAATGGCTGATGGAGATATGATGAGGCAGGTTTGCCAGATAAGGCTTGCGGTGCTCGTCGATCTTCAGGTTAATGTATTTGTCGGTCTTTAACAAGGTACGCAACAGGACCCGGCTGCCCAACCAATGCAGGCTGCGTTTGTGCTGGTTCTTAAACGAATCAAAAACCGCCCGTTCCCGTTCGTCCAGTTGCAGTTTGCTATATAATTGTTCAGCGCTTTCGGCGATTTTCCAAATGCTGAGCTCAGTACCCGGTGCAATGTTTTTTCTGAAAACGATGGGCATTCCGGTAATTACTTAAGAAATTTCGCCCTATATTAGTTAAATTTTTCTTCATCCACATGATCTTATCTGACAAACGCATTCTGGAAGAAATTGAGAAGGGAACCATCGTCATTGAGCCTTTTGACCGAAAATACCTGGGAACCAACTCCTACGATGTGCATTTGGGAAAACACCTGGCCTGTTACCGGAACCGCGTATTGGATGCCCGCATCCACAACGAAGTGGATCATTTTGAAATACCCTCCGATGGATACATCCTGCAGCCCGGGATCCTGTATCTGGGCGTCACGCTGGAATACACCGAAACACACCATCACGTTCCCTTTCTGGAAGGCAAGTCCAGCACAGGCCGTCTGGGAATTGATATTCATGCCACCGCCGGAAAGGGCGACGTGGGTTTCTGCAACAACTGGACCCTGGAAATTTCCTGCGCGCAACCCGTGCGCATTTATGCCGGAATGCCCATCGGACAGCTAATTTATTTCGTTGTCGAGGGACAAATAGCCACGTTGTATAACCAGAAAAGTTCCGCCAAATACAATCGCAGAAGCCAGCTCCCAGTGGAATCCATGATGTGGAAAAACGATTTCATGAAGCCCTGAAAAAAACGTAACTTTAAATGTGAAGTTACTCATTTACAAGGCATTCCTATTTCTTCTATGGACGACCACAGCCGGTATCGCTTCGGCCCAGGTTTCCTCCGGGGAGACCTCCCCCCTGGAGAAAGCCGCTGCTGCCCTGGACCGGCAGTTGACTGCGCGCCCCCAGGAAAAAGTCTATCTGCATTTGGACAAACCTTATTATGCCGCGGGCGACGACATCTGGTTCCGGGCTTACCTGGTGAACGCGGCTACCCACGCTCCTTCGGAGCTGAGCAACATCGTTTACGTGGAACTGATCGGCCCGGCCGACACCCTGATACAGCGCCTGGCACTTAAAAAGGACAAAGGAAATTTCAACGGCAGTTTCCGCCTGGACGACGCCTTGCCCGAAGGCCATTACCGGATCCGCGCCTATACTAATTGGATGCGCAATTGGGGGGAGGAATTTTTTTTCCGCAAGGATCTAATGATTGGCAACAGCCGGCTGTCCCGTTTGCAGACCCAGGTAACATACGAAGTAAACCGGCGAGCCGATCCGCCGGAAATCGAGGCGATGATCCGCTTTTTAGACGAAGACGGGGAGGCGGTTACCGGCCGGGAGGTACACGTTGCGTACGTGCCGATCGGGAAACCCAAATCACCCGAAACCGCCACCACCGATGAAGAGGGAGTGATCCGGATTCCCATTCCCTATAACGAAAGTCCGCTTTATCCCAATCAATACATCCGGACCAGCATCAATTTCGACGGACTTCCCTTCGTGAAGGATTTCTTTTTGCCTTCCTTCAAAGAGGAAATCGATCTGCAGTTCTTCCCTGAAGGAGGAAACCTAATCGCGGGGGTTCCCAACCGGGTCGCATTCAAGGCGATCAACGCGCTGGGCTTTGGCGTACCGGTGAAGGGCGTTATACGGGATGAAAGCGGCCGGGAGATCAGTACATTCGAGAGCAGCCATCGCGGAATGGGTCAGTTCTTCCTAAATCCCGAAGCGGGACAACGTTTGGAGGCATCGATTTCCTGGCCGGACGGGCAGCGGAAAGATTACCCCCTTCCGGCCGTACAGGATGAGGGCTATCTGCTGCGTGTCCGGCAGGCGGACAGTTTGATTCATGTAGAAATTGCGGCCTCTTCACCCCGGCTCCGGAATCGTCCGGTATTCCTTCTTGCCGAAAGCAGGGGAATGCCTTTTTATGCCGGACGGGCCGTCCTGGAAAAGTCCTTGTATCAGGCCAGCATACCGCTCGGCGGGACTCCCGGTGGCGTGGCCCGCATTACGCTCTTTGACATGGATGGGATACCCGTTGCCGAGCGATTGGTTTTCATCCCGCCGAACGATCAGCTCCAGATCACCATCCGGCCCGATCAAGAGTCCTATGGGGCCCGGGAGCGGATCAGGCTTCAACTTCAGGCAAATGACGCATCCGGTCAGCCGGTGCAGGGCGAATTTTCCATCAGCGTTACCGACGCGTCCGTCGTGGACCCGGCAACCGTACCGGGGATGCTGGCTGGCCTGCTTCTGGATGCCGATCTGGCCGGCTACATCGAGGATCCTTCCTGGTATTTCGATCCCTCCAACGGCGACACGGCCGAGGAACTGGATCTGGTCATGCTTACCCATGGATGGCGCCGGTTCGTCTGGAAAGAGCTGCTGGATGGGCGCCTGGAGGAAATAACCCATCCCCTGGAAGTGGGTTTTGAAACCCGGGGAAGGGTATACGCCGATTCGGGAGAACCCCTTCGCCATGCCCAGCTGATCCTATTGACGGGAAATCGCCGGGAAGGTTTCCTGGCGGAAGATACCGCCGATGCAGCCGGGAGGTTCCGGTTTTCGGGTTATGAATTCCCGGACAGTACGCGGGTCCTGATCCAGGCGCGGAATGCGAAAGGACGGCGCTCGGGCAGGATCGAAATTCAGGATGATTGGCCTTATATTCAGTTCGAGTCCGAACGGTTCCCCCCGAATATAGCCGACCGCATGCAATCGTATCTGGCCCGGAATAAGGAAATCTTCTCCCTGGAGCGGAACAAACTCGGACTAAGTAGTATCCTGCTGGACCCGGTAGAAGTCACTGCCAACAAAAAAGCATCCCATTCCACGGGTCTGCACTCCTATGCCGACCACGTCATTACCGCGGAAGACATCGACAGAATGGGCAGCCTCTCCACGATCTACGATATACTCCGGGGAAGGGTAGCCGGTTTGCAGGTAATCGGTAACCGGATCATTATCCGGGGGATCAGCACAGTCTACGGCAATACCGATCCCCTGATTGTGGTAGACGGGGTCCGGAGTATGGATGCCCGGATCCTGGACATGATAAACCCCTACGATGTCGCTTCGATTGAAGTCCTGAAAGGGCCGAACGCGGCCATCTATGGTTTGGGAGCCGCCAACGGAGTAATCGTGATCAATACAAAAAGAGGAGAATACCAGCCGAAGGGAGCCTACGAACGCCCGGGCGTGATTTCCTTCTTCCCTCAGGGCTACCATGTGGTCCGTGAGTTTTACGTTCCGCAGTATGAGGTCCCCCGGAATAAAACCCCCGATCTGAGAAGCACCGTTTATTGGAACGGCGATGTACGCACCAGGCAGGACGGTTCCGCCCTTGTGGAGTTTTATGCCGCCGACCGGCCCGCTCCCTACCTGGTGATTATGGAAGGAATTTCCGCCGAGGGCAAACCGGGTCAGGTAAAAACTTTCTTAAAAAGGGAATAATGGTACTTTTTTTGCTGAAATCCAGTTCCTATGGCTACCATTTTACTCGTTGAAGACGATACGACTTTCTCTCAATTACTGGAAGGCTTTCTGACAAAGCATGCTCATCATGTGGAAGCTACCCACACCGTGAAGCAAGGTATCGCGGCATTGGGAAAGAAACCGTTTGACCTGTTGCTCCTGGACTATCGCTTGCCGGATGGAAACGGCCTGGAGGTGCTGAAAGCCAGCCGGGAAAAAGGCGACCCGCCTTCGGCAATTATCATGACCAGCTTCAACGACGTCCGGACCGCCGTGAAAGCCATCCGGATGGGCGCGTTTGATTACATCACGAAGCCTGTGAACCCCGAGGAACTGTTGCTCGTTCTAAAAGAAGCGCTTGGAAAAAGAGAACCGGCCCCGCAGCCGGCCGGAAAGATACCCCAACTGGATTTCATCCGGGGAAAAGGGCCTGCCTCGGCCAAGTTGTACGAATACCTGGAGTTGGTGGCGCCCACGGACATCACGGTTATTCTGCAGGGTGAAAGCGGCACAGGTAAGGAATACGCCGCCCGGACGATCCACCAACTGAGCAGACGCGCCGGGAAACCCTTTGTGGCTGTGGACTGCGGCGCGCTTTCGAAAGAACTGGCTTCCAGCGAACTGTTTGGCCACGTAAAGGGAGCGTTTACCGGCGCGCTTATGGATAAAAAGGGGCAGTTTGAAGCCGCTACCGGGGGGACCTTGTTTTTGGACGAAGTGGGTAACCTAAGCTACGAAGTGCAGGTAAAATTACTTCGCGCGCTGCAGGAAAAAGTGATTCAGCCCGTGGGGGGAAATACGTCCGTGAAAACCGACGTCCGGATCATTGCTGCCACCAACGACGATTTGCAGCAAAGTGTTGAAAACGGCTCCTTCCGGGAAGACCTTTACCATCGGCTCAACGAATTCAAAATCGACGTACCCTCCCTCCGGGAACGGGGAGCGGGAGATTTCAATCTGTTTTTAAATCATTTCATTTCCCAAGCGGCAGCCGAACTGGGGCGGGATATCCCGGATCTGTCCCCGGAAGTGAAAAACATGCTAAACCGGTACGATTGGCCGGGCAACCTGCGGGAACTGAGAAATGTCACCCGGCGCCTGGTCCTTCTGGCGGGTGACAAAACCGCTGACGTGGATACACTTCCGGAAGAGATGACCACGCAACTCGAAAAACCGGATGCTTTTCCTCCGCTGGGCACGGATTTAAAGAGTCTCAAAGAAGCCAACGAAAAAGAACACATTCTGAAAGTTCTGGAAGAGACGAGATACAATAAAAGCCTGGCGGCAAAGATGCTGAACATCGACCGCACCACTTTATACAATAAAATGGCGAAATACGGGATCGAGCTCTAGCCGGATCCAGGGTTTAATTAAGCGGTATATTCTTCACCAATGCAGCCATTTCCTTCATCAGGGAGTTGATTTCCTGCTTATGGGCGTCTTCCAGCGCGCTCTTGCTCCGAAGCGCCTTTTCGGTTGTCCGGAACTGTGCGGCGAGGTGTTTCGCCCCGATCTGAGCGGTCCGGCCGGCCATGCGGTGTAGCAGAAGAAGCAGCTTTTCTTTGTCGGAAAGCTCCATTGAGTGGTAAATCTGGCGGATGTCGTTCCCGGTATCTTCCACAAAGCGGTCCAGAATTCTTCGGATCTCTTCCCGGTTGCCGAAGGTCATGGCTTCCAGAGAGGA
>JAJUHF010000095.1 GCA_029268045.1 Anseongella ginsenosidimutans
CTGGTAAAACGATTCAACATTTTCGAAAGTTCGATTTCACTTATCTCAGGCTATATTCAATCGAATGCATTAGAACCTGTGAAACAAATTGTTCCCTCCTCTAACTTGAATACCATTAAATTTTTACTAATTTTAATCCTAAATTATTTCAAAAGGTATGTACAGGAACTTTATTTGACTGAACTCCTAAATCAAAGCCCATTATGAAAGAGAAAATCAAAGCATGCTTTGTCATGCTTTCTTGCTTAGTATGTCTAAGCTGGACCGCCATGGCCCAACATCAAGTGAGCGGAAAAGTCACCTCGGCCGCCGACAATTCCCCCATAGCCGGGGTCGGTGTGACCGTGAAAGGGTCCAACATCGGCGTAGCTACCGACGAATCGGGAAACTATACCCTGGAAGTCCCCTCAGGCGATGTAACCCTGGTGTTTTCGTTTATTGGCTTCGCTACACGGGAGGTGGCTGTCAATAATCAGACGCTCATTAACGTGAGCATGGAAGAGGATACGGAACAATTGGAGCAGGTCGTGGCCATTGGTTACGGTACCGCACGCAGGTCCGACCTGACCGGATCGGTGGGGACGATCAATGCCGCCGACCTGGTAGACCGGTCTCCGGTGAGTGCCGTGAAAGCCTTGCAGGGACGGATCGCCGGGGTGGAAGTGTTGAACAACGCGGCGGCGCCGGGAAGTTCGGCACGGATCCGTATCCGCGGTATCAATTCAATCAACACAGGCAAGGAACCGCTGGTGGTGGTGGACGGGATCATCGGGGTGGACTTGAACATGGTCAATCCCAATGATATTTCCTCCATCGAAGTCCTGAAGGACGCCTCGGCCACGGCAATTTACGGGGCCCGCGGCGCGAACGGGGTGCTGTTGGTGACCACCAAGCGGGGAATCGCCAATTCCAGCCAGTTAACCTACAGCGGCTTTGTCTCGGTAGGGGCGCGGCAACGTAGCGTTCCCAGCCTGAATGCCGCCCAGTTTATGGAAGTCTACCATCGGGCCTACGATAATGCAGCGAAATACGATCCCACTGGATTTGCCCAGGGAAAATACACCAAGTTCGACCCTGCCGATTTCCCCCTGTTGTTCGATGCCAGCGGAAACCCACTATATGATACAAACTGGGAAGACGAGGTGTACCGGACCGCGGTTTCAAATAGCCACACCCTGTCGCTTCGCGGTGGAAGCGCTAATACCCGCTATAGTTTTTCAATGGGCTATACCGGGGAGCAGGGGATCATGATCAATTCCTGGAACAACCGGTTTACGGGAAAAGTTACCCTGGACAGCGATGTGAAACCCTGGCTGACCGTAGGGGGAAGCGTCATGGGAGTGCGGAACAAACAGCATGTGATCGATGACGCCAACGGCGCGCTGAATATGCCGCGTCTGGTAACCGAAATGATCCCGATCGTTCCGGTGAGATATCCCGACGGCACCTGGAGCAAGAACAACGACTTTTATTCCTCCGCCGAAGGGGATAACCCCGTGCGGGTTGCCCGCGAACGCGGAACCGACCGCATCACCTCCCAGCTTTACGGAGATGCTTACCTTAATTTCAAACTGGCTCCCGGTTTGGAGCTGAAAACACAGTTCAGCGTGCTGCTTGACGACGACAAGAATAACTTCTATTCAGGAAGGGAATTGCGTAACCTGTCGGCTGACCAACGCGGGATCGCTACCGTGGGAATCGAAAACCGGACCTACTGGCAAAGCGAGAATTACCTGACCTGGAATAAACAGGTGGGCGACCACTCCATCACCGGCTTGGGCGGTTTGTCCTGGAGCAAGGACAATTACGAAACGCTGTCGGTCCGGGGGGATAACTTCCTGGATGACTTTTTCCAGTGGCGGAACCTCCCGGCTGCCGGAACGATTGCCAAAGGAAACATCGGAAGCGGAATCAACCAATCTCAGCTGAACTCCTATTTTACCCGCTGGAACTACAGCTACAAGGATAAATACCTGCTTACGGTAACCGGTCGCTACGACGGCTCCTCGAAGTTCGGTAAAAACAACAAATACGCGTTTTTCCCCTCGGCCGGTATCGCCTGGCGTGTTTCAGAGGAAAACTTCATGCAAGGCTCCCCCGGCATCAGCAACCTGAAAGTCCGTTTGAGCTACGGGCATACCGGGAACCAGGAACTGGATTCATACGCCTCGCTGCAATTCCTGAATACAGCCAACGTGTTGTTTGCCAACGGGCTGCAGACCGGCTTGTTCCGGGGTAGTTTCGGAAACCCCGATCTGAAATGGGAAACCACCAAACAGGCCGATCTGGGTGTGGAACTGGGACTTTGGGACGATCGCCTTTCCCTGGAAGTGGACCTGTATCATAAACGCACCGACGACCTGCTGCTTTCTGCACCGCTGCCCTGGTCTACGGGTTTGGACGACGTAACGCGGAATATCGGTTCGGTTGAAAACAAAGGGATTGAGGTATCAATCAGCTCGCTCAACATCAACCGGGGCGACTTCACTTGGAGCACCTCCCTGAACTGGGCATCGAACCGCAACGAAATTGTGCAGCTCGCCAATAACAATGCCGACATTTTCCCGGGACCCTGGTTCCTGGGGCAGACCAATATCCTACGCGTGGGACAGCCCATTGGAACCATTTGGGGTAAGACCCGCTTGGGTACCTGGGGAACCGACGAGGCTGACGAAGCGGCCGAATACGGCGTGTTGCCGGGCGACCTGAAACTGGCCGACCTGAATAACGACGGAACCATTGACGGCGAGGACGAGTCCATCATTGGACGCATGTACCCCAAGTGGGTGGGGAACATGACGAACGAACTGCGCTACGGCCAATTCGATTTTTCCTTCGATCTGCGTTTCTCCTACGGCAATGACGTCATCAATGCCACCAAGCACTCGGCCGAAGACCGGCAGACGCTGACCAATAGCTATGCGACCGTGCTGAACGCCTGGACACCTGAAAACCAGAACTCGATGATCGCCGAGGTCCGTGCCTGGGGAACTTATTATACCACCAACATTGACAGCTGGTGGGTTGAGGACGGATCGTTCCTGCGCCTGCAGAACATTGTGCTGGGATATAATTTCCCGCAGCAGACCCTGCAACGCTTAAGCCTGCAACAGTTGCGTGTCTACGTGTCGGCACAGAACCTGTTCCTGGCTACCGATTACACCGGTTACGATCCGGAAGTGGAAACGTACGGTTATTCCCATGCGCAAGGACTTGATTTTTATCCCTACGCGAAGCCCAGGATCATTAACTTAGGTGTCAACGTTACCTTTTAAACCAGAGAAATCATGAAGAAGTATATATATTGTATTGCCCTCGCATGGACGGCTATGTTGTTGGGCTCTTGTGAATCGTTCCTGGAGGAAAATCCCGGTTCATTAACCACGGATGCCAACCTGACCAGTAACGAAGTGGCGCAGGCATTTGCCAACAGCGCCTACACGGAAGTGGACGTATTGGCCCAGGGGGCCGGGGGCTGGGGTGGAAACACCTTGTCTTTCCTGGAATTCATGACCGGAAAGGCCACCGGGGTTCCGCAGACCGAAGCGTTTAAATTCAACGAACTCACCTACGACGCTTCTGCTTTCTATATTGGCGATTACTGGCGTCGTTTTTACCGCGGGATCCAGAATTGCAACATTGCGATCGAACAATTGTCCGAGTTTCCGGGGATTACCGATACCCAAAGGGAGAACTGGCTTGCCGAGGTACGTACCCTCCGGGCGTTCTATTATTTCTATCTGGTACGCATGTTCGGTGATGTACCCAAAGTGACCGAAAACATTTCGGACCTTGGACAGATTGAAACGCCCCGTTCGCCCGTAAAGGAAATTTACGATGAGGTGATCATTCCCGATCTGTTGGCGGCCGAAAATTCTTCGCTTCCTTGGAAGGAATCCACAGGCCGGGTATCCATGGGGTTCATCAAAGCGCTCCTGGCCGATGTTTACCTAACTTATGCCGGTTATCCGGTCCAGGGCGGACAACAGTTTTATGCGGAATCCGCCAGCCGCTCGAAGGAACTGATTGAAGAAGGCGGCTATTCCCTGTTTCCGGAATACGCCGATCTGCGTGATCCGGCCAAAGAGAACAGCGGCGAGCTGATCTTTCAGGTCCAGTACGACGAAGAGAACCGCAGCTCCGGACTCACTCCGGTTTGCCTGCCGCTTGGTTTTGACATTTCCGCGGCTTATGCCGATGAATACGGCGGTATGGTACCTACCGAACAATTCGTGGACAGCTATGCACCCGGTGATAAGCGTGCCGAAGAGAAGCAGTTTTTCTTCACCTTCTATACTCCTAACCGCAGCAACGCTTCCCAGGTAAACCTTGGCGCGCCTTACATTTACAAGTATTTCCATAAGCAGGCTGTGGATAACGACGCCAAGTCGCCGGTGAACTTTACGGTTTACCGTCTGGCCGATGTGATGCTGATGTATGCCGAAGCGTCCAACCGTGCCGAAGGAGGTCCCAATGCATTGGCCCGCCAGTGCGTGAACGATATCCGGGACCGCGCCAATCTAAGCGCCATTGGGGCGCTTTCCATGGATGCTTTCGAAAAGGAAGTATGGTCGCAGCGGAATTTTGAGTTGTGCTACGAAGGTAAAATGTGGTTTGACATGATCCGCACGCGGATGGTCAAGAACGATGTAAGCGGAAACTGGGAAAACTTTGTGGGCCACACCAACGTGTTTGGCGGCACCTATCAGGAAAAGCACTTGTTGTTCCCCGTGCCGAAGCGTGAACGGGACAACAACGCGGCCTTGACGCAGAATCCGGGTTTTAATTAAGATTACCAGACCCGGAAAAGAAAAGGACGGAATGCGCGACCCGCGTTCCGTCCTTTTTTTATCGATATCTTCACAGGGAGGCCCCGTTGGTTCAGGGGGTTCCTTCCGTGGAAGGTTCATTTTCCTGCGTTTCGTTGAAGAAAACGAATTGGTTGTCAAACATATCCAGCCTGATTTTGGATTCCTTCCGGATGGTGCCGGCCAGGATCTGGCGGGAAAGTTCATTCATGATCTTTTTCTGGATTACCCGTTTCAGCGGACGTGCGCCGAATTGCGGGTCGTAACCAAGTTGCGCCAGCCAATCCAGGGCCTCGTCCGAGGCGGTGATCTCCACGCCCATTTCCTGCAGGGTTTGCTGCAGCTGCGCGAACTGCATTCCCACAATCTTGCGGATCTGTTCGCGGTCCAGCGGGCTGAACATGATGATCTCATCGATCCGGTTCAGAAATTCGGGCCGGATTGTTCTTTTCAGCAGCTCAAATACCTGGTTTCTCGTGGAAGCAAGGACCTGGTCTTTGTTCGCCTCGTTGATCTCCGAAAAACTATCCTGGATGATCTGCGAGCCGATATTGGAGGTCATGATGATGATGCAGTTCTTGAAGTCCACCGTGCGTCCCTTGTTGTCGGTAAGCCGCCCGTCATCCAGGACCTGCAGTAGGATATTGAATACGTCGGGATGCGCCTTCTCGATCTCATCCAGCAGCACCACCGAGTACGGTTTGCGCCGGACCGCTTCAGTCAGCTGCCCGCCCTCGTCATAACCCACATAGCCCGGAGGCGCACCGATCAGACGAGATACCGAATGCCGCTCCTGATACTCGGACATGTCAATCCGGATCATGGAGTGTTCGTCGTCAAAAAGGAATTCGGCAAGCGCGCGCGCCAGTTCGGTTTTGCCGACACCGGTCGTACCCAGGAAAATGAACGAGCCGATCGGCTTTTTCTTATCCTGCAATCCCGCGCGGCTGCGGCGGATCGCATCGGCCACGGCTTCAATGGCGTCCTCCTGGCCGGCAACGCGTTTATGCAGTTGTTCTTCCAGTTTCAGAAGTTTCTCCCGCTCGCTGGCCACCAATCGGGTCACCGGAATTCCGGTCCAGCGGGCTACCACCTCGGCGATGTCTTCGGCCGTTACCTCTTCTTTCAGCATGCGGGAATGTTCCTGCATGCCCACCAAGTTGGACGAAAGTTCAGCCAGCGATTTTTCGGTTTCCGGAATCAGGCCGTATTGAATTTCGGATGCCCGTCCGAAGTCCCCGTTGCGTTTGGCCTGTTCCATTTCTATTTTCAGCCGTTCAATCGCTTCTTTCTTTTCCTGAATGGCTTCCACTATGTCCTTTTCGGCCTGCCATTTGGACTTCAGTTCGTCGCGGTCGGCCGAAAGGTTGGCGATTTCTTCATTCAACTGATCGAGTTTCTTTTCGTCTTTTTCACGTTTGATCGCTTCCCGTTCGATTTCCAGCTGCATGATCCGGCGTTCCAGTTCATCCAGTTCCTCGGGTTTGGAGTCCATCTCCATCCGAAGCCGGGATGCCGATTCATCCATCAGGTCAATGGCTTTATCGGGTAAAAAGCGGTCGCTGATGTACCGGTGGGAAAGTTCGACGGCGGCGATGATCGCTTCGTCCTTGATGCGCACCTTATGGTGATTCTCGTAGCGTTCCTTCAGGCCGCGGAGAATCGAGATCGCATCCTGCGGGGTGGGTTCGTCCACCAGAACGCGCTGAAAACGCCGTTCCAGCGCCTTGTCTTTTTCGATGTACTTCTGGTATTCGTTCAGGGTGGTCGCGCCGATCGCCCGGAGTTCCCCACGGGCCAGGGCAGGCTTCAGGATATTGGCGGCATCCATGGCGCCTTCACCGCCGCCGGCGCCTACCAGGGTATGGATTTCATCGATGAACAGGATGATCTGTCCGTCCGAGTGGCTGACTTCCTTGACAACCGCCTTGAGACGTTCCTCGAATTCCCCTTTGTATTTGGCTCCTGCAACCAGCGCGCCCATGTCGAGGGAGTATACGATCTTGCTTTTCAGGTTTTCCGGCACGTCCCCGTCTATGATCCGGTGCGCGATGCCTTCGGCGATCGCGGTTTTTCCAACGCCCGGTTCGCCCACCAGCACCGGATTGTTCTTCGTGCGGCGGGAGAGGATCTGGATCAAACGGCGGATCTCTTCATCACGGCCGATGACCGGATCGAGTTTGCCTTCCCGGGCCAGTTCGTTGAGGTTCCGGGAATATTTTTCCAGGGCGTTGTAAGTGGCTTCGGCGTTTTGGTCCTTAACACGTGATCCGCCACGCAACTCCAGGATAGCCTTCTTCAGGTCCTTTTCAGTTACGCCCTGTTCCTTCAGCAAGGTTGCCGGTTTATCGCTGCCCGCCAGGATCCCAAGCAAAAGATGCTCAACGGAAATAAAATCGTCCTTGAACTCTTTCAGGTACGACTGCGCCTTCTGAACTACCTGGGCCGAGGTTCCGGAGAGGTACAACTGGCTTCCACTCACTTTGGGGAACGTACCGATCTCCGTATCGAGCGACTCGTTAAGCCGTTCTATATTGACATTCAGCTTCTTCAACAGGTAATTCACCACATTCTCATCGACCGAAAGCATGCCTTTCAGCAAATGAGCAGGCTCGATGGCCTGTTGCTGGTTTCCCAGTGCGATTTCGGAGGCTTTGTTTACAGCTTCCTGCGCTTTGATGGTAAAATTGTTTAAATTCATGGTATTGTCTTTATAACAAAATCTCTACCATGCCCCGAAATCGCGGAATACCTGAAAAAATGTCGGCTACTGGCCCCAGGATTCCGGGTTTTTACGCCATTCTTTCAGGCTCTCGGCTTCCTCCTCACGGATGTATCCGTCCTCGACGGCTTTTTTTAGCAAGGCCTCGTAATTGGTGAGGGTAAAGTACTTGCAGTTCGCCTCTTTCAGGTTCTCTTGGGCGACGTCAAATCCGTAACTGAACACGGCGACCATCCCAGCCACATCGCATTCGGCTTCCCGAAGCGCTTTCACGGCCTGGATACTGCTTTTTCCGGTGGAGATGAGGTCTTCTACCACGACCACCCGTTGGCCGGAACTCAAATGGCCTTCGATCAGATTCCGCCGCCCGTGCTTTTTCGGCTCGGACCGTACATACACAAAGGGGATTCCCAGATCCTGCGCAACCAGAACGCCCTGAGGGATTCCGCCGGTAGCCACCCCGGCCACCAGATCAATGGCACCAAATTCTTCATTGATCAGATGCGTGAGCTGCTGACGGATAAAGGTCCGGATGGGAGGATACGACAGCGTCACCCGGTTGTCGCAATAAATCGGCGACTTCCAGCCCGAAGCCCAGGTAAATGGTTTGGACGGTTGTAACTTAATTGCTTTACTTTGTAACAGAAACTCTGCAACCAATAGTGCAGTCTCATTTTTATCTGGCATGGCGCAAATCTATAGAATTTACGTGAACGATAAGCGGATAATCATCTCCTCCGACTTTGAAAAAACATATCCTCTTGATTCTAAAAAAATTACAGAGAAAAATTTGTATTCCACGTTAGCCGGTATGCTCGATGGAAATGAATCAGCAAATTTCGTGCTACTCGCCGGTTCGCCCCGGAAAATAATGGAAGAACTTCTTGGTAAGGTCCATTACCTGGAAGCAGGGGGCGGACTGGTCCGCAACGGGCAGGGGCAATACTTGTTTATTTTCCGTCACGGTAAATGGGATCTTCCCAAGGGAAAGCTGGAAGCCGACGAAGCGCCTCGCGAGGGAAGCATCCGGGAAGTAACCGAGGAATGCAATATCGAAATACGCGGGATTACCCGGGAGCTTGAACCCACCTGGCATGCCTACCTGCTGGCCGGCCGGATTGCCCTGAAGAAAACCTATTGGTACCTGATGGAAGCGGGAGATGATGGGAACATGAGGCCGCAGGCCGAAGAGGGCATTACCCAGGTCCGCTGGTTTTTCCCGCAGGAACTTGACCAGGTTCACCAAAACACCTACGCGCTGATCCGGGAAATGACCCAAAACCTTGGCGGGTAGCCTTGCTACAGCGCGCCGCCGGCTGCGGTCAGGATTTCAAGGGCCGGTTTCGGAATAAACTGCTCGGCATCGCCTCCGTAGCGCAGGATATCCCGCACAATGGATGAGCTGATTGCGGAATAGCCGGGATTACTCAGGATAAATACGCTTTCAATTTCCGGATGCATGGCGTGGTTCATCTGGGAAATGGCCTTTTCATACTCGAAATCGGAAGTACTGCGGATTCCGCGCAATATATAGGATACGTTGATCCGGGAGCAGAACGCTACCGTGAGCCCTTCGTAGCTGACGACCTCCACTTTCTTTTCATCTTGAAAAGTGGCCCGGATCATTTCTTCCCTCAATTCCCTGCTGAGCAGCGCTTTCTTGTTGCTGTTCAATCCGACTCCCACATATACTTTGCTGAAAAGCGGCAAAGCGCGGGAGAGGATATCTACGTGTGCGATGGTGATCGGATCAAAAGAACCGGGAAACAAAGCTATTCTTTCTTCATTCATTGCATTAAACATCATCTTCCGGCGTATTTTCAAAAAAGCTGAAACCCGACTGCCCGTATTGGCGTTTTTCCCGGAATCCCGGCAATCCGGCGGTGTTCACCAGATTGGAGTGCTCCACAATCAGGCAGCCCTTCTTTTTCAGGAGATTTCTCTCAAATATCGAAACGACAATATCGGCAAAATTATGCAGATCGTAAGGGGGATCGGCAAATATGAGGTCGTAACGATGTGTTTCGGTTTTTAGATACTGGAACACGTCTGCGCGGACCACCTGCAGTTCCGGCATGTCCAGCTCGGTTTTCACTTTTTTGATAAAACGGACGGCCGGGAAGCTTCGTTCCACGGCCACCACCGAGGAGCAGCCTCTGGAAACGAATTCCAGCGAAATATTCCCCGTCCCGGCGAACAGGTCCAATACGTCCATGTCCGGAAGGTAGTACCGGTTGGACAGGATGTTGAACAGCGCTTCCTTGGCTTTGTCTGTCGTCGGCCGGGCCGGAAGCCTGCCGCTTGGCGTTAAACGTCTTCCACCGAATTTGCCGGAAATTATCCGCATAGCTCCAGGTTGATCAGCGAATAGAAATAGTGCTGGGGCACATCGTACAATCGTTTACTGTATTTAAAACGGTTCGGCAATTCACAAAAATCGATGTGCCGGAAGTAGGTACGCAGTTGCCGGTACAGCTCCGAACTTTCATCGATTACCCCCGAAAGAAGCAGGTTGATCTCGGCCGGATCAAGGCCTGTCTGCTTGCAGACAAGCAGCGGGAAATAAATGAATTGCTCGGCATTGTCAAAACCGAAACGGTTGTAGAAATGGAGTTTCCCGTTTAACAAAAAGGCAATTTCCAGGTAGTGGCTTTCGATGTTCAGACATAGAAAACTCCGTTCCGCCTGATCGTATTGCTGTTGCAGTCCGGTGATGAGCGCGGCCCCTTCGTGATAAAGAAAAGCCTTGCTGAAATTAGCCAGCATGCCGCTGTGGGTGTCCCCGTCCAGGGCAGCCAGCAAGCGGGCGTTCAGCGATCCCACTGGATTGGTGATGATTACCTCGCC
>JAJUHF010000096.1 GCA_029268045.1 Anseongella ginsenosidimutans
GGCCAGGGTAAACTTGAAGCGCTCATCCATTCGCTTTTCAATGCCGCCCGAGATGCTGAAGCCCGGGTTTCGAAAGGAAGGAAGGAAATCGCTTATTCCCAGATCGTTAGCATAGGTGGTATACTCCGCCTCACCCCGTATTTTGAAATCCATCTGGTCCACGGCAGCAAAGTAATTCCCATCGGAATACCCGATCCCGCCATCGAAATGGGCGATTCCGCTTAAATAAGAGAGTTTGACGCCGGCGGAAAAGCTTTCGTCGAACCGGCGGCGCGCCCCGATGCTGGTTTCGGCATACAGGTAATGGAACAGGTTTGAATTCAGGGGACCCGTACCGGGCGGATAGGTATTCTGGATGGGGAAACTCCCTCCCTGGGCCAGGTTCACCGTGATGTTTTTTACCGTGGCCGCGTTCATGCTTCTCACCGAATGATCAAAAAGGAATTCTGTTCCAGTCGCCTGATCGTATAAATATTTAACCGTGATCACATTCAGGTGACCGTACACATTCAGGTGGTTTTTCGCATCGGGATCACTCAGTGGCTGTTGCAGTTTCCGGTCCCAGAACAGAAACTCCCGCCCGGCTTCGGCCGCATCGCCCTGCAGGAAGCCGTCGCCATTGACCGTGGGGATAAAAAAATTGGACGCCACAAAACCGCAGGCATTGTCAAAAACGGAAACCCAGGGATTCTCCACCGATTCAGCCAGCGTACCGGAATTGTAAAGGGAATAATGCTGAGCCTGAAGACCACCCGCAGTCGCCACCAGGAGAAACAGGAAAACGCTTGCCTTTGTTCTCATGGGAAATAGATTGTAGCGTGTTTTTGCTAACTTAGTCCCATAAAAGTAAGAGTTTATATGCACATGCTGAAAAAACAACGATGGATTTGTTCAATAATCGGTGCGCTTGCCGTGGTGCTGGGAGCACTGGGTGCACACCGGCTGCAGCCGATCCTCAGCAGTGCCGAACTGAATACCTGGGAAACCGCTGTGCAGTACCATTTTATTCATGCGCTTGCCCTGCTGGTCATTGCCACCGGAAAAGGCAATGATAAATTTCTGAACCGGTCCTTCACGTTTTTTGCGCTGGGCATCCTGCTTTTCTCGGGATCCCTTTATTTTCTTTCCGTGAAGGCGCACCTGGGCATTGGAAATATCGGCCCGTTGGGACTCGTTACGCCCATTGGCGGGTTATTCTTTATAATCGGATGGATCATGCTCCTATTTCAGCGGACCGGGAAGTGAAGCTTTTCGCCGAAGTAATTCTGCCGCTTGCACTGCCTGTTAATTACACCTACCGTATCCCCGACAGCCTGTCCGGAAAAGTGGTGCCTGGGAAACGCGTGGCCGTTCAGTTCGGTAAAAGCAGACTTTATTCCGCCTTGGTACGCCGGATAACCGATTCCTTCCCTTCGCGGTATGCTCCGAAAGAAATCCTGGAAGTGCTCGATGACGAACCCATCGTCAACGACGTGCAATTCAGCTTCTGGGACTGGATGGCTTCCTATTACATGTGCAGCAAGGGGGAAGTGATGATGGCGGCCCTCCCCGCGTCCCTGAAACTAAGCAGCCAGACCCAGATCGTACTCAACCGCGACAGCCTGGAACGGGAGGTTACGCTGTCGGAAAATGAGGCGTTGATCCAGCAGGTCCTTCAGCAACAGCAGGTCCTTAGCGTCCGCGACGTAGCCAGTTTGTTGAACCGGAAGACGGTGATGCCGCTGATCAAATCCCTGCTAGACAAAGGCATCGTGTATGTATCGGAACAGCTTTCTCAGGGCTACCGGCCCCGTACAGCCGTTTACCTGCAGCTGGATCCGGCTTATCGAGATACCGAGAAATTAAAGGAACTCTACCAATTGCTGGAGAAAGCGCCCCGCCAACTGGATGCCCTGATGACCTATATGCGCCTGGCAAAACACCGTACGGGCTGGGTACCCAAAAAGGATGTCGCCGAAGAAAGCGGAGTGAGCAGCGGGGTCATTCAGGCGCTCATCGAAAAAGAAGTATTCCATGCCGAGATCCGGGAGGTAAGCCGCCTTGCAGCCCATGAGACGGGCTTTCCCCCCGAAGGAAACGCCCAAGCGTTCTCTCCGGCGCAGGAGCGCGCATACCACCAAACCCGGACACAACTGCAGAGCCGGGACGCGGTGCTGCTTCATGGGGTAACCGCATCCGGTAAAACACTGATTTACATTAAATTAATAGAAGAATGCCTGGAAAAGGGGCAGCAGGCGCTGTATCTGCTCCCTGAAATCGCCATTACCGAGCAGATGACGCGAAGGCTACGGGCCCGGTTCGGAAATCAGCTGGCCGTATACCATTCCCGGTTCAACGATAACGAGCGGGGCGAGATCTGGAAAAAGGTATCCCAGGGAACATGCCGCCTGGTGGTGGGTGCCCGCTCCGCGCTTTTTCTTCCTTTCCAGAAGCTGGGCTTGATCATCGTGGACGAAGAGCATGAAAACTCCTACAAACAGTTCGATCCGGCTCCCCGGTATCATGCCCGGGACAGCGCCCTTTATCTGGCCGGATTGCATCGGGCCCAAACCATCCTGGGATCGGCGACCCCCTCGCTGGAAACCTTTTATAACGCAAGCGAAGGGAAATACGGTCTGGTCAAACTGCCCCAGCGGTACGGTGACGTAATGCTTCCGGAAACAGTCGTCGTGGACATGCTCCGCGAAAGCCGGAAGAAAGCCACCCATTCCCATTTCAGCGGGCTCCTTCTGGAGGAGATCCGCAAAAGCGTCGAACAGCGGAAACAAGTGATCTTGTTTCGGAATCGAAGAGGTTATGTTCCTCTTTTACAATGTCATACATGCGGTTACATTCCGCAATGTCTTAACTGTGACATCAGCCTGACCTATCACCGGAGCAGCGAGAAACTCGTGTGCCATTACTGTGGTTATTCCGAAAAACCGCTTGCTTCCTGCCCCGCCTGCGGGAGCCACCACATGGAACAAAAAGGATTTGGCACGGAAAAGGTGGAAGATGAACTCAAAATCCTCCTTCCGGAAGTGAGGATTTCAAGGCTCGATCTGGATAATACCCGCAGTAAAAATGCCTTTCAGCAGATTCTAAACGATTTTGAAGACGGCAAGGTGGACGTGCTGGTGGGCACGCAAATGGTGACCAAAGGCCTCGATTTTCATAACGTAAACCTGGTTGGCATTCTCGACGCGGACTCGCTGTTCCGGTATCCGGATTTCCGGTCATTCGAGCGAAGCTACCAGCTGATGGTTCAGGTAAGCGGACGTTCCGGCCGCCGGACCGAGCGCGGCAAAGTGATCATCCAAACCACCAGTCCGGGTCATCCGATCATTGATTTGGTCCTTCAGAACGATTACGACGCATTTTACCGCTCGGAAATTGAGGAACGCCGGCAATTCAGCTATCCGCCCTTTTTCCGCCTGATCACCGTTCATCTGAAACATAAAAACGAAGAATACCTGGCCGAAAAGGCCGCTTCGTTTGCTTCCCTTGTCAAGTCCAGGTTCGGAAGCCGCGTGCTTGGCCCACAGATTCCGCTGGTAAGCCGGGTGAGAAACCTGTACCTCCGGAATGTGCTCATTAAAATCGACCGGGAAAAAGACTCCCTCAGCAAGGTGAAGGAAATTCTGGGCGTCTGCCTGACCGAAATGCGCGCGCGGCACAAAAGCCTTTTGATCCAGGTGGATGTGGACCCGCTGTAAGACAGAACCCTTCCTCGCTTTTCTCCGCCATTATTAAATTGAGCCTGCATTTCTGCCAAAATAACGGTATTTTTACCTGTTGAATGTATTTTAGATAAAATTGATACCGCTTAAAGACTCATACAAACACAAAGGACTTCGCAAGGTATTGGTTAAAACATTGCGAGAGAAGGGGATAAAAGATGAATCGGTCTTGGAGGCCATTGGGCGGGTTCCCCGTCACTTTTTTATCCAGAAATACACGGCCGAAAAAGCTTATGAAGACACGGCCCTGCAGATCGACGCGGGCCAAACGATTTCGCAGCCCTTTACGGTTGCCTATCAGACCGAGCTACTGAACGTCCGGCCCGGCATCACCGTCCTGGAAATCGGAACCGGCTCGGGATACCAGGCAGCCATCCTTGCTGAAATGGGGGCAAAAGTGTACACCATTGAACGGCAGGAAGAACTTTACCGTAAAACCAGCCGCTTTTTGGCTGAAATGGGCTATTCTTCCATCCAGTGTTTCCTGGGAGATGGATCCATCGGATTGAAAACGCATGCCCCCTTTGACCGGATCATAGTGACGGCGGGTGCTCCGTCAGTACCGCAGCCCCTGCTGAAACAACTGAGGAAAGGCGGCACCTTGGTCATCCCCGTGGGCGATGAGAAAGTGCAGAAAATGATCACGGTCCTGAAAATCTCCGAAAAAGAATACGAGCAGATCGAACTGGATGCGTTCAAATTCGTACCGTTGATCGGTGAAAGCGCCTGGTGAGAAGCCCTGTTTATACCCCTGCTGGTTTATACTCCCGCTTTATACCCCCGGCTGGTGCAGCTTCATTTTCTCGGCAAAATGCGCACAGTAATCGCGCAGATCTTCCATGATGTTCTTTTCACCCGTGGCCCGTTCAAAGGAGTCGGCCATGGTCAACAGGTTCTCGTAGAAGAAGCGTTTCATTTCGTCCACCGGCATGTCCTTTGTCCACAGGTCAATGCGCAGGGTATTCTGCCGCTGGTGATCCCACACGGCAAGCATGATCGACTTGGAAGGCTGCAATTCACCGGTGGAATCGGTCGCCTTCCAGCTGATCTTCTCCGGCAGATTGTCCTTGTCAAGTTCCACCTGAAACGTTATTTCGGCTTTTCTCATCTTCTTTTCCTCTGTTTTTTGCGTTTTTTATCGTGGAAAGCTCCCTGAAACCCAGGGTCTTCCATTCTTCGTTGATGATCAATTTCCCGGTCCATGGCCTGCTGCTCTTCCCGGGGCGTCTCACTGACCTCCACTTCGGGCGGCAAGGGTTCTACGGGGATCTCCTGTCGGATCAGTTCCTGGATCTTTTCCACATGATATTGTTCCGGCGGGGTACAAAAACTGATCGCGTCCCCCTCACGCTGCATCCGGCCCGTACGACCGATCCGGTGAACGTAATCTTCGTAAACAAGGGGAATATCAAAATTGATAACATGACTGACCCCTGAAATGTCAATGCCCCGCGCTACCACATCGGTGGTAACCAGCACCGACACGTTCCCGTCGCGGAAATCGTTAATGGCGTTTATCCGGGTATTCTGTCCTTTGTTGCCGTGAAGCACCCTGACTTGCTCCTCCCCTTTTTTCCTCACCAGGTACTTGCCGATATTGGTTGCCGCCTCCTTGGTTTTGCAGAAAATGATCGTCCGCTGTTCCTTTTTATCAAGGAGATGCATCAACAGGGAAAGCTTGGTTTTGAAATTCGGCACCCGGTAAAGAACCTGCCGTACTTCGGGGGCGGGAGTTGCCTGCGGGGCCACTTCTATTTTTAGGGGAAACTTCAGAAAGTCCCCGGCCAGTTCTTCTACCTTGGGAGGAAAAGTCGCCGAAAAAAGCAGATTCTGCCGCTTTCTGGGTATTACCTCCAAAATCCGGTTAATGGCGGGACGGAACCCCATGTCCATCATCTTATCCGCCTCGTCAATCACCATAAACTGCAGCTTTTTCACCACCAGGTGACCGGCCAGGTAAATATCCATGAAGCGTCCGGGAGTCGCCACCAGAATATCCAGTCCGGCGCTTATCTCTTCGACCTGCCGCGTAGGCCCTACTCCACCGTAAATGACCACGGTCCTTAAGCCGGTGTATTTCCCAAGCATCCGGATATGTTCGCCTACCTGAATCGCCAGTTCCCGCGTAGGAGTCAGCACCAAGGCGCGCACGTCGTCTCCCTGGGGGAAATTCAATTTACGCAGCAACGGAAGCGCATAAGTGGCCGTCTTTCCGGTTCCTGTGGGCGCAACCCCGATCAGGTCCTGACCGGAGAGCGCCGGGCCGAGCACCTTTTCCTGAACCGGTGTCAGTTCGGTATATCCCGCCTCTGAAAGCGCGTCCAGCAGTTGTCTGTTGAATTTAAAATCACGGAAACTTTTGCGCTCTTTCGGATGCATGCCGCAAAGATAAGTTAAAACCGTAATTTTGCCGCATGAGCAGCATTCTTATCAAAAATGCGAACGTGGTGAATGAAGGCATTCAGCTGAACGCCGATGTTTATATAAAGGGTGACCGCATCGAACGGATTGACCCGGTATTGTCCAACGTCCATGCAGACCGGGAAATTGACGCCAGCGGCAAGTTTCTTTTACCCGGGCTGATCGATGATCAGGTGCATTTCAGGGAGCCCGGCCTGACCCATAAGGCAAGCATCGCGTCGGAAGCGAAGGCAGCGGTTGCAGGCGGCATCACTTCCTTCATGGAAATGCCGAATACCGTCCCCAACACGCTCACCCAAGAGCTGCTGGAAGAAAAATATCAGTTAGCCGCGACAGATTCCCTGGCCAATTATTCCTTTTATATGGGCGCCTCCAACGATAACCTGGAAGAGGTATTGAAAACCGATCCGGAGAAAGTATGCGGCGTAAAGGTCTTCATGGGCTCCTCCACCGGAAACATGCTGGTCGACGACCAGGCCACCCTGGAAGGAATTTTTTCCAATGTGCCCATTCTCATCGCCACCCATTGCGAAGACGAAGGCACCATCCGACGCAACCTGGCGGATTACCGGGAAAAGTTCGGGGACGACATTCCGCCCTCGGCGCATCCGCTGATCCGCAGCACGGAAGCCTGCTACCTTTCTTCCTCCAAAGCCATCCAGCTGGCAAAAAAACACGGAACCCGTCTGCATATCCTGCATATTTCCACCGAAAAAGAAACCGAACTGTTCGACAATTCCGCTCCCCTCAGCGAAAAACGGATTACGGCAGAGGCCTGTGTCCATCACCTATGGTTTGACGACACCCGCTATAACGACTTGGGGAACCTTATTAAATGGAATCCGGCTGTAAAACGTCCTGCCGACCGGAAGGCGATCTTTGAGGCAGTGATCGATGATCGGATCGACGTGATCGCCACCGACCACGCGCCCCACACATGGGAAGAGAAACAGCAACCTTACCTTCAGGCTCCTTCGGGAGGACCGCTCGTGCAGCATGCCCTGCCCGCCATGCTGGAACTGTATTGCCAGGATCAGATCCGGATTGAAACCATCGTCCGGAAGATGGCCCACAACGTAGCCGACTGTTTCCGTGTCAGAGACAGAGGGTATATCCGGGAAGGTTATTTCGCCGATCTGGTACTGGTGGACCCGGACCGCCCCTGGACCGTACAAAAAGACAATATTTTCTATAAATGCGGTTGGAGCCCTTTCGAAGGACAACGCTTCAGCACCTCGGTTACCCACACGTTTGTGAACGGTCACCTGGCCTATGAAAACGGCCGGTTTCACGAGTCTCAAAAAGGGAAACGCCTGGAATTTATTTCTTTTGGAAAAAAATCCTAATTTTATTGCCCTTTTGAGAATTAAAACCAGCTCAAAGCTATCGGCATGAAAACGAATTCCTACTTCTACGACCGGTTTATGGGCTCTATCACGCTGGTGAATGGGGTGATCCTGTCTGTGGTGCTTTGGTATTTCAGCTTTAATTTTATTAGCAAGATCTTCACCGGCAGCATGGTCATCGCGGCCATCCTGGCCCTTGCGGTGGAAATCACCAAGATCATTACCAATTACTACGCCAGTTCCTTTTCCATGAAAGGGATCGAATCGGTCAGTGGGCGGGTTCTCAATAACTTTCTGCGGGTATTCGCGTTGGTCTTGAGTTCGGTATTCTGTCTGTCCGAAGTGGCTCACATGAGCAATAAGCCGAACCTGGAAAAAGCGCGAAAAACCGAGATGGCCCAGGTTGAGGAACAGCTGCAGAGCCGCAGGGAAACCCTGATCGCAAGTTACGACCGAAGGAAAGACGCGATCTACGAGCAGATCAAGATCCTTTCCGACCTTCGCTACCCAACCACGGCCCAACGGGACCGGCTTCGCGAATTGGATCAGCAGCTCCTTGCGGTAAACGAGGAGGAAGAAGCCATGCTTCGTCAATATAATTTCGAATTGGCAAGCCAGCAGGATACCATCCAGAAGCAGCTTGCTTACAATCCCGCGGTAAACAATCCGAAGATCAACGATTTTCTTTTCGCCATGGGAGTTGCACCCGGACCGCAGTATGCCAATTACTATCGGTACTTCACCCTGTTGTCCAGTATCTTGCTGACGATTTTCCTGGAGTTCGCCTCCATTACGACCATCCGGAATTTCACCAAGTTCCTGTACGATTCGCGACGGTACAAACTATAGAAAAAAATCCCTATCTTCAGCGTTTACTGACCGTTAGAATGACTAAACCAATATTTGCCGCAACCTGTGTTGTATGGATGGCGCTGTCTTCCTGCGTCTTCAAACAGACCGGGGAAGAAGAAACTTCAAAATCAGGAACTACCGCAACCGGAAGATTTACCCCTGCCGACAGCCTGTTCCATATCGTGCAGAACGATACGGCGGGGACCCTCGTTGTTTTCCGTGGGAATCAGAACGACACCGTATTGGCCCAACACGCGCGGGAAAATTTCCGGCCTTATATCCACCCCATCATCGCGCCGGATGGCCGCGGCGAGCTGACCCAATTCAGTCCGGGACACCATACCCACCAGACCGGCCTTTACTGGGGCTTCACCCGTCTGAACGGAAGGGATTATTTTCATAATCCCGGAAAAGACCATTGGCGGAAGGTGGCTGCGCGGATCATCACTGCCGAAGGGCCCCGTGTGCAATGGCAGACCGTTTACGACCTGCTTGATGAAGCAGGCCAGGTGGTGCTGACCGAAACCCAGAACTGGTCGTTGCAGCTGCTTGATAACCAGTACATTCTGGATCTGGAATGGAAGGGGGAGGCGCGGCAGGATGTTACCATCGGCAAATACGATTACGGCGGCCTGTTCCTGCGCATGCCCTGGAAGGAAGGGATCCGCGGAGAGGTCGTAAATACGGCCCGCCAGCGGAACGGAAAGGCCGAAGGCCAGCGCGCCATGTGGGTGGACGTCGGAATGGAAATCTATGGACGCGACGACCTGGCCCACATTGCCATCTTTGATCATCCCGACAACGGCGATTACCCCCAACTCTGGAGGGTGGACGACCAGCTGGGGGTGGGACCGGTCCGCGCCCGCAGCGGCGACTGGGATATTAACCGGGGCGAAACAGAAACTGTCCGGCACCAGCTTGTCGTGTACACGGGGGAACTGGACGACGTAGAATTGAATGCGACCTGGGGCAAATTCGCGGACAAGGAGCCCACTTACGCAACGGCGGCCCTTTGGGCCATTGCGCAACAAGAAGGACTGGACGCCAAATTCCTGAATCCCGAAGAAGCCGTAGAGAACATGAGTCTGATTGATGGCTTCGTGGCCAATGTATGGGCCTCCGAACCCATGATTACCCAACCCATGGCCTTTTGCTGGGATAACCGGGGCAGACTCTGGATCGCGGAGAACCGGGATTACGAGTCGCGGTCGCACGGCTTTTCAAACGCGGGCGACAGCCGCATTCTGATTCTGGAGGATACCGACCACGACGGCCGGGCAGACAGTGTGAAGGTGTTTATGGAGGGGATCGCATTTCCCGCCGCACTGGCCGTGGGTTTTGACGGGGTTTTCGTGGGAGCTCCGCCGAACCTGCTTTTCGTTCCCGACCGGGACGGCGACGACAAGGCCGACCTCGACGACATTGAAGTCCGGCTCACCGGCTGGGGTATCCGGGACCGGCACGAAACACTCAACAGCCTGCATTGGGGTCCGGATGGATGGCTGTATGGTTTGCAGGGATTCGCTACGCCTTCCCACGTGCGCAAACCGGAGGGAAAAGGCAGGCTGTACGGACATAAGGATCCATTTCCTGAAGAAGAAGTGTATTCTGGGGAAGGGGTGGACATCAACGGCGGCGTGTGGCGATACCATCCGCAGAAGGATCGCTTTGAAGTGGTGGCCCACGGTTTCAGCAACCCCTGGGGGATTGATTACAACGAAAAGGGACAATTGTTCATCTCGGTTTGTGTGATCCCCCACCTGTGGCATGTGATCCCAGGCGGGATCTATCACAGACAGGGCGGTCAGCACTTCAATCCGTACACGTACGACGATATAAAAACGATTGCCGATCACCGGCACCGCTCTGCGCACGGAGGCGCCCGGATCTATCAATCGGATGCCTTCCCCGAAGAACAACGCGGCCGCATCTTCATGGCAAACATCCACGAACATGCCGTCCTATCGGACATTTTGGTTCGTCAGGGCTCGGGCTATGTGGGTAAGCACGGCGACGACGTAATGACGGCCAATAAC
>JAJUHF010000097.1 GCA_029268045.1 Anseongella ginsenosidimutans
AAGCGAGTAATCAGCCTCTCATCCAATGTGTTGAGCGATTATAACGCCAACGCGGTAGTGGGAGAAATCCAGGAGGCCCTGGGCAATTACCAGGCGCCCGCGGGGATTGAGATCCGGATGACCGGGGAACAGGAAGACCAGGCGGAAACTTCCGGCTTTCTGCAGGTCGCGTTTCTGGTGTCTTTTGGCCTGATCTTCATGGTGCTGGTGACTCAGTTCAATTCGCTGAGCAAACCGATTATTATCCTGGCTGAGATCTTCTTCAGTATTATTGGTGTACTTATTGGGTTTTCACTCTTCCGAATGGAGATCTCAATTGTCATGACCGGAGTGGGGCTGTTCGCATTGGCAGGCGTGGTGGTGCGGAACGGGATTCTGCTGGTGGAATTCACCGACCTGTTGATTGAACAGGGGGTGGAAACCCGCGAGGCCATTATTGAGGCAGGAAAAACCCGGATGACACCTGTTATTCTGACAGCCTTGGCGGCCACCATGGGATTGATCCCGCTGGCTGTCGGATTCAATATCGACTTCGTGACGATGTTTACCGAATTCAACCCAAAAATCTTCTTTGGAGGCGATAACGCGGCTTTTTGGGGCCCGCTTTCCTGGACGATGGTTTTTGGCCTGATTTTTGGTACATTCATTACGTTGATACTTGTACCGGTTCTTTACTACTTAGTGGATAAGGTAAAAGTAAAAACAAGAAAAAAGATTCAAAAGCTCCAAATTTCATAGGTTTAGGTTAGTTTAGGTAATGAAGAAACCCCGCTCCCCGCGGGGTTCTTCATTTTAGGGCAGTTTTTATACGCTGCTAGTTTTAAAATACAGCGCCAGCGGCAAATCAAGTGGAGCGATATTCACAATAGTGTAGAGTTTTACCCACTGGTTTGGGGATTTTATTCTATGGGAATATACATGACCCGGTGGAGGCATACATCGGGGATCATAAAAAGCGGCCCCATTTCCCGGAAACCCAATTTCCGGTAAAAAGGAATCGCATATTCCCGGGCATTGCACCAAAGGAGATCCACCTGTTTTTCTTTCAGATGATTCAAGGCGAAACGGAGGAGCTGGCTGCCTGCGCCCATCCCGCGATAAGCCGGGTCGGTTGCCATGCCGCGTAATTGATATTGCGTAGGTTCCTTGAAATCCGCATGCCGGTTGGGATAGAAACTGGCCACCGAGATGGCCTGGTGGCGGGAAGCCATCGGACCATCGGGAAAAGCGCCCAGGTGAAAGCTGTCGGCGTTGTGATCGCCCTCGAAATATACCGTTTCCACCGGGTTTCCCGGTCGCAGCACCGAGGAGCGCAACGGAATGGTTTGACCGGAATCAATAAACCGGATGCTTAGGGTGCCAGGCGATGAACGGTCCATTGGTTTTCGGTTTCGTTATCGGCTTCGTAGAGAATCCGATCGTGCAGGCGATTATCGCGTCCCTGCCAGAATTCCACCCGGAGCGGTTTTACACGGAATCCGCCCCAATGCGATGGCCGCGTAATCACTTCGTTTTCGGGAAAGGCGGCGTTTTGTTCACTCCATTTTGCTTCCAGCCAGTCCCGGCTTTCAATGATCTGGCTTTGCGGCGAGACAAGGGCAGCAAGCCGACTTCCCCGCGGGCGGGAATTAAAATACTCATCCGATTCGTTTTCGGAAATTTTTTCCGCACGTCCCTCAATGCGCACTTGCCGTTCGAGCGGTTGCCAGAAAAAACTAAGGGACACGTGGGGGTTCTCAGCGATCTGTTGTCCCTTCAAACTCCGGTAATTGGTATAAAAGGTGAAACCTCGTTCGTCAAAGTCTTTTAGCAGCACGATCCTTGCACTGGGTTTTCCGGCTTTGCCAACCGTACAAAGTGTCATGGCATTGGGTTCGGGAACGTGTGAATCCCATGCCTCCAGAAACCAAAGTTCAAACTGTTGGACGGGAGTGGGGGCAACCTCCCTTCTGGTCAGGCCCTGGCGGGTGTACTCCTTGCGGAGCTGCCTGAGAATGTCTTTTTTTGTATTCATGATCGGATGTGCAAACTTACTTTTTATTATGCAAAAAAATTGCGATAGTGAATCGTTTTGAGTAGTTTTTACGTACCTAATAGAAAAAGCGTATGATTGGCGAACTCAGACCGCAGGCAGGCCGGTTGCTGCTGGCCGAGCCCTTTATGCTGGATCCGAATTTCAGACGCTCGGTCGTTTACCTTTCCGAGTACAACGAACAGGGCGCGGTTGGTTTTGTACTGAATCAACCCTCCATTCTGACACTGAAAGACATCATCGAAGATGTGGAAGAAGATTTCCCGGTGTACATCGGAGGACCGGTGGAAAACAATACCCTGCATTTCCTGCATCGGCTGGGGGAACAGGTGGATGATTCCAAAGAAATAAAGGACGGAGTTTTCTGGGGCGGAAATTTTGAGACGATCAAGGTCCTGCTGGAAAAGAATTATCTTTCGCGGGACGATATTCGTTTTTTCATCGGCTATTCCGGTTGGTCGCCGGGTCAGCTTGAGGATGAAATGGAAGACAATGCCTGGCTGGTCGCCGAGTCGCGGAAGGATTTTGTTTTCAGTCAGGACGATAACGCCCTGTGGGCCGGCGTAGTAAAGAGTATGGGAAAAAAATACGAGCACATTGTACACTTCCCGCAGGATCCAAGTATGAATTAAGTGCCTGAAATTGCGTAATATTGTCACATCATTTATTCAGATGCAGACATTTAATTCAGCAGATTTCAGATTAGGCATTCTTGGTGGCGGTCAGTTAGGCAAAATGCTCATTCAATCCGCCATGGATTTTGGGATTGAGGTGCATGTGCTCGACCCCGATTACAACGCATCATGCAGTTCGTACTGCCATCATTTCAAGGTGGGTTCCTTCAAGGATTTCCACGACGTATATCACTTTGGCAAAAGCCTGGACCTGTTAACCATCGAAATTGAAAACGTCAATGTGGAAGCGTTGAAGCGGCTTCAGGAGGAAGGCCGGCGGGTGTTTCCCCAACCGCAGCTGATTGAGCTGATCCAGGACAAGGGCCTTCAGAAAGACTTTTTCGTTGCCAACGGCATCCCAACCTCTCCCTTTATAAAAATCGCCGACCGGGATGAGCTGCAACAGCATTTGGATAAGTTTCCGGCCGTTCAAAAACTTCGAAAATCCGGCTACGATGGGAGAGGGGTGTATATGATCAACTCAGCCGATGATCTTTCCAACGCATTCAACGAACCTTCCATCCTGGAAGAACGGGTGAATTTCGAAAAGGAACTCTCCGTATTGGTGGCCCGGAACGAGTCGGGTCAGGTGGCTACTTACGACGTAGTGGAGATGGAATTCAATACCGACGCCAACCTGGTGGAAATGCTTTTCAGCCCGGCCTCCATCCCGGCGGAAATGGCCCGGGAAGCCCGTGAAATCGCAGTCAAAGTAATTGAAAAGCTGGATCTGGTCGGTTTGCTGGCCGTGGAGATGTTCGCTACGCCCGACGGTAAATTATGGGTGAACGAATTGGCTCCGCGCCCGCACAACAGCGGCCACCATACGATCGAAGCCTGCGTGACCTCTCAATACGAACAACATCTGCGTGCCATCCTGAACCTTCCCCTGGGCAGCACGGCGCTTTGCTCGAAGGCCGTCATGGTCAATCTGCTTGGTGCGCCCGGCTATACCGGCGATGCCCGCTACCAGGGATTTGCCGAACTAGCCGGACTGGAAGGTGCGCATGTACATCTTTACAGCAAAAAGAAGACGAAGCCGTTCCGGAAAATGGGCCACGTTACGATCATGGACGACGATCTGGAAAAAGCCCTGGAAAAGGCCCGGATCATAAAGGAAAAATTTAAAATCATAGCCTGATGGCCAAACCGCAAATAGGAATTATCATGGGCAGCCAATCCGATCTGAAGATCATGTCGGAAGCCGCTGTCTTTCTTGAAAACATGGGAATCGATTTCGAGCTGACCGTCGTTTCGGCCCATCGCACCCCCGACCGCATGGTGGAATACGCCCGCCAGGCCCGCGCGCGCGGCCTGAAGGTGATTGTTGCCGGCGCCGGAGGCGCCGCCCATTTACCCGGTATGGTAGCCTCCCTGACTTCACTTCCCGTAATCGGCGTTCCCATTAAATCTTCCAATTCCATCGACGGCTGGGATTCGGTCCTGTCCATCCTCCAGATGCCCGCCGGCATTCCCGTGGCTACGGTTGCCCTGAACGGCGCTACCAATGCCGCCATCCTTGCCGCGTCCATTTTAGGCGCTTCCGACCCGGAAATAGCCCAGCGTCTGGATGCTTACAAAGACGGCCTGCGGGACAAAGTCTTGCGCACGGCTGCAGAAATTGAAAAAGAAGGTTATAAGAATTCAAACTAAATTCGCAAATTTGCACGCCCGCCGGAAGATCCGCGCCCTGAGCAGGACGGTAAAGCCGCTTGCTGTGCAGGTCAAACGATAACCGGTGGATGCGCCCGAAAGGGCCCACGTTCTTTAAAAAACAAAACAGAAGCCGATGTAGCTCAGCTGGTAGAGCAATTCATTCGTAATGAATAGGTCGCAGGTTCGAATCCCGTCATCGGCTCCAACCAGCGACCCGGACGGAAGGTTGTTCGGAAGTTTGCTCGGTTAAACACCGTTGCCCGCACGCAGGCTTCAATTGCTGTTTACCCGGGAATTCCTACTTGCGTATTTGGAGGAATTTTCTTTTCAAGGCCCAGTAAACTAGCAAGTTTGTAAAGGGAAAACATGCCGCGAAGAAATTCACATCGCGGACCGATTACGAATCGGGGTGTAGCGCAGCCCGGTAGCGCGCTTCGTTCGGGACGAAGAGGCCGTGGGTTCGAATCCCGCCACCCCGACAAATGAAAAAAGCCCTGGCGAAAGCCAGGGTTTTTTGCGTTTTGGAGGTTTTGTCCGAGCTTGCTGGGGCAAAACCAGAGGACGCAAAAAACAGGCCGCGCCGCAGGCGCGGCCGGGGCATTGTTTCATTTAGTCACCCCGCCCGGAGGGTAAGGGAAAAGCGGAGCAAGGGAAGCCGGCTGAACAGCCGGCGGCTTGCGGAGCTAATCCCTGTTTCTTGAGGAGGGCAGGGGGAAAACGGATGGTCCGGATTATCCAATTCTTTAGAAATTTCGATTTTTTAGCTTCCTTTGAATTAAGGAGAGAATTTTCATCATAAGAAATCATTATTAAGGAAAAACTTGCATTATAATAAGCTACCTACTCGATAAAAGATGGATTATATAACAGGTAGTTCATTAATCCATTTCATGTAAAAAAGGGAAACTTTGCCATGAGCATATTTACCGAGGCGCAGATCGCCTTTGCCCTGAAGCAGTTTGAAAGTGGCACGCGCGTGGAAGAAGTATCCCGGAAGAATAACATCAGCGAATCGACCTACCCAATCAGTATTTTTCCAGAACAGAAAAATCTTCCTGGCGCCTATTCATTTCAAACCACCGTTTAAACCAATATTGCATATACATATGGTTGCTTTTCCAGAATAGCTCCCGGTCGTTCCAATCCATGTTTTCAGTCGAATCACGTAAGGTTCTGATCGCCTTCAATTCCGTGAACATTTGGTTTATCTGCTTCCGGGAATACTGAGGTTGACCGTATCCGCATAAGAGAAATAGTTGCTGTGCCGCATTCCGTTGCTTACCCGTGGCGTTTTCAACCGGAAAATCGCTCACCAGTCCCATGAAGTCTGATATCACTTTTTTCGGCTTTACCGAAAGAATGGCGCAAAGCATTCTGAAATTTCCTGGGATGGTCAGGTCCACGTTTCGTGTTTTGGATGCGAACCGGTCGTCGATGTCGGCGTATTTCGCATAGTTGTCCACCTCCTTCACCCGGGTTCGTCGTCTACTCATACTTTTTGGTTTATTGGTAACGGTGCGAAGCTCTGAAATAGCCGGGGCATATTCAATCCCATTAAAGGGATATTTTATTCCGCTTTCGGACCGGGGCATCCGGACGGCGATGAGAACGGTAATAATACACCGAAGTGGATAATAACATGATCGCGCAGGTGCGGCGGATGGATACCTGAAAATTTGTTGCAAGGTAACGGCCAGCTTCCGCCGCTTTGATTCACAAAAAAATGCTACTTTTATAAATGCCTCAGATAGCGCTATTGTTTTTTCTTGTATGCCCTTATTTAATCAGGGTAACAGGTAAATGCGCAGCTAACTATCCAATTGACCTCCCGCTCGTAAACGTGGCGGATTCTTCAGAAAATGTGGAGACCAACTATAGCGATACCGTGTTTATTCATAGAAAGGTCACGGAGAACTATTATCACGCAATTTACATCGATAAAGACAAAGAATCGAACCATTATAAACGGTTGCTGGACTTTTCATTGGATGAGCGGGACGCAAAGCGCTATCGTGCCTACAAATCTACAATCGAACGAGAATACCCAGGTAGTTTTGAAGAGCAACTATAGACGATTTGCCGCAAAATTGGTTGCCGCTGTATAAGTACAACGATAGGTATTATCTATATATGCCATCGGACGGAGGATATAAACGCAGGCGCATCATTAATACCCAAGAACTAATTTTATTGGATGCCTGGGAGCGCCCTGTTCCATTTCCATTGTTGTCGGCCAAAAAATCATCTGATTCACGCTATGTTTTCTCATTGTTAAATCCGTACAAGGATAATTCCTCGCCGTTTACTTTAACAATCCATATTATAGATCCGGCAACAAAAATGGCAGTATTTGAATATTCTAGTCCGACAGGCAATTACCATCGGCTTTATATACCGGCTGTCAACGCTTCCAACTTTGACCTCATTGTAAATTACTGTGACAATGCGAGGCAGCTGGAGTTTGTATTTGACGAAATTGACTACAGCAGGCTTTTAAAGCGAAAGTAAATGGTCATCCATGAACGGGTGGTTCTAGGTGGGTGAAAAAGGTTTAATTTTTACAAATGACTGTACGTTGTTTTTCTATTTGTATGGCCATTGGAATAATTTTTTCAAACGCAAATTACGACTACCTATTCCTATTCAACACACTAATAATCAATTTCTTCACGGTATCCATTTCTTCAGGCTTGCTAGCCGCAACGAAAAGTGTCAGGCTGGCCAAGGCATCGCTGCTGATGATTGCCTCCCCATCCCCCTTATTCAATACCTGGTTTTTCTCTAAAAACAACAGGAAACAGGCTGCGGCAATCCGCTTATTGCCATCCACGAAACCATGGTTTTTGACAATAAGATATAACAGCGTCGCAGCTTTCTCTTCGAGAGAAGAATAGAAATCTTCCTCGCCAAAGCCTTTGGCAATTTGCGAAACGGCACTTTGGAAGCTTCCGTCTTTTTCTCTACCAAATACCCCAGACTGAAAATCCTGCTTCATGGCTACAACCACTTCTTGGTATTCCTGGATATCAGGATAGACAGCCTGCTGTTTACTCAGGCCTTTGGCATCCAGTTTCTCATGGTCGTAGTCGTCCAGCAATTCCAGGCCTTTCGCGAACTGGTTTAACCATTCCAGTTGTGAATCCTCTATTTTTTCTTCAATAGCACGGCTTAAAATACGGATGCCGTCTTTCAATGTCTGTACTTCCAGCTGCTTTTGTTCCAAACGTCTTTCGTTGACGGCGTAGCCTTGGACCAGGTAATCTTTAAGCCGTTGAGTAGCCCATTGGCGGAATTGAGTGCCTTGTCTGGAATTTACCCGGTAACCTACGGAAATTATCATATCGAGATTATAATGATCAATGTTCCTGGCGACCTTTCTATTGCCTTCCAATTGAACTATCCGGAATTTCCGGATAGTTGGTTCTTGGTCCAGTTCTTTTGACTTATAGATGGTTTGAATGTGTTCATTTATGGTTCTAACATCTTTACCAAAGAGTTCAGACAGTTGTTTTTGGTTCAACCACACAGTGTCCTGCTCAAATTTGACCTCGATTTGAGTTAATCCATCATTGCCTTGATATATTTCGATTTGATTTTCCGTGAGTCGTCCCTTACTCATACTTTTTGGTTTATTGGTAACGGTGCGAAGCTCTGAAATTGCCAGGGCATATTCAATCCCATTAAAGGGATATTTTATTCCACGATACAAATTCTACTTTAATTTCTCCCAATTCCGATTTTGCGAACCAGCTATTGCCGTTCTTGACTACGGATTTAACAAAGTCCATCCACTCAGGCGAATTCTCAAAATCGGACAACCTTCCTGACGGAAACATAGCTTTGCAAGGCAACGGATGTCATGACGAGCAATAACCCGGCGTAAAACGCAGTATTTACCTCTTTGGCTTCCCCGAAAAATAGAAATGCCATGATTATCGAATAAATTGGCTCGAGGTTGAAGCTCAGGTTGACCGTAAATGCCGGAATCCTTTTCAACGCTTCGGCAAATAACACATATAATCCCACCGTGCAGAAAAGTGACAGGAGAATCAGATATGCGATATCTTTCCAACCGGGAAAAAGACTTTCCACGGGAACGAAATAAAGGTAAACGGGTAACAGGGCAGTCAGGCCCACGGTTCCGCCGATCATCTGGTAATAATTCATAAGCATGCTGTCGTACCGCTTTACCAACCGTTCGTTATATATCGTGTAGAGTGCAGCAAATGCTGAAGAAATGACTCCCAGGACGAGACCTAAGCGATAGGAAACATCGAAATGGAAGATCAGGCCGATACCCAACAATGTCAATGCGCTCAACAGCAATTCGGATAACTTAAATCGCGTTCTGTCAATCAACGGCTTGAAAACGGCCGTGAAAAAACTGGTCAGGCAATAGCATACCACCCCGATGGAAATGTTTGAATATTTGATGCTCGCGTAGAAGAAAATCCAATGTATGGTTAGGAGCATCCCGATTTTGGCAATGCTATACTTGTCCCCGAAAGCAATCCGGTCGGGTTTCCTGAACAGGTTTAAAATCAGGAAGAGGATGATGGATGTGAATAGTAGCCTGTACCAGACTAACAGTCCTTCGTTGAGAGATATGAGTTTTCCGAAAACAGCCGTGAATCCCGCGAGGACAATGGCGACATGCAAAAACAGATACGAGTTTTTCATACGTATTATACCAACGGCATGCTTCCCTGCGATCCTCTTGGGTTGCTAGAATGCCGAATCATACTTTTGCATAATCGATATTGGCCGTTTTTGTTTTCCAGACCAAGGCTGGGCCGAATAAAAATAATAACTAAATTCAAGAAACTCGGCAAACCAAAAGAAAAGAATGACTTTCCATTGCGCTTTTTCGTAATATCGCCCTTATTTTTTTGAGATGAAGACATTAATTTGCCGGACAATTCTGGTATTGTTGGCCGTAACCGTTCAAATCAATTTCGGCCACTCGCAAGAGATCAAGCGATTCGTTGGAGAATGGGAGGTATGGATCCCGGGGGCTATTAATTACACAAGCCGGGACGCGGCGGTGTATCAAGTTTATACACCTGGCGCGCCCATGAACCGATTGGTAATAAAGACCAATGGAAAGTACATATGGGGCGACAGGCAAGGATCCCTGAAAAAGGTAGATCCCTGGTATGCCCAACCAGGACGGGATTATTACCGGATTTCAGATAAGCCAGGCAATACCTATGATTTTTGGTATAACACAGAAACCGACCAGTTGGTGGTCCTGTTTGGTGAAGTGGGAGGGCATGCGGCAACAGGCAGCCGATGGAAGGGAAGCAGGCCGGAACACGACGATGTGTCCGGTTCAGACACAACGCAAGCTACACATCCCGAAGCTGAAGCGGGTCCGCATGAAACCGCCGGTCACGTTCCCAGCGCCACGCCAGATCAGGGCAAATCACCAACGGCAAATTCATACGTGGTGGGCGAACAGGTGGAGATTTTATGGTCGGGCGGATGGTATAAAGGCACCGTCTTGGAAATCGACAAAGCGAAATATAAGGTGCACTATACGGAGTGGGGAAGCCTCTACGACGAATGGGTTGAGGCGGCGCGTTTACGCAAAGCGACAACCGATCAATCGACGAGATGATCGGGCAACCGGAACACCATTTTGGAGCGCCTGAATAAACAATCGCGCCGGGATGCCGGGTGGCGACTAGTTGGACGTTACCGTCCCGTTCGGATTCAGCGATTTATCCTGCCTCATGAAACCGGTCGCTATCCGAAAATCATCTTCTTCACAGCCTCCTTTTATCGCAATTGTGAG
>JAJUHF010000098.1 GCA_029268045.1 Anseongella ginsenosidimutans
CGGTGGAATTAATGGACCGTGCTTCGCTGCGATCCATCGTGCACATCAAGGGAATTCCGGAATTGATTAAAACGCTTCCGGATCAGGCAGCCGCCCTGCTGGTGGAATTTCAGGGAAACGACCCGGAGGAAGTCCGCCGGAAGATCGACGGGTTTCTCGCCTCGGTACCGGATCTTGAGCTGCTTAGCCCGCCGCAGTTCACCGAAGACCCGTTGGAACAGGCTTTTCTCTGGAAAGTCCGCAAGGGCCTCTTTCCCGCTATCGGGGCGGTCCGGATGAGCGGCACGTCGGTGATTTTGGAAGACATCGCCTTCCCGGTCGAGAAACTGGCCGAGGCGGTGACGGATCTGCAGGCGCTGTTCGCCAAACACGGATACGATCAAGCCATTATTTTCGGCCATGCAAAAGACGGCAACATCCATTTCGTAATCACCCAGGCTTTCGATGCTCCCGATAAGGTAACCCAATACCGGATCTTTCTCGATGAAGTGGTATCGCTGGTGGTCAACAAATACGATGGCGCCCTGAAAGCCGAACACGGAACGGGACGCAACATGGCGCCGTTCGTGGAAACCGAATGGGGCGGCGAACTCTATCAGGTAATGAAATCACTGAAAGACTGCATCGACCCGGAAAACCTGCTCAATCCCGGGGTCATCATTAACGACGACCCCCAGGCCCATATTCGCCATCTGAAGGAAATGCCGCAGGTGGAAGCGGAAGTGGATAAATGCATGGAATGCGGTTTCTGTGAATACAAATGCCCCAGCCGGAATCTCACCTTGACTCCCCGGCAACGGATTGTGATACGGCGCGAGCTCAAAAAACTTGAAAAGAAAGGCGACCGGGCCAAACACGCGCTTCTTCTCCAACAATACCGCTACGACGGACTGGATACCTGCGCGGTAGACGGCCTGTGTGCTACAGCCTGTCCGGTGGACATCAATACCGGCGCGCTGGTCAAACGGCTCCGGCGGGAAAACCACAGCAAATCGGCCAACCGCCTGGCCCTATTGGCTGCAAAAAACTTCGGTTTGGTCGAAATATTGGTCAGAACCGCCCTTCAATCCGGACAAATGCTGAACCGGATCCTGGGGAAGCACGCGATGCGGCGTCTAACCGGAGGACTGAAAAAAATCATCCCCTCCTTCCCGCTGTGGTCCAATCAACTTCAGGTTGCGCCCCCACTGCGCCCTGGGAAGGATTCCGCGGCTTACGGAGCGGTCTATTTCCCCACCTGCATTTCCCGGGTCATGGGACGCCCGCCGGGAAACAGCCAGGGCATCACCGAAACTTTTCTGCGCGTAGCCTCCCGGGCCGGAATTCCCTTGTTTCTGCCGCCGGACATCCAGGGAAGCTGCTGCGGACAGCCTTTCTCATCGAAGGGATTTTCCCCGGCTTTTTCCCATACGGCAAACCAGACGATTGAAAAACTCTGGCGCTGGACCCATCAGGGCCGGCTCCCTGTGGTTTTGGATATCACCTCCTGCACCCATACCCTGCAGGAAAGCCGTCCCGCGCTGCACGCTGAAAACCAACGGCGTTTTGATTCCCTGACGATCATCGACAGCATCGACTTTTTGGCCGACTACCTGCTTCCCCGGGTCTCCCTGCGTAAAAAACCGGGTCACATCGTACTTCACCCGGTTTGCTCTCTTCAGCACATGGGCCTGGAAAATAAATTCCTCTCGGTTGCCATGCAGCTGGCCGAGAAAGTGACTGTCCCACTGAATTCGGGCTGTTGCGGCATGGCCGGGGACCGCGGATTTCTGTTCCCGGAGCTGACCGCATCGGCCACCGCCCCCGAGGCCGCCGAGGTAAAGCAGCAGCACTACCAAGGGTATTATTCATCGGCCCGAACGTGCGAAATGGCCCTTTCGGAAGCGGTGGGAGAAAACTACCAATCCTTGATTTTTTTGTTGGACGAATGCTTAAACTCTGCTGAAAAACAATGAATTTGACAAACGCTACACTGGAAACAATTTTGAACGACTGGCTTTATGAGAAACTTTTGAGTTGGGGTATTCCCGAAACCGCGGCCATGTATCTGAACATGATGGTGCTACTTATGGTCGTGGGAATCCTTGTCGTGGCCATCGCTTTCCTGACCCGAAAGATACTGGTGGAAACCCTGGGCAAGTTAGCTCAAAAGACAAACACCCATTTCGATGATTTCCTGATCGGAAACCGGACCATGGCCTACGTTGCCCGGATCATCCCCTTGATCATCGTGGTGCAGGCGATTCCAATCGTCCTGGCACATTTCCCGGAACTGATCCATCCGGTCAAGGTGGTTGCCGACATCTACATGATCCTTCTGGGCATATGGATTATCCGCGCGGTGTTGCGCTCCATCCGGGATTACCTGCGTACCAAGGATGCCTTCAAAGACAAACCGCTGGAAAGTTACCTCCAGGTGATCAGCATCATCATGTACATTTTTGCCGGGCTGGTGATCTTTTCCCTGCTTACCGGAAAAGACATCTGGGTTTTCATCACCGCCATGGGGGCAGCCACGGCCATCCTGATGCTGGTTTTCAAGGACACCATCCTGGGCTTTGTGGCCAGCATCCAAGTATCCACCAACGACATGGTGCGCATCGGCGACTGGATTGAGATGCCCAAATACGGCGCCGATGGCTTCGTACAGGAAATCAATCTGAATACGGTAAAAATCCAGAACTGGGACAAGACCATTACTACCATTCCTACCTATTACCTGATCACCGACTCGTTCAAGAACTGGCGGGGCATGCAAGAGTCGGGCGGACGGCGGATTAAACGGGCCATCAAACTGAAGATTTCCAGCATCCGCTACCTGAAGCGGGAAGAGATCGAAGAGCTGAAGAAGATCCAGCTCCTGAAACCCTATATTGAAGAACGACAGGCTGAGATTGACCGGTACAATGAGGAAACCGGAGCGGATCAGACCATGCCGGTCAATGGCCGCAATATGACCAATGTGGGGCTTTTCCGGAAATACGTCGAATTGTATACCTGGAATCATCCCGGTATCAACACGAACCTGACCTACATCGTGAGGCAATTGAGTCCGGAGGAAAACGGGCTGCCGCTGGAGCTGTACATGTTTACCTCGGACGTCCGCTGGGTTCAGCATGAAAGCGCAATGGCCGATATTTTCGACCACCTGCTTTCCGCCGTGAAGTACTTCAAACTCGAAGTCTTTGAACTGCCGGCGTCCGACGACCTGCGGTCACTCATCTACCGGCCCGATGGCGATGGCCCCGCGGCGTCTCTTTCCGCGGGCTCCGGTACCGCCTGATCACGCGCCGCGGACAAGTCCGCAACGACCGGCGATTATTCAGCCGGCGGTTGAGGCAATTTCGGGGAATCCGGGTCCGCCGTCTGCAAAAAGACATTCCGCGTCGTGGAGAACGCGAACTGGACTCCCATTTCCTCTAACTTCCGATAAATGGCCAGATTAATCCGCTGTTGTTTATCCATGTATTCGGTATATCCCGGCTCCATGGAATAGTATACCGCTTCAAAAAACAGGTAATACTCCTTAAACTGGGCAAAGTGTACCCGATCCAGTTCCACCTTGTCCTGAGCCAGGATTATCTCTTTTACAATGCCCGGAATCTGTTCCAGTTTATCGGCCGGCGTACCGTAGGCTACGTTGAATCCGAACACGACCCGTCGTTTTTCCATCCGGGAATAATTGTGTATCCATTCATTCAGCATGTTGTGGTTGGAAAAGGACAGCTCTTCGCCCGACAGGCTCTGGATCCGGGTGGTCTTCACCCCGATATAGGTCACCGTACCCAGTCGTTCGCCGACGATCAGGAATTCGCCCACCTCGTAGGGCCGGTCGAAAAGAATGGAAAAATACGCGAAGATATCCCCCAGAATATTCTGCGCGGCCAGCGCGATGGCGATACCCCCGATTCCCAGTCCGGCCAGGATGGAACCGATATCCAGTCCCAGGTTACCCAGTAAAAAAACCACCCCGAATACCCACAGCACGATCTGGGTAATGATCATGACCCCGTTCATCGCGTTCTTGGCTTCGGTTTTTCCCTGCTTGGCAAAATAATATTCCAACAGGCTGGAGACCCCCATCGTTAAGATACGTACGATGAAAAACACGGTAACCACCGCCATTGCCACTTTCAGCGTCTTGGTCAAAAAAGGGCTTAACCAGAGCGTTTTCAGTGAAAAGTAAACCAAGACGATGTAAAGCAAAGGCAAAACTCCCTTTTCCAGCATGTTTAGGATGAGGTCGTCAATCCCGGTCTGGGTCGCCCCGGCGAATTTCCGCAACCGCCGAAGCGCCAGGCCCTTTAATAACTTCAGGACGATCACCCCAAGCAGTACGATCCCGGCGGCTACCAGATAAGCCTGTAAGGTGTTCCCCCAATACATTCGTTCGTGCCATTCAATCATCACATGCTAATTTTATATTAAAAAACGATTACCCCTCCCATAGAATACGAATTGAAATAACGTTTGGTATCGTGAAATTACCTCCGGACGATTTCAAGCGCATTAAACGTGGAGGATTAGATGTAAAAAGAAAGGCCGTAAAGCCCCGTTCATGCAAATATAGTTTTTTTTTTTAAAACTGCCCGGTTAAAGGAGCTGGATTGAACAGACCCTACAGGCATGAAAATTGTTCACCGATTTTAAGTAACTTTATCTTCAGCTTTGCCTTGGACGCGGCACGGATCGTAACAAAACCGGGATGAGAAAACTGCTGTCTATTTACCTTCTTTTATCTTGGGCAAGCGCGCTCAGCGCCCAGCAGCAGCCGCAATACACCATGTACATGGCCAACAATTTCATCCTGAATCCGGCCGTGGCGGGGATTGAAGATTATACGGACGTAAAATTAAGCTACCGCGCGCAATGGGTTGGGATTGAGGACGCGCCGGTGACGGCCTACGCGACCATTCACGGTTTGATCGCTTCCGACCTGGAAGGCCGGCGGCACGGTTTGGGCGGGGCGGTTGTACTGGATAAAACAGGACCCACGCAGCGGTTTTCAGGTACGGCAGCCTATGCATTTCACCTCCCGGTAAGCAGGAGCCTGGTAGCGGCGTTCGGCGTGAGCGCCGGCATCGTGGAATATTCCCTGAACACCGATGCCCTCCAGCTGACCAATCCCAACGACGCCGTACTTACCAAAGGCAACTATTCCCAGTTATTACCCAGCATCCATACCGGTATCTGGTTGTACTCCCCTAATTTCTTCATCGGGGCCGCGGCACAGAACCTGGTTGAAAGCAAACTCACGTTCAACAGCCACACGCCCAACCCCGACAGCAAGCTGTACCGGCATTACTTTGTGACGGCCGGATACCGCTTCCCGGTAAATGAAACCCTAAGCGCCACCCCCTCGGTCATGCTGAAGATGGTGGAGCCGGTACCGGTTACCTTTGATATCAATTTCAAGATGATGTACCGCGATCGCTTCTGGGCAGGGGTATCCTATCGAAAACGGGATGGATTCGCCGCCATGGCGGGAATCAATATCAGTCCCCTGATCAACGTCAGCTACGCGTACGATTACGTGACGTCCGACTTGCAGAAATATACCAGCGGCAGTCATGAGATTATTCTGGGTATTCTTTTGAACAACGAAGGAGGTGCCTTATGCCCAACCAATGTCTGGTAAGGCGACCGCCGGCAGTTTACTGTGCCTATGCAACTTTTTACCGGTAAAACCCGCGATCCGATTCTGTTTGTGTGTTTCATCCTCCTGGTGCTCATCCACACAGCGCTTTACGGCCAATCCGTACCGGAAACCTGTCAGGGCAGCCTGGGGGACCCGATCGTAAATATCGATTTTGGAAGCGGCCCGGGCTTTGGACCACCCTTGGAAGCGGGTGTCACGACCTACTTTTACGTTCCCCAGATCATTGAACACGATGGACAATATACCCTGGCAAGCAATGTCAATCAGGCCAAACCCGATTGGCACGTCATGGAAGACCATACACCCGGTGACGAAAACGGCTACATGCTGGTGGTCAATGCCAGCAACGAGCCGGGCGAGTTTTACCGGCAGCAGGTCACCGTATGCCAGAATACCGATTTCGAATTCAGCGCCTGGATCATCAATGCCAACACCCCGGAAACCTGCGCCGGGCATGCCAAGCGTCCCAACGTCCTGTTCCGTATCGAAGATCTCCACGGCAACCGGATAGACGAGGTGGCGACCGGAGATATTGAACCCACCGCCATTCCCGAATGGAAACAATACGGATTCACCTTTAATACCGGCGATGAAACCGATTTCTACCTGGTCATGATCAATAATAATCCGGGGGGCTGCGGCAACGACCTGGCAATTGACGATATTACCTTCCGCGCATGCGGGCCGGGCCTGACGGTCACCGCCGAAGGGCTGACCGCCGACGGCATGCTTTATGCCTGTCCCGGTGCCACCCTCGACCTGGAAAGCAGCATCAGCGCCGGCTTCGACACCCCGCTGTACCAATGGCAGGTACGCCCCGATGATCATTCCGGCTGGATGGACCTTCCGGGCGAAATGAGCAGTTCCCTGCGCGGAGTCCCCACCGACGCGAGCCGTCAATACCGCATCGTGGCGGCGAACAATCCCGCCAATCTGTCCAGCGAATTCTGCCGGGTGGTATCCAGCCCGGCACGGATCACGGTGGTGCCTCCGCTCAGCGTGAACCGGCAACCGGAAGATATCGCGGCCTGCCTGAATGAAACCCCTTTCTTTGAGGTCCAGGCCAGCGGGGGATATCCGGCGCCGGACTATCGCTGGGAAGTCAGCCGGGATCCAGCGGGTCCCTGGGCAGCCGCGTTGCCCGCCCAGACTGGTACGCCGTCAAACCGTTATTATCCGCCAACGGATAGCCCGGGTGAATATTACTACCGTTGCCGGCTGACCACCCCGGCGCTGGGCTGCGCCCCGCTTCATACGCGCGCCGCCAAACTGACGGTGCTCCCTCCGGTGGTCACGCTCAATCTCCCGGTACGGTCGCTCTGCGCGGACGATGCTCCGCTTCTCCTCGAAGGAGGCCTGCCCCTGGCGGAAGGAAACGATCATCCCGGCGTTTATCTCGGACCCGGTGTTTCGGGCGGATACTTTGATCCCCGGGCCGCTGGCGGCCCGGGAACCTACGAAATAACCTATACGCTACGCAATACCAGCGGGTGTCAATACCTAGCCACCGACCGGATCACGGTACACCCTGCCGCGCTGGCCGAAGCCGGCCCGGATAAAAAAATGCTGGAAGGAACCCATGTCCAGCTAGATGGAACGGCCCGCCTTTCCGGAATGGATGACGGAAATGGGGATTTTGGGTTTTCCTGGAGTCCCGCCACGGGCCTGGATGACCCCGCGGTCGCCAATCCACGGGCATCCCCCCCAGAGAGCCTTACCTATACACTGACGGTCACCACGCCCAATGGCTGCACCGCCACCGATACGGTCCGGGTTCAGGTGCTGGAAAAACTGGTCATTCCTTCGGCCTTCACCCCGAACCAGGACGGGGTCAACGACACCTGGGAAATCCAGGGCATTGCAGATTACCCCAACGCTTCGATTAACGTGTTCAACCGCTGGGGCAGGCTCGTCTTCCATTCCCGCGGCTATCCGTTGGCCTGGGACGGCACCGCAGGGGGCATTCCGTTGCCTCCGGGAGTATATTACTATCTGATCGATCCCGGTATCTTTCTGGCACCCATCTCCGGTTCGCTTTCGATTATCCGCTAAAGGGATCGCATCGGTTTCTTATTGCTTATCCAAGTGGTTTTTGCTATTTTAGTAAAGATCTGCGGACTAATTTTTACGTTGAACTTGACCTGGACAGGAAGATACTGGGGAGCGGTTTTTCTGCTGATGGCAGGACTGGAATCATTGGCCCAGAATACAACCAACGAGGGTACCGACTTTTGGACCACCTTTACCTCCCATATCAACGTAGAGAATGGGCAGTTGTCCCAGCCGGGAATGGCGCTTTACATCACCTCTTCGGTGAGCACATCGGGTACCGTATCCATTCCGGGACAGGGTTTCTCCCGGCAGTTCACGGTAAGCCCCAACCGGATTACCACCGTGCCCCTTCCTTTCTCCTCCAGTTATACGGGCAGTTCGGAAGCCGTCGAATTCAAAGGGATCCACATTGCTTCCGGTGAACCGGTCGTGGTCTATTCCCATATTTTCGGAGAAAAGCGTTCCGGTGCCACCCTGGTCATGCCCACCCGCTCGCTGGGACAGGAGTACCGGGCCATTACTTATAACGAGGATTCCCAATTCACCATTATTGGCGTGGAAGACGATACTCACGTTGAAATCACGCCCACGGCGCAGACCGAAGGAGGACGCCCGGCAGGAGTTCCCTTTTCGATCACGCTGCAGCGGGGCGAGGTGTATCAGGTCCGATCCCCCGGTGATCTGACCGGCTCGCGGATCACCACGAAAATCCCTGAAAACAGCACCTGCAAAAAGATCGCGGTTTATTCCGGAAGCAAAGGCGTGCGCATTGGCTGCGGAAATCAGGGACACGACAACCTCTATCAGCAACTCTTCGCCTTCAGCAGCTGGGGAAAGAATTACATCGCCGTACCGATGGAAAACCGGCCCTACGACCTGGTTCGGATCCTGGCCGGCGACCTGCCAAGCACGGTAACGGTCAATGGCACAAGCTATACGCTGAACCCAGGTGAATACCGGGAAATTTCATTCACCTCCCCCCTGGCCATCCAATCCACCCAGCCGGTGTCCATTGCCCAGTTCACACCCTCGCAGGCCTGCGACGACCGGAACCCCCGGGACGACCTGCGGGATCCTTTTTACCATCCTCCCTACCCGGGCGATCCGGATATGGTCATTTTAAGCCCCATCGAACAGAACCTTCGGGAAATCACGCTTTACTCCTCCAGCGCCCAGGATATTACCGACAATTACATTAATGTGATCATCGGGACAAACGATGTGGCTTCCTTCACGCTGGATGGAATGCAGCCCAGTCCCAGCTTTGTCCCCGTACCCGCCAACCCCGCCTATTCCTACGCGCGGTTCCGGGTACCCACAGGAACCCACCACCTGGCCGCTGCCGGTGGGTTCAATGCCATTGCCTACGGCTTTGGGAACTACGAATCGTACGCGTACCTGGCCGGGACGAACCTGATTGATTTCTCCAAATTCATCCGCCATGAAACCGGTCCCGAGATCTATACCGGACTGGAAAGCTGCGACGGGCGGACGGTCCGTTTCAGCGCCGAGCTGGATTTTCTGGTCTATTCCTTCCGGTGGGATTTCGGGGATGGGGAGGTGACCGAACCCGAAGACGATCTCAGTAAACTTAGCGCGTACGAACATACCTACAAAAGCGCAGGGGACTATACCGCCAGGCTGATCATATTAAAAAGCGACGGAAGCGAATGCGGGGATAAGGAAGATCTGGTGATCGAATATGAATTCACCGTGGAACCCAACCCCTATCCCGAACCGGACTTTCAGATCCCGCCATCCTGCGTGGAGGACTTGGTCCGCTTTGAGAACCTGACCTCGATTGCCGACGACACGGAAATGACCTATCTGTGGGATTTCGGCGACGGCGCCACGTCCGACCAAAGGAATCCGCAGCACCGGTACGCGGAGCCGGGAATTTACCGCGTAATCCTCCTGGCTACCTCGAAATATGGATGTACCCGGCAGCTAAGCAAAGACATTACCATCAATGCGGCCGATCCCGTGGCGGCATTTGATTTACCCGGGGAGATCTGCCAGAACCTGCCCGCGCAGTTCAGTGACCAAAGCACAGTCAGTTTCGGCGAAATCACCTCCTGGCACTGGGATTTCAACAACGAGGGAAGTTCCACCGAGAAGAACCCCCAATTTCAGTTCCCCACCCCGGGCGAAAAACAGATTACCCTGACTGTCTCCACCGGAACCGCGTGCTTCACGGCCGTAAGCAGACGGATGATCGTACACGCCGTGACCCAGCCTGAATTTGTTCTTCCCGCTTCGCAGGCATCGGTCTGCCTGAATACACCGCCCTTTCCGATTACCGGCTTTTTCCCTCCGGACGGCTATCAGGGCGGACGGGCTCAGTTAAGCGCCGCGGCCGGACTGGATGACAAG
>JAJUHF010000099.1 GCA_029268045.1 Anseongella ginsenosidimutans
AGCACGCCCGAAGGCATCAATTCCGAAAGGATCCCGATGAAGGTTACCGACGACATAAGGATCATCATCAACCAGGGAAAGGCCGGGTTCCTACTTTGCGGGTGTTTCATAGGTATCAGATGTTCAGGGGGACTTCGTATTGCGGCTCCCGTCTGCGGAACAGGAAGTCCCCGTTCCGAACCGAGGCAAGCACGCCCACCCGTTTGCGGATGGCTTCAAATACCGAGGATTCGTCCAGCACAATGAAATTGGCAGGTTTGCCCGCTTCCAATCCGTATTGATCTTCCACCATCATGGCTTTTGCTCCATTGTAGGTGATCAGGTCAAAGGCCGTTTCCAATTCCTCGTAGGAAGCCACCTGCGTCAGGTGAATGCCGTTGTCCAGGATATTCATCATGTTCCCGTTGCCCAGGGGGTACCACGGATCGTTAATGGAATCCTGCGCGAAACATACGTTGATACCGGCTTCGATGAGTTCTTTTACGCGGGTCAGTCCGCGGCGCTTGGGATAGGTGTCCTGACGGCCCTGCAGGTAGGCGTTCTCCGTGGGGCAACTGATGAAGTTGATGCCGCTGGCTTTCAATAAGCCCATGAGGCGGAACGCGTAGGCGTCGTCGGCGCTTCCGAAAGAACAGGTATGGCTGGCTACGGTCCTCACGCCGATGCCTTCGATCATCACCAGCGCGTTAAGCAATTCCAGAAAGCGCGCCATGATATCATCGGTTTCATCGCAGTGTACATCAATCATTTTGTCGTGTTTCACCGCCAGTTCTACCAGGCTATGGACCGATTTCTCCCCGATTTCACGGGCCCATTCGAAATGCGGGATTCCCCCCAGCAGTCAGCGCCCATTTTCAATCCTTCTTCCACCAGCTCGTACCCCCCCCCTTTGTAGGCGTACATCCCTTCCTGAGGGAAGGATACGATCTGGATTGTCACCCGGTCTTTGAGTTCTTCCCGAAGCTCCAGCATGACCTGAAGTCCCAGAAGTTTGGGGTCGGTTACATCGATGTGGGTACGGATGAACTGCACCCCCTGGCTTAATTCTTCCCTGATTGCGGCCAAAGCCCGTTCCCGCGCGTCGTCTTTGGTCTGCGTCTTTTTGATCTCATGCCAGCGGGCGATGCCTTCGAAAAGAGTTCCTGATTTTATTTTGCCGCCGTCGTTCCGTCCGGTGTAAACGTAGTCCAGATGCAGGTGGGGATCCACATAGGGCGGCAATACCAATTTCCCATTCAGGTCGATCTCCTCCTCACAGGGAGGCAAGCCCGAGCCGATCTGGGTGAACATCCCGTCTTCGACCATCAACTCGGTCGCCGATTCATCGCGATAAATCTTCGCGTTTACGTATTTCCTTTTCATTTCAAGCGTTTTTAACTTCCCGAAAATGATGTTCTTAGCTGTTACCAATTTAAGTAAATTTCCGGTTCTGAAAAAGAGAGGAATTCGCCCGCGGCATGATTTTGAATCAAAAGCAGAGTCTTATCTTTGCGGAATGACAGCTAACAAGGGGTCTTCGGTATACGATGGCGGCGAGCAGCCCGGAGTGGATGAGGATAACGATCTTTACGAGCATCACCGGATTACCGTGGACCCCGGGCAATCGCTGCTTCGCATCGATAAATTCCTGACGCTACGGTTACAGAACGTGTCGCGTAACCGGATCCGGAACGCGGCGGACGCGGGAAGCATTCTGGTCAACGGCAAGGCCGTGAAGCAGAATTACAAAGTGAAGCCGGAAGATGTCATTTCCATCGTCATGGCGTATCCGCCGCGCGATACGGAAGTGTATCCCGAAGAGATCCCGCTGGATATCGTGTACGAAGACGAAGAGGTAATCCTGGTGAATAAGCCGGCGGGAATGGTTGTGCATCCAGGTTACAATAATTACAGCGGTACCCTGGTGAACGCCCTGTTATATCACGTGGGCTTTCGTTCCGGTATCAATCCGGGCTCGTCGATTGAAAGCGGCCTGCCGCAGTTGGGGGGTAACGAGGGAAGGCCGGGCCTGGTACACCGGATCGACAAGGATACCTCCGGTTTGTTGCTTGTCGCCCGGAAGGAACTGGCCATGACCCTGCTTGCTAAACAGTTCTTTAATCATACCATCCGACGGAGTTACCTGGCCCTGGTATGGGGCGATCTGGAAGGGGAGGGGACGGTAAACGGCTACATTGGCCGGTCCCAGAAAGACCGGAAGGTAATGCAGGTCTATGATTCGGAGGAAAAAGGGAAATGGTCGGTAACCCATTACCGGGTATTGGAACGCTTTCATTTTGTAACACTCATCGAGTGCCGGCTGGAAACAGGCCGAACACATCAGATCCGGGCCCACATGAAGCATCTCGGCCACCCACTGTTTGGCGATTCCGCGTACGGGGGCGACCAGATACTGAAAGGAAGCGGGCTTGCGAAATTCGGCGCCTTCGTACAAAACTGTTTCCGGATCATGCCCCGCCAGGCGCTGCATGCCCAGAGCCTGGGCTTCGTTCACCCGGGGACGGGGAAGGAGATGTTCTTCCAGGTGGAGCCTCCGCCCGATTTCAACGAGGTGCTGGAACGGTGGCGCAAATATGTCGGGACCGGTAGAATTTAATGGGGCGTAATTCGTTGTTTATTGAAAGATTTCTTTAAGTTATATACATGTCCTCAGCTACGTTTATAAATTACAATGGGAGAATAGTGAATGCCTCGGAACCCGTTTTCACCACGTCAAACCGTGCATTCCGGTATGGAGACGGCTTGTTTGAAACGCTGCGAATGGTCAAAGGGGAGTTGCCGCTTTTGGAAATGCATGCCCGCCGCCTACAGGCTGGGATGAAAGTGCTGAAGTTTGAAGGCTATCAGACCCTGGATGCCGGACAGATGGAAAAGCAGATCAGCCTGCTGTGCAAAAGCAACAAGATATTTTCGAATGCCCGCATCCGTTTCAGCGTCTTCCGGGAAGAGGGGGGACTGTATACGCCTGCCCACAACGGCTTCACGTTTGTGGTGGAAATTCAACGAATAGAGGAGGCCACTTACGAGCTGAACAAGAAAGGTTTGTTGATTGACGTGTATCCGGACATTCCCAACACGCTGAATGCGCTTTCTCCTTTCAAGACAATCAACAGCCTTCCCTACGTGTTGTCCGGAGTCTTTAAGAAGGAAAACCGGCTCGATGAGAGCGTGCTGCTGAGCCGGGAAGGTCACCTCAGTGAGACGACTTCTTCCAATATCTTCCTGATAAAGGATAATGTACTTTATACCCCCGAATTGAGTACCGGCTGCGTGGACGGCATTATGCGCCGGATCGTGATTGACCTGGCGGGGGAACGGGGCCTGCCCGTACAGGAGACATTGCTTCCTCCGGACAGCCTGAGAATGGCCGACGAGATCTTTCTCACCAATTCAATAAAGGGAATCCAATGGGTGGTGGGTTTCCGCGAAAAGCGGTACTTCAATAAAGTGTCCAGGGTCCTAAGCGATGCCCTCAATGATTTTATCGTGCGGGCCTGGGCCGACTCGAAACTTTAAAGGCCCGGTATTTGTTCCATACAGGTAAACGTATGAAGGAAAATTATGGAAACGATTCTTGTTAAGCCAAAAGACCGAGCAGAAGAAGCTTTTGTTTTGGATTTAATGAACCGCATGCAGATCGAAGTGGAATTAGTGAACGAATCGAAAGAAGAACAGGACTACGAAAGCGATTTTGCCGCTGATTTTGAACTTAACGTGGAAGAGGTGAAAACCCGTTGGCCCGGTATGAAGAACCTGCAGCGTACCCGGGAACTGCTTTATGAACTCATGCGCAGCGGGTATGCCCGATTGCATTCGGGACCCCGTGTTTCCGGTAGCAAGATGTAGTACCGCTGCTTCCTGCCGCTCACTAGTTACGATTCATCGCTTGGGACGGGCTTTTTGACTTTCCACCGCCGGTGGGACCACAACCAATCGGCTGGATTTTCGCGGATCCTCTTTTCCAGGATCCCCAGGTAACCTTCGGTTATTTCGAAATCGGCCGTTTCTTTCGGATTTTCAAATAGTACCCGGTAGCTAACGCGGTACCGGCCCCTTCCCACCCGTTGGATATCACAATACACCACCACGCTGTTGTTCATTTTTGCCACCTTTTCAATGCCCAGATATGCGGCCGTGTCCTGATTCAGGAAACGGGTCCAGTAAATGGCGCTTTGCTGCCGGGGGGTTTGGTCGGCCGCCAGAATGCTCATGAACGGCTTGTTCCGGTAGGCGACAAGCGCGCGCAGGGTCTGTCTCATCGGAACCAGGATCGCCCCGGTCCGGGATCTCATTTTTAGGAATAATTTATTGAACCATGGGTTTTTAAGCGTTTTGTAAATTACGATGGAAGGGTAACGGACACCCATTCCCTGAACCAAACAAGCCCATTCCCAATTGCCGAAATGGCCCACCGCTCCCACAATGGACCGTCCCTGGTCAAGGTATTTGGCGGCCACTTCGGGATTGGTCAGATGAAATCGTTCCCTGAGCGACTTTTTCGAAATGGTCAGCATTTTGATCGTTTCCAGCATGATGTCGGCCAGGTTTTGGTAGTACTGGCGAGCGATGCGCTTACGCTCCTCTTCGGATTTTTCCGGGAAGGCGTTCCGAAGATTTTCCATAACCACCTTCCTGCGGTAGCCCACCACATAATACAGCAGGAAACAGAACAGGTCGGACAACAGATAAAAAAGAGGGAAGGGTAGTAGGGAAATACCGTATAAAAAAGGAAGTGCAAGGTAGTAGGCGAGGCGCTTCATCCGCTTTTTTCTCTATTTTTACCGCAATGATACAAAAAACAATTCTCCCACTGTGTTATTTGCCGCCGATAAGCTGGTTTTGGGCCTACCTGCAGGGCCGGGAGGGTGAAATCCTGCTGGAAAAGCAGGAACACTTTCCGAAGCAAACCTACCGTAACCGGTGTCTGATCCATTCGCCCAACGGCCGGCTTGCCCTGAGCATTCCGGTGACCAAGGGCTCGGGAGAGCACACCGCGTACAAGGACATCCGGATCAGCCGGCATCAGCCCTGGCAAAAGATCCATTGGCGCAGCCTGGAGGCCGCCTACCGGAGTTCAGCCTTTTTTGAATTTTATGAAGACGAGCTGGCTCCCTTCTATGAAAAGCGGTTTGATTTTTTGTTCGATTTCAACGAGCAGTTGCTGCAGCTGGTTTTCAAATGGATGAAACTGGAGCCCGCCTACGGGATGACCAGCACGTTCAAAGCGGATTATCCGGCACCGGCTGCCGACTACCGGGAACGCATCCATCCCAAGCGGGAGCCGGTAAAGGTTTTGCATCCTTACTATCAGGTGTTTTCCGACCGGAACGGTTTTTTAGCCGACCTCAGTATCCTGGACCTGCTGTTCAACCACGGAAATAAAACGATGCCCATGATCCTTGAATAATCCGGCCAAAAATTACTAATATTGGCAATTGAACCGATTTGCAAGGACGCTTTGAAAGGAAATACAATGGATAAGATCCGTCACGACTGGAGCAGGGAAGAAATAAAAACAATCTATCAGACACCTTTACTGGAACTGATCTTACGGGCTGCCGACGTGCATCGGCAATATCACGAATTGGGCGAAGTACAGATCAGCAGCCTGATATCCATCAAAACAGGAGGCTGCCCTGAAGACTGCGCCTATTGTCCTCAGGCCGCGCGTTATCATACCGATATTCACGTCCACGGAATGATGCCGGTGGAAGAAGTGGTGGATAAAGCCCGGAAAGCGAAGGCGGCCGGGGCCTCCAGGATGTGCTTGGGAGCGGCCTGGCGCGAGGTCCGCGATAACCGGGATTTTGATCGCGTCATTGAGATGGTTAAAGCCATCAATCAGGAGCAGATGGAAGTCTGTTGTACCTTGGGCATGCTTTCGGAAAGTCAGGCTCAGCGCTTGGCCGAAGCGGGACTTTATGCATACAACCACAACCTGGACACCTCGGAGGAACACTACGACAAGATCATTACCACACGTACTTATCAGGATCGGTTAAATACGCTGGATCATGTTCGGAAAGCCAATATTACCGTCTGCAGCGGAGGGATCATCGGCATGGGGGAATCCGAAGAAGACCGGATAGGCATGCTTCATACCCTTTCAAACCTGCCGCAGCATCCGCAGTCGGTCCCGGTGAACGCGCTCGTACCGGTACCGGGAACGCCCCTGGAAAATCAGTCACGGGTTCCCGTTCAGGACATGGTGCGCATGGTAGCCACGGCGCGGATAATCATGCCCCGCTCGGTGGTGCGCCTTTCGGCCGGACGCCTGGAAATGAGCCTCAGTGAACAGGCCCTTTGTTTTCTGGCGGGTGCCAACTCGATATTCGCAGGAGATAAACTGCTCACCACGCCGAATCCGGAATTCAATGAGGATATGCACATGTTTGAGATCCTGGGCCTTCGTCCCCGGGAAGCTTTCAAGGAGCGCATGACCGAGACCGAGGTAGCCCCCTAACGTGTTAGTCTGCTTTTAACTCGAATCGATCCATGTCCCGCAGAAAGGGGAATAGGCGGCGCGCTTTGGTAAGGACGGTACGTTCCAGGGTGAGGGTGAAGAGATCTTCCTGATCAGTTTTGCAGTAAAGGACATTCCCGGCCGGATCGATCACCTGGCTGTCGCCGGAATGCGCCACGCCGTTGCCGTCCTTGCCTACCCGATTGACCGCGGCGACATAATATAGATTTTCCACGGCTCGCGCCCGGCCAAGCGTTTTCCAATGAGCTATCCGTTTTTCAGGCCAGTTTGCCACATTAATATACAGATCGTAATGCTCCACGTTCCGGCACCAGGCTGGAAAACGCAGGTCGTAACAGATCATGGGGCATATTTTCCACCCGTGCAGCTGGGTAATCAGTTTACGGGTTCCCGCGGAATAATGCCGCGGTTCGTCCCCCAGACCAAAAAGGTGTTTCTTGTCGTAATACGCGTAGCTGCCATCCGGCCGCATCCAGATTAGCCGGTTGAAATACCTGCCGTGGTCGCGGATAATAATACTTCCGGTGAGTACGGCATTTAGGCCGGCGGCTTGGCGGGCCATCCATTGCGTAGTCGGACCGTCCGGAGTTTCGGCCAGTTTTTCAGGCTCCATGCTGAATCCCGTGCTGAACATTTCGGGAAGAATGATCAGGTGGGTTTCTTCCTTCATTCCGTCCAATTTCCGCTCCAGCATGGCAAGATTGGCGGAAATATCTTCCCAGTATAAGGCGGTTTGAACCAGTGTGACGCGGAGATCGCTCATCGGATCAAATATAATCAAAACTTAAGCAGCATTCTTATATTTGACCCAGGACCCGTACCCAACCTGAACAGCAATGTCAATACACACCAAAGAAGGCCGTCTTTTTATTGTCCTTGGTTGCTTTTTCGTGGCAAACGCCATTGTAGCCGAATTCATCGGGATCAAAATATTTACGGTGGAAGGAACCTTGCGGGTTCCGCCGCTGAACATGACCATCCTGGGGTTTGAAGATCTTTCCTTCAACATGTCGGCGGGTATTCTGAATTGGCCCATCGTCTTCATTATGACCGATCTGATCAACGAATATTACGGAAGAAAAGGAGTTAAATTTCTGTCTTTTCTGGCTATTTTTCTGATTGGTTACGCGTTTCTGGTTGTGGGACTGGCCATGTGGGTGGAGCCTGCCGCATTTTGGGCCGACAACAACGGCTTCAATATGGACCTGGCTTTCGACAGTATTTTCGGCCAGAGCCTGTGGAATATTTTCGGCTCGATCACGGCGTTTTTGATTGGCCAGCTGGTGGACGTGGGCGTTTTCCACCGCATCCGGAAAATGACCGGTGAGCGGATGCTTTGGCTGCGTGCCACCGGTTCCACTGTGGTGTCGCAGCTGGTGGATTCCTTTGTGGTAACCTTCATCCTGTTTTATTGGAATCCCAATTTCGCCTGGACATTCGACCGGGTGCTGGCCATCGCGTCGGTGGGTTATTTCTATAAATTCCTTGTCGCGGTGCTGATTACACCCATTCTGTATATTGTGCATCGTCTTATGGACGCCTACCTGGGCAAAGCCCTGTCCGAACAGATGATTGCGGAAGCGGCCCGGAAGTAGGCGATCCCGCCCGGAAAGGACTTCAGGTTTCAGGATGAAATTCTTCTTTGGGCCGGAGGTCGCTTTCGGATTCAATCGGGCTGACCCTGTATTTTTTCCGGGCCAGCAAGAGACGGTACACGGCTATCATTTTGGTTTTGGTTACCAGGAAAACAAATACCGTGGTAAGGATGGTGGAAAACAGGATAATGGAGAAGGTAAGGGTCATGATGGTCCGTCCGCCCGGTATCCCTTCCTGATAGGGCAGGGTGGCCAGCACGGCGCAGCCCAGCCCCTTGGGGATGATGGTGGACATCAGGGAAATATCAAGTAAGGGTGTTTTGCGGGTGTCTACCGACAGACGGACCACCGGGATGCGGACCAGGAACAGCAACAAGGTAAAACCCAGCCCGTAAAGCACCAGGTTCATGTCATCCAGCTGAATGGATAGTCCGATGTAAATAAAGAAGAAGGTGCGCAAGAGAAAGACGATCTCACTGAAGAAATTTTTTTCGGTCTCGTTCAGTTCAATCGGTTCCTGCTCAATGTATTGTTTGATGATCGGGGGACGCAGGTATTTGACGTTTCCCAGCGTGATCCCGAAAGCCAGGGCGGCGATTGCGCCGCTGAAGCCCAGTAGTTCCACCATGCCGAAAACGACGAAAACGAAGGCCGGTGTGGTGAAAATGCTATTCTGCAGGTTCCGGATGTAATGCAGCAGGATGGACCAAAGAAAGGCGCCGATGCATCCGGCCATGATTGCAAAAAGGAAGGATGCAATCAGTTGCCCGGTGATGGAGCCCACATCCAGCGCATTGGTTTTGTAGGCCTGCAGGAGGGCGATAGGAATGGCCAGGGTGAGTACGTCGCTCAGGGCGCTTTCCATCACCAGGATGGCGGAAGTTTCCTGCCGTACTTTGAACTGGCGAATGAGCGTGGTCACTACCGCCGTGGAGGTGCCTCCCAGAATGGCGCCCAGCATGGCCGATTGGAGCAGCGGCAAGCCAATGAAATAATAGGCAAGCGGCGTGAGCACCGCAACGGTTCCGATAAAATTCAGTAGGGTAATCCCTGCAATCCCTTTCAGGGAATTTTTCAGGCAATCGAATTGCAGATCCGTACCGCTTTCAAAAAGGATAAACACCAGGACGATGGTCGTAAAGACCGGCCCCATTTTGCCAAAGTCATCCGGTTGTACAATGCCCCACCAGGGGCCGAGGCAAATACCCATCAGGAAAAGCCACAGGACGTCCGGTATTTTGTATCGGCTGAAAATCCCCTTGAAATAATGCGAAAGGAAAATGATCAGTCCGATGGTTACGATGACAATCGCTGTCTGCATGCATAGTAAAAGTAAGAGAAAATATTTTTTTATTCCTCCATTTCTGACTTTCTTTAACGCGGGAATCCGATTCGAATTATGGCAAATCACTGGTTTCGGTTTAAAAAATTTCTGATCCGCCAGGATCGGTGCGCCATGAAAGTAGGCACCGACGGCGTCCTTTTGGGTGCTTTGGCGAACCTGCCCCGCGCCGGTCGTGCCCGGAACGGATTTTCCTCAGCGGGGCAGCTTACAGGCCCGTATCGCATGCTCGATATCGGAACCGGAACCGGCCTGGTGGCGCTGATGCTTGCTCAGCGGAGCGCGGAGCAGTTTGCAAGCGGACACGACGTCCGGATCGACGCGGTGGAACTGGTAAGTGAAGCGGCCGGGCAGGCGGCGGAAAATGTGGCTCAATCGCCCTGGGCCGATCGCATCCGGGTAATCCGGCAGGATTTCCTCGCCTTTTATCCGAACTGCACACGCCGGTACGATTTGATTGTCAGTAATCCTCCCTACTTCCGGAACTCCCTGAAATCGGCAAGCTCGGAAAAAGCATTGGCCAGGCACGGGAGC
>JAJUHF010000100.1 GCA_029268045.1 Anseongella ginsenosidimutans
CTATACCACTTCCGCCGCCGGTAACAATGGCTGTTTTGTTTTTAAGTGTAAAGTCGGACATAGTGCCTTCGATATTCGATAAAAATATTGAATTCAACAAATCTATTCAGGGATTATTATTATCTTTAATTACTTACATGTGATCAAAACACCAGACATGAACCGACTTTTTTTACTCTCCGCATTAACCGCCTTTCTGTTTTTATCCTGCAACCCTTCCCAGGTCCGTCAGGCCAAAGACACCGCCGATTCCCTCCAGGATGAAATGGAAAAGGAAATGGATACGGCTAAACAGAAACTGGACAGTCTGGGCAACCGGCTCAACGAAGCGACGAACGAATTTATGGACGAGACGGAAAAAACGCTGGATAAAGCCGGAGAAAGCTTAAAGGACACGGGAAAGTAGTGGAACCGCAGGCAGTACGGCAGCGCTGCTATCCCAAAAACAAAAAAGGGCCCTGCGAGGCCCTTTCCTGGATCGGATTAACTAGTTATAATTTGAAGGCTTTTTCCACCGCCTTCAGGTCGTTCAGGTCCACATTGGGGTTCGATTTCAACAATACGCCGTCTATCAATACGACTTTGCAGTCAATCGTTCCGGGCAAGCTGGGCAGCACGCCGCTTTCCGCGCCAAGGACCTGGAATTGCACGCTTTGAATGTAGGTATTGTACAGGTAAGTGATGTTATCGTACACATGCGGAAGCGCGTTGAACACGCCGTCGCCTGCAAAATCGAAGTAAACCAGTACCGCGCCCGCATCGTTTATATTGGCTGTCAGCGCGGGAATTTCAAACTCGGTCTCGTACCCCACCACGCCTTCGGAATCCTCGAATTCGTACCAGTCTTCCGGCTGAATACTAAATAGATAGCTATTGGCTGGAGGTGGTATATAGACATCGTCTTTATCGTCGTTGCAAGCAAGCAGGGTACCACTCAAGAAGGTTAACAACAGGATATGTTTAGTCAGTTTCATCGTCGTGTAAATTTAGTTGCACCATGTTTAAAAGTTAAAATAACAAAAAACGGGCCGCGGTGGCGACCCGTTCTGTAATATTTGGATTACGATAATTCCGGCAATCGGTTAAATGCTCGCTTCCAGATGGAGCTGCGAAACGTCCCGGCATTCCAGCCTGGAGCTTCCCTGAAGATATTTATCAACCTGATAGGCAGCCTCCCGGCCTTCGGCAATCGCCCAGACCACCAGGGACTGACCCCGTCGCATGTCACCCGCCGCAAAGACCTTGTCCACCGAAGTTCGGTAATCGCCGGCTTTCACGTTTCCGCGTTCATCCAGCTCCACACCCAGGTCTTCCAGCATGCCGTTGTGCTGCGGATGAATGAATCCCGCCGCGATTAAAGCCAGTTCGCAAGGTATTTCCTGTTCGGTACCCGGTATTTCAACCATACGCATGGGTTTGCCCGGCTCGGTTGCCTTCCATTCTACCTGCGCGATCTTCAACGCACGCAGCCGGCCGTCTTCATCCCCGAGGAATTCCTTGGTATGGATACACCATTCCCGCTCACACCCTTCCTCATGGGAAGTGGAGGTACGCAGGATCATGGGCCAGTTTGGCCACGGCGTAGCCGGATTGCTCCCCTCGGGGGGTTTGGCAAGCAATTCGATCTGGGTGATCGATTTGGCTCCCTGACGAATGGAGGTACCCACGCAATCCGACCCGGTATCGCCGCCTCCGATCACAATCACATTTTTCCCTCCGGCAAGAATGTCTTCTTCCTGGAAAGGCGTATTGCTTACCCGTTTGTTCTGCTGACGTAGGAAATCCATGGCAAAATGGATCCCTTTCAGTTCTCTGCCGGGAACCGGAATATCGCGCGGTATCGTGGACCCGCCGGTTAATACAATGGCATCGTACTCATACAACAGGTTGTTCACCTTGACATTCACCCCCACATTGGCCTGGGTACGGAAAGCCACCCCCTCTTCCTCCATCAGTTTTATACGGCGGTCAATCACCCATTTCTCAAGCTTGAAATCGGGTATGCCATAACGCAGTAAACCGCCAATGGCGTCGTCCCGTTCAAATACGGTGACTGAGTGGCCGGCGCTGTTCAATTGGGCCGCAGCCGCCAGACCGGCAGGGCCGGATCCTACGACAGCCACTTTTTTACCCGTCCGTTCCACGGGGGTACGCGGTTTCACCAAATTGCGGGCCCAGGCAGTTTCTATGATATTCTTTTCGATTTCCTCAATGGTCACCGCCGGCTGGTTGATGGACAGCACACAGGATGCCTCGCAGGGCGCCGGACAGATCCTTCCGGTGAACTCGGGGAAATTATTTGTGGAAGAAAGCACATCGTAGGCTGTTTCCCAATCACCCCGGTACACGGCATCGTTAAATTCCGGGATGATATTGCCCAGCGGACAACCGTGATGGCAAAAAGGCACTCCGCAGTCCATGCAACGCGAAGCCTGCTCGCGTACCTTATCTTCTCCGTACTGGTCGTAAACGTACAGTTCCTTGTAATCTTTGATACGTTCCCGGGGATCCCTTTTGTCGGGAAGTTCCCTGGTATACTCCAGAAATCCGGTTGGTTTACCCATTGATCACTTCCTCCTTCTTAGCCTGTGAAGCTGCCTCTTGTTTCATTTTTCTTTCCAAAGCCGCCTTGTATTCGGTTGGCATTACCTTTACAAAGCTGTTCAATTGATTCTTCCAGTCTGCCAGGATGGATGCCGCCACCTCCGAACCGGTGTATTCCCGATGATTTCCTATAAGCTGTTGCAACAGATCAATATCGGTTTTATCCAGCGGTTCCAGCTCAATCATGTCCATGTTGCAACGGGACCCGAACTTCTTCCCCGGGTCAAATACGTAGGCGATGCCTCCGCTCATTCCCGCAGCAAAGTTGCGACCGGTTTCCCCCAGGATCACCGCTACGCCGCCCGTCATGTACTCACAACCATGGTCGCCGGTTCCTTCCACCACCACCGTGGCTCCGGAGTTCCGGACACAGAAGCGCTCTCCCGCCAGACCGCGGATATACGCTTCGCCCGACGTCGCCCCGTAAAAGGCCACATTTCCGACAATGATGTTTTCTTCCGCCTTGAAGGGAGCGGAACGGTCGGGATACAGGAGCAGACGGCCCCCGCACAGTCCCTTCCCAAAATAATCGTTCGCATCGCCTTCCAGCTCCAGGGTCAGCCCGCGGGTAACGAACGCGCCAAAGCTCTGCCCGGCCGATCCCCTGAATTTGAAATGGATCGTGTCGTCGGGCAAGCCGGGTCCTTTGTATATTTTGGATATTTCATTTGAGAGCATCGCTCCCACCGTCCGGTCGTAATTATGGATGAGGAATTCATCCCGCACCGGCTCGGCACGTTCCAGCGCCGGTTTGGCTCTTTCGATAAGCGTCCAGTCCAATACTTCTTTCAGTCCATGGTCCTGAGGGATCTGCTTGTACAAACCCACCGACTCGCTTGCCGGCTCCTTGTATAGAATAGCGGAAAGATCCAGATTCCGGTATTTCCAGTGAGCCGAGGAATTATCCCGGGCTTCGAGGCGATCCACCTGGCCTACCATTTCGTTGATCGTGCGGAAACCCAGTTCAGCCATGATCTCACGCAATTCGGTGGCCAGATACGTAAAGAAGTTCACCACATGCTGCGGATCACCCGTAAAGCGCTTCCGCAGCTCCGGATCCTGCGTTGCAATGCCCACCGGGCAGGTATTCAGATGGCATTTACGCATCATAATACATCCCTCCACAATGAGCGCCGCCGTAGCGATACCCCATTCCTCTGCACCCAGCAAGGTCGCAATAGCCAGGTCGCGGCCTGTGCGGATGAGCCCGTCCGTCTGCAGGGTTACCCGGCTGCGAAGGTTATTTTTTACCAGCGTCTGATGCGTTTCCGCCAGCCCCAGTTCCCAGGGCATTCCTGCGTGCCGGATCGAACTGATGGGCGAGGCTCCGGTTCCACCGTCGTGACCCGATATCAGGATCACATCCGCTTTGGCTTTAGCCACCCCCGCGGCAATGGTTCCTACGCCCGCCTCCGACACCAGCTTCACGTTGATACGCGCTTCGCGGTTGGCGTTCTTCAAATCGAATATCAATTGCGCCAGATCCTCGATGGAATAAATGTCGTGGTGGGGCGGCGGAGAAATCAAACCGACCCCCGGGGTGGAATGACGCACCCGGCCAATCCATTCGTCCACCTTGTGTCCCGGTAACTGTCCGCCTTCGCCGGGCTTGGCCCCCTGGGCCATTTTTATCTGCAGTTCATTGGCATTGGTCAGATAATAGCTGGTGACCCCGAAACGTCCAGAGGCCACCTGTTTGATGGCAGAGCGCTCCCAGTCACCATTCGGCTTGCGTTCAAACCGTATTTCATCTTCCCCGCCTTCGCCGGAATTACTTTTGGCGCCGATGCGGTTCATGGCAATCGCCAGGGTGGAATGGGCTTCGTGCGAAATCGACCCAAACGACATCGCTCCGGTGGCAAAACGGGTCAAAATGCTTTCTACCGGCTCCACCTCCTCCAGCGGCACCGGTGTTCCGGGCTTGATGCGCAGCCTGCTGCGAAGCGTACAGGCGCGTTTTTCCTGGTCGTTTACGACCCGCGTATATTTCTTAAAGATTTGGTAATTCCCCGTACGGGTGGATAGCTGCAATAAATGAATTGACTCGGGGTTCATCAAATGGAATTCCCCGCGCCGTTTCCACTGGTAAACGCCTCCGGTTTCCAGTTTCGGATTGGCCACCGGTGCATCCGGAAAGGCCAGTTTATGACGAACCAGGATTTCCCGGGCGATATCGTCCAGTCCCAGCCCGCCGATTCGGGAAGCGGTTCCGGTAAAATATTTATCGATCAGCTGCTTGTTGAGCCCCACCGCTTCAAAAATCTGTGCTCCGTTATAGGACTGAAGCGTGGAAATACCCATCTTGGACATCACCTTCAGCAAACCGTCTCCAACCGCCTTAATATAATTCTGATGCAGTTCCTCTTCACTCAGCGGGGTTTGAATGGCGCCGCTTCGTTTCATGCTGCTGATGGTTTCCAGGGCCAGGTAGGGGTTGATGGCCGAAGCGCCATACCCGATGAGCGTAGCGAAATGATGCGTTTCCCACACATCCCCTGCTTCCACGACCAGGCCGATCTTCGCGCGAAGCCCTTTCCGGATCAGGTGGTGATGGACCGCCGATACCGCCAGCAGGGAGGGGATGGGGGCATGATCGGAGTCAATGCTTCGATCCGAAAGAAGAATAAACTCGTATCCTTCCTCAATTACTTCCGCTGCATACCGGCAAACCCGGTTCAGCGCCCGCTCCAGGGACCCCGGCTTGCCGTCGGCATGGAAAACAATGGGAATGGTCCGGGTCTGGAAATTCGCGTGATCAATATACCGAAGCTTTTCGAGCCCCTTATTGGTTAATACCGGCTGCCGCAGCGACACCACATGCGCTTGTTTCGGCTCTTCCTCCAGAATATTCAGCTGGCTGCCGACATAGGTCACCAGGGACATCACCATTCGTTCCCGGATGGAATCAATCGGCGGATTGGTTACCTGGGCGAACAACTGCTTGAAATAATTGGCCAGATGCTGGCTTTGATGGGACAGCGCCGCCAGTGGCGTATCGATCCCCATGGAACCTACCGGCTCCTTCCCTGCTCCCGCCATGGGTCCCAGTATCATTTTCAGATCCTCCGTGGTGTACCCAAAGCTCTGCTGTCTTTTAAGGATTACTTCGTTGTCCAGCAAGGGCAGGTAGGTACGACGGGCCGCCGGAAGATCTCTCAGGCGGATCTTGTATTTGTTGATCCATTCCCGATACGGCTTGCGCCCGCAGATATCTTTTTTCAGCTCGTCGTCGCTTATGATCCGTCCCTGCTCCAGGTCGGCCACGAACATTTTACCCGGCTGCAAGCGTCCTTTGAAGATCACTTTCGAAGGATCAATATCCAGAACGCCTGATTCGGAAGCCATTACCACGTAATCGTCGTTGGTCACCAGATATCGCGAAGGTCGCAATCCATTCCGGTCGAGGGTGGCCCCGATAATTTTACCGTCGGTAAAGGTAATGGAAGCGGGACCGTCCCAAGGCTCCATCAACGCGGCGTGAAACTCATAAAAGGCCTTCTTGGCATCGTCCATCTCCTCATTCCCCGACCAGGCTTCCGGGATCAGCATCATCATTACCTGGGCAAGCGGGCGGCCCGCCAGGGTGAGCAGCTCCACCACGTTATCCAAACTGGCTGAATCCGAATTGGTGGGATCGCATACCGGCAGGATCATATTCAGCTCTTCCTTCGAGAAGACCGAGGACTCAAACGTGGCCTCCCCGGCCCGCAGCCAGTTCAGGTTGCCTTTTAAGGTATTGATCTCCCCGTTATGGGCAATGTACCGGAAAGGCTGCGCCAGTTTCCAGGAAGGAAAGGTGTTGGTCGAAAAGCGGGAATGCACTACCGCCAGTGCAGAAACCACCCGTTTATCCTGCAGGTCCGGAAAATAGGGCGCTACCTGTTCGGTAAGCAATTGCCCTTTATATACAATCGTCTTGTAGGATGAAGTGGCGATGTAAAAATCTTCCGCCCGGGGGATCGCATCCCGGATAATGTGGGTGGAATGTTTTCTCCATACGAACAATTTCCGTTCGAACGCCTCGGGGTCGCTGATGTCATCGGGAGACTGAATAAAAAGCTGTTCCATGACCGGCTCCCCTTCCAGTGCCATGCTGCCCAGATCTTCGTTCATGGTGGGCAGCGCCCGGTAACCGAGCAGCTTCATCCCGAGTTCGTCGAGCTTACGCTCCAGCGTTTCCTTGCATTCCTCCCGCACCTTATCGTTTCGTGGGAAAAACACGACAGCCACTCCGTATTTGCCAAACGAAGGGAGCTTGAATCCCAGCTTAAGGCACTCGTCGTAGAAAAACTCATGGGGCATCTGGATCAGAATGCCCGCGCCGTCCCCGGTGTTCTCCTCGCACCCGCACGCGCCCCGATGATTCATACGCTTCAGCATATGAAGTGCATCGTCCACGAGCCGGTGCGATTTCCGGCCCTTCAAATGCGCAATAAACCCTACACCACATGCGTCATGCTCGAACTGCGGGTCGTACAGTCCCGACGGTTGTCCCTTTGTCATTCTTTCCCTTTCTCTCATTTAAAAACGATATAATAAAGGCGGTTTTTTATGCTTTTTGCAATTAAAGCTGATTTCTCGAGGCTTTTTTATAACAGACCGTGAAATTAATTATAAAATTCGTAAAATTAAAATTTCACCTTTTTACTATTGAAAGTTCATGCAAAATTATTTATTTTCCGCGGTAAAAACAATAAAACCGGAGCAGGTTAGGAGTAGAAAAATGAAATGAAACGGACCGGGTTGCTCCTTTACCGCGCCATCGCATCAGTTGCCGGACAGGCTTCTTATCTGCTTTTTTTCAAAAGCCAGCATCCCCTCCGAGGTAGATATCAGCAATTTTCCTTCGGGCGTAATTCCCGCAATAACCCCCTCAAAAACATCCTCCCTGGGATGAGGAATTCCGACGGAATGTCCGGAAAGGCCGGCGCCCGATTCGGGTCCAGCTGCAAGGCGGCAAAAACGCTGCTTCCTGCCGAAGCCGGACAGGTACCTGAGGTAGTCCTCCTTGAGTGAGTCGTAGGCCCCGCTTTTCAATTGCAGAAAACGCGCCTCGATCCCGTGGCAGACGGTATCCAAAACGGCCGGTAGGTGCAAATTGCCCGAAACCCCGGTCAGGGCATCGCCGGGCGGAAGGCGAAGACCGGAGCCGGAAAGCCCCAGCTTTAAGGAAGTCGCCCCCGGGAGCCCGGGGAAATCTTCCTGGTTGATATTCAGCCCAATTCCCACGATGGAGCTTTTCATCCGGGAGCCGGCGAGTAGGTTTTCGATGAGAATGCCTCCCATTTTTTTTCGGTCGAGGAGGATGTCGTTCGGCCATTTGATGGCCAAGGCGGGTAAGCGGGTAGGGTTTCCGTCTTCTCCCCCCGCCGGCGCCATCCGGTGCATCAGCCGCCCGAGGGCCTCCACAATGCCCAGGCTTACGGCCATGCTTAAATGAAACTGCCGAACGGGTGGCAGGAACCCGCATTCGAGCAGCACGCTGAAGGTTAAGTTCAGTCCGGGTTCGCTTACCCAGCTTGTACCGGCCTGGCCCCGTCCGCCGGTTTGGGTATCTGCCAAAATAACAGTACCGTCGGGCACTGGCCTGGAATTTGCCGTCAGTAACTTTGCATAATTGTTGGTAGAATCGACCTGCTTCAGGGTAATTAGATTTTTACCGACAAACAACGTGTTATTTATGATATTTTGCAATGTAAAGCTTATTTTAGTGTCGTGAAGCGAGTAGGCCGTTGCAAAGCTTACAAAACTAAATGATTTGAATGGTATTAAACAAACGAAAGAATGACTCCCCGGTGATGCAGGATATTGCCGTTCAGGGGATCATTGAGAAAAAGGGCCAGGAAATCGTCTGCCTTGACCTCCGAAATGTAAAAACCGCTGTCGCTGATTACTTCATTATCTGCCACGCCGATTCAGGCACGCAGGTGCGGGCCATCGCCGAGTCGGTGGAGGCGGAGATTTATCGGAATTTTGAGGAAAACCCCTGGCAGAAAGAGGGACTGGAAAATAGCGAATGGGTCATTCTGGATTATGTTTCTGTGGTGGTCCACGTGTTCAAGCGGGAAAAACGTTATTTTTACGGAATAGAGGAACTTTGGGGCGACGCCGAAGTGGTTTATCAAAGCGCCTGATACGGGCGTAACCGCCTGAAAAACAAAACAGGTGTGCGCAGGTTATTACTGAAACAATCCCGCAAGGGATGTGACTGAATATGAATTAAATGGAAAAACAGCGAGCGAGAAAGGGAGAACAAGGATTGCCACAGGGAAAGCGAAAAACGCCTAAACCGCCGAAATTTAATTTCATGTGGATCTATGCCATTATTTTTGCAATAATAATCGGCTTTCAACTACTGAATAATTTTGGCGCCAGCCCCGTAAACATATCCAAGCAGCGGTTTCTGACGGAAATGTTGCAGTCAGGGGATGTGGCAAAGGTGCAGGCATACAAGGAAGGCGAAGTGGTCCGGGTTGACGTATTCCTGGAACCGGAACGTCTTTCGGACAGCAAATACAAAGACGCCCCTGCTTCCTCTTTCGGAGATAATTCGGGACCTCATTACGCATTCAACGTCCCTTCCTTCGAAAGCTTGGAAGCCGAAATGGAAGAGGCGCAAAAGGACGTGCCGGCGGGCGAACGGATTGCACCCTCACTTTTGAACCAACAGAGCAATATTTTCACGGATCTGCTGATCACCTGGCTCTTGCCGCTGGGTATCGTGATCCTCATCTGGGTATTGCTCATGCGGCGTCTCGCCGGCGGCTCCGGTGGTCCGGGCGGGCAGCTATTCAATATCGGGAAGTCCAAAGCCACCTTATTTGACAAGGAATCTCAGGTAAACATCACGTTTAACGACGTGGCGGGTCTTGAAGAAGCCAAGCAGGAGGTTATGGAAGTGGTGGACTTTCTGAAAAATCCTAAAAAATATACAAGCCTGGGAGGCAAGATCCCCAAAGGAGTATTGCTGGTCGGCTCCCCCGGAACGGGTAAAACCTTGCTTGCCAAAGCAGTGGCGGGAGAAGCGCAGGTTCCCTTCTTTTCGCTTTCGGGGTCGGACTTTGTGGAAATGTTTGTGGGCGTAGGTGCATCCCGGGTGCGCGACCTGTTTAAACAGGCAAGGGAGAAAGCCCCCTGCATCATCTTCATCGATGAAATTGACGCCATCGGGCGAAGCCGGGGTAAAAATCAGATCATGGGGGGCAACGACGAGCGGGAGAATACGCTGAACCAGTTGCTGGTGGAGATGGACGGATTCGGAACCGATACGGGCGTCATCATCATGGCTGCGACCAACCGTCCCGATGTGCTGGATTCCGCCTTGCTACGTCCCGGGCGGTTC
>JAJUHF010000101.1 GCA_029268045.1 Anseongella ginsenosidimutans
ATGAATAAGACCGTTGTTATTGATGTAGTGGCCCTGACCAGCGGCTTTATCGGCGAGGATATGCCCTTTTTGGAGCAATGGTCGGCCGGAAAAGCGATCCGGGCAATTGATCCGGCATTACCCGCCGTAACCACTAGCATGCAATCCACCTACGTGACCGGCCGCCTGGCTACCGGGCACGGGATCGTGGGAAACGGCTGGTACGACCGCACCGACGCGGAGATCAAATTCTGGAAGCAGTCCAATAAACTGGTCCAGGGGGAAAAGATCTGGGAGAAAGCCAAACGGCTGAATCCGGAATTTACCTGTTCCAAAATGTTCTGGTGGTACAATATGTACAGCACGGTGGATTATTCGCTTACTCCGCGGCCCCAATACCGGGCGGACGGGCAGAAGATTCCCGATGTCTATTCCTATCCGCCGCAATTGCGCGATCAGATGCAGAAGGAACTGGGACAGTTTCCCCTGTTTAATTTCTGGGGGCCGAATACCAACATTCGGTCCAGTCGCTGGATCGCCGACGCGTCCATGAAAACCGATGCGCTCTACGACCCGACCCTGACGCTGATCTATCTTCCGCATCTGGATTATAATCCGCAGCGGCATGGTCCGGATCATCCTTCGGTGAAACAGGATCTGCGTGAAATAGACGCTGTCTGCAAAGACCTCATCACCTATTACGAGGGGAGAGGGGCCCGGGTGATTGTGCTTTCGGAGTACGGTATTTCGCCGGTTGAACATTCCATTTCCCTGAACCGAATCCTGCGGACCGAGGGATTGCTGCAGGTACGGAACGAAAACGGACGGGAATTGCTTGATCCGGGAGCCTCACGGGCTTTCGCGGTGGCCGATCATCAGATCGCCCATGTGTATATCAATGACAGTTCCATCTACAGCAAGGTCAGAAACCTGCTGGAAAACATTCGGGGGATTGAGCTGGTGCTGGATGAGGAAGGGAAAAAAGCCCACGGCATAGCGCACCAGCGGTCCGGTGAGCTGGTGGCGGTGGCCGATCGGGGATATTGGTTCAATTATTATTATTGGCTGGACGACCGTTACGCACCCGATTTCGCCCGCTTGGTGGATATTCACCGCAAACCGGGTTACGATCCGGTGGAGATGTTCACCAATCCGGACATTAAATTCCTGGTGCCGCTGGTGGGATGGAAATTGCTTCGGAAGAAATTGGGATTCCGCACGCTGATGGATCTCATTCCGCTGGACGCGTCGCTGATAAAGGGCTCCCACGGAAGAACAAACGTGCCGGATCATGAAAAACCGGTGCTGATCACCCCGCATCCCGTGCCGGGTCTGGAAGGGAATTGTCCCGCGCCGAAAGTATTCGATGTGATTTGGGAATATCTCGCCGGATAGATTTTGTAAAAGCGAGCAGATGCTTTAAATTTGACCCTCTTTGAGCTAAAATTCTGAATGATCAATATTACATTACCTGATGGTTCGGTTCGGGAATATCCCGAGGGAGTGACTTCCCTGGAAATTGCACGCAGCATCAGCGAAGGGCTTGCCCGGAACGTGGTGGCAGCGGAAGTCAACGGAGAAGTCCGCGATCTTTCCCGCCCCATCACCGAAAACGCCGCTGTGAAGCTGCTGACCTGGAAAGACGATGCCGGCAAAGCAACCTTCTGGCATTCCACGGCTCACCTGATGGCCGAGGCCCTGGAAGCGCTTTATCCGGGTGTGAAATTCGGGATCGGGCCCGCGATCGAGAACGGCTTCTATTACGATGTGGATTTTGGTGAGCAGCCTTTTTCATCCGACGATCTGCCGGTCATCGAGGCCAAAATGAAGGAACTGGCCAAAACCCGTTCCACCTTTAATCGCAGGGAGGTTTCTAAGGCCGAAGCCGTGGATTATTTCACCCGGAAAGGGGATGAATACAAACTGGAACTGATCGAGGGGCTGGAAGACGGAACCATTACCTTCTATACGCAGGGGAATTTTACCGATCTGTGCCGGGGTCCGCATCTGCCGGAGACCGGATTGATCAAGGCCGTAAAACTGACCGCCGTGGCGGGCGCCTACTGGCGGGGCGACGAAAGCCGTCCCCAGCTTACCCGGATTTACGGGATCAGTTTTCCCAAGCAGGGCGAACTGGATGAATACCTGCGTTTCCTGGAGGAAGCCAAAAAGCGCGATCACCGGAAACTGGGGAAAGAGCTGGAACTGTTCACCTTTTCCGAGAAAGTGGGCGCAGGGCTTCCGCTCTGGCTCCCCCGGGGGGCGGGAATACGGGAGCGTTTGGAGCAATTCCTTCGGAAAGCGCAGCAAAAGGCCGGGTATCAGGGGGTGATCACGCCACACATCGGCCGCAAGGAATTGTACGTCACCTCGGGCCACTACGAAAAGTACGGGAAAGATTCTTTCCAACCCATCCATACGCCCAACGAGGGGGAAGAGTTCCTGCTGAAACCCATGAACTGTCCCCACCACTGCGAGATTTACGCTTCCAAACCGCGATCATACCGGGATCTACCCCTGCGGATCGCCGAGTTCGGAACCGTGTACCGGTACGAGCAATCCGGCGAACTGAACGGATTGGTGCGGGTGCGCGGCTTTACCCAGGATGACGCGCATCTGTTTTGCCGGCCCGAGCAGGTGCAGGAGGAATTCGAGCAAGTGATTGATCTGGTCATGTACGTGTTCAATTCGCTGGGATTCAACGAATTCACTGCACAGGTATCCCTTCGGGATCCAAATGACAAGAAAAAATACCTTGGTAGCGATGAGCTATGGGAAAAGGCGGAACAGGCCATTATCGAGGCCTGCAAACGAAAAGGGCTGGAAACGGTTACAGAATTGGGTGAAGCGGCCTTTTACGGGCCCAAGCTCGATTTCATGGTGAAGGATGCCCTCGGCCGGAAATGGCAACTGGGCACCATTCAGGTGGACTACAATCTACCCGAAAGGTTCGGTTTGGAATACATCGGGGCGGACAATCAGAAGCATCGTCCGGTAATGATCCACCGTGCGCCTTTTGGCTCCATGGAGCGGTTTATCGGGGTGCTTACCGAGCACTGCGGCGGTAACTTCCCCTTATGGTTGACCCCCGATCAGTTCATTGTTTTACCCATCAGTGAAAAATATACCAGCTACGCAGAAAAAGTTTTAGAATCTTTAATTTTTTCCGATATTCGCGGCTTGATTGACCACCGAGACGAAAAGATCGGCCGGAAAATCAGGGATGCCGAATTAAAAAAGATCCCTTACATGCTGATTATCGGGGAAAAAGAGCAAGAAAGTGGAACGGTTTCTGTTAGGAAACATGGGCAGGGTGATCTGGGAACAATGCAGCCCCCCGAATTTACAGCAATGATCCGGTCGGAAATCGACGGAATGCTGCAGCCGAAAAATTAAAAAGAAAGGATTAATTTGTCTAAAAAAAGAGTGGTTAACAAAGGTAATTTCCGAAGAAGGCGGGAACCCGAACACCGGATCAACGAGCACATTCGGGCTCAGGAAGTCCGGGTGGTCGGAGAAAATATCGAACCGGGGGTCTACCCCCTCAAAGTGGCCCTTAGCATGGCCGACGAAGAGGGACTTGACCTGGTGGAAATATCACCCTCCGCGAATCCGCCTGTCTGTCGGGTGGTTGACTATAATAAGTTTATCTACGAGCAGAAGAAGAAGCTCAAGGAAATAAAAGCGAAAGCCCAGAAAACGGTTATTAAAGAAATCCGTTTCGGCCCGAATACAGATGATCACGACTTTGATTTTAAATTGAAGCACGCGATCAAGTTTTTAGAAGAAGGTGCGAAAGTGCGCGCCTATGTTCATTTCAGAGGACGTTCCATCATTTACAAGGAGCAGGGTGAAATCCTCCTCCTTCGTTTCGCACAGGCCCTGGAGGAACATGGAAAAGTGGAGCAGATGCCCAAGTTGGAAGGGAAGAGAATGTTCCTTATCGTTACTCCGAAAGTAGTTAAAAAGTAAAATAACAGTTATGCCAAAAGTAAAGACCAATTCCAGTGCCAAAAAAAGATTCGCTCTTACTGGAACGGGTAAAATCAAAAGGAAGCATGCTTTTAAAAGTCACATTCTGACGAAGAAGTCGACCAAACGGAAGCGGAACCTGACCAAAACCGGTCTGGTTCACAAGACCGATGAGCCGAATGTGAAATTCATGCTTCGGGTAGGTAAATAAGGTTGGTGAGTATTCACCTAATGTAAACCAGGATTTCAGTCTGCGATGCAGATAAGTTATCACCGCAAGGTGGACGCTGATATCCAAAAACAAGTTAAAAATGCCAAGATCAGTTAATGTGGTGGCGGCCCGCCGTCGCCGGAAGAAGATCCTGAAAGCAGCCCGCGGTTACTGGGGCGCAAGGAGCAAAGCGTTTACGGTAGCCAAGAACACCTATGAAAAAGGGTTGCTGTATGCCTATCGGGACCGTAAAGTCAAGAAACGTGAATTCCGTTCCCTGTGGATCCAGCGTATCAACGCCGGAGCAAGACAGCATGGAATGTCCTATTCGGCCTTCATGGGCAAGTTGAACGGAAAAGGCATCGAATTGAACCGGAAAGTATTGGCTGACTTAGCCATGAACAATCCCGAGGCTTTCAAAGCCGTTGTGGATGCGGTGAAATAAGTGGTCACTTCCATAATTAAGTGGTAAGCCCGCGCGTCTGAACGTGCGGGCTTATTTTTTAGAGACCTTCTTTCAAGCTGCTCCTGCGGGCAAGCTGCTCCTGCGGGCAAGCTTGTTTTGCGGGCGGTCTGGCTCATTTCAATCGGGCTGCCGCGCTATTTCCTTGGCCAGATCCTCCGGTTTCCGGCACCACAGAACCACCCGTTTTCCGGCGGGGTTGGTGGTGAAAAAGGCGTAGTCGTCGCCACCGGCGGTAAGCCCGTATTTTTTCATGATGGCCGGCGCCCGTTCCGGGAAATTGCGGGTGCTGACGTGTACCCGCTGGTTTTTGAAACGTTTTCCGAATTCCCGTACCGTAAATTGTTCCAGGATTTTGAATGTACGCCCCGGAAAACGCGGTACCGGAAAATCGTAGGTGTACAAATGGCTGTTGGCGTGCAGCTTCGGCAGGCTAAACCGCCGTCCGACGGTTTTGAAAGCCCCGGATTTGAGGATGGAGGCATTGGGCTCAAACAGAAAATCCAGCGGTTCGGAAAGCTTTGCAGGAGGGGCGTCGGTTTCTTCACTCAGCCGGTAGGTAAACGGCGGATCGGTTTGAAACAGCATCTGGTCGCCCCTGTGTAGGTTCACACAGGTTATCGTTGGGTCGGGGTCCGGTTCCCTGCCCAATACCCATACAATTTCCTTGCATTCGTTCCTCACCGACACGATGTGCACGGCGCGCACGTACCGGAACGCGTTTATACCGAAGTGGATATCTATTAAGGGGGAAGTCTTGATCAGTACCCGCCGTGCCAATTGGGTAAGTCCCTGCAGGTGGGGCATGAAATCGGGCTCGTAATCCCGGGGCAAAAAGACTTTTTTATTGTCCCGTGTCCTGCGTGAGGGATCCAGGTAAATGCAATCCAGTTTTTGGCCGAGCCGGTGAACCAGCTGCATGCCGTCGCCACTGAGGAAGCGGATGTTGTCTTCACCCAGCAAAGGAAGATTGTGGGCCGCGATTTTCGTCAGCAGCCGGGCACGCTCCAGGTAAAAAACCTGTTTGAAAACCTTCGCGAAAAAATAACTGTCCACGCCCGCGCCGCCGGTCAGATCGGCTAGCGTATCTCCCTCGGCAAGCCAGGTTTTATAGGCCGCCGTACCGGACGATGAGCATTGTTCCAGGGCTCGGGACGGGGGGTAATAGATTCCGGGCGTGCTGTACCATTCGGGCAGTTTTTGCCGGCACTTTTGCTTGCCCTGGATCTGCTCGGCCAGCTCACTCATTTCGATGCCTGGGAAGGGGGAAGGCTGGAACATGAGCTGAACCGCATCAACCGACAGGTGATCGTTGATGTAGTTCTGGATTTCCGGTTTCAGTAATTCGAGATTCAACAAATTTTTCTTATCTTAGCTGTTGTGTGTGATTAATCTCCCCAAAAGGGAGAAAAAATTGTAAAGAGGGAATCCAACCTGGGTTTCCTCTTTATTTTTCCACATCCTTTACAACAAGCTGTACTGTGTAACGACTTTTTTGCTCAAGAAACAACTGCTTGTTTTTCAGTACCCTGTCTATTGTTTCCTGATTGTAATACCGAATGGTAATCAATTCCATGCCGGTATTGTAAAGCACTTTGTATTTCTCCCGGAGTTTTTCGATCAGCGTCTCCACCTTTTCGCTGTCATCTACCGATACGGAGAAGCTGATCGCCGTATTCTGCATCACATTGATCCGGGTCCCGCTTTCTGCAAAGTACCGAAATATTTCGCTGAATCCATCTTCATGGATAAAAGAAAAATCCCGGGCATGGACGGAAATAAGCCGCTGGTTCATCTTAAAGATAAAACAGGGAATGGGTAACTGGTCGTCGTAGGCGCTGGTGACCACGGTTCCCGGGTTTTCCGGCTGAAGAAACGAGCGGACAAAAAGCGGAATGTTCTTGTTCTGAAGGGGTTTGATGGTTTTGGGGTGTATCACATTGGCGCCGTAGTAGGATAATTCGATCGCGTCGTTATAAGTCAATTTATTGATCTTCACCGTGTTGTTGAACCATTTTGGATCGGCGTTCAGCACGCCCTGGACGTCTTTCCAGATGGTCAGGCTCTCCGCGTCGAGGCAGAAGGCGAAGATGGCTGCTGAATAATCCGATCCGTCCCGGCCCAATGTGGTCGTGTAATTTTCAGATGTGCTGCCAATGAAGCCCTGGGTAACGACCACTTCTTTTTTCAGGATTCCGGGCAGGTCTTCCCGGATCCGGCTTTGGGTGAGCTCCCAGTCCACCACTCCTTCGCGGTATGTATTGTCGGTTTGAATATAATTCCGCGCATCCGCCCAACGTGTCGGGATGCCTTGCTCATGCAGGTAGGTAGCTACAATGCGGGTGGAGAGCAGTTCGCCGAAACTGACGATCTGGTCGTAAACAAAATCGAAATTGTCATGTGGTTCCTCCTCCAGGATCCATTCCAGTTCCACAAAGCTGTTATTCAGCTCGTCAAACAACGGGTGCTTATCATCCGCTATCAGCTCCCGCGCAATTTGTTCGTGGTTGATTTTTATTTCCTGGAGCAGCGCTGTGGTTTCATCCTGCCGCTCCGGACCTCGAAAGAACGCGTTGCAGAGCGCCTCAAGCTGGTTGGTGGTATCACCCATTGCCGAAACAACAACCAGCAGGGAATCCCCGGCATATCCTCTGATAATCTCCGTACTGTTTTTTACACCCGCCGCGTCTTTTACCGATGCGCCGCCGAACTTGAATACCCTCATTTAAATTTTTATGATCGCGTTAGTTTAAATTGTGGCCAGCTGCTCTTTATTTAGGGAGGCATTCAGCCAGCCTGACTCGATAACGGCCCCGTACCGCTGGTAGAATCCGATGGCCGGCTGGTTCCAATCAAGCACCTGCCAGGTCATACCGTTCATCCCCAGCCGGGCCGCTTCCCGGGCAGTGGCTTCGAAAAGTAATTTCCCGATCCCCCTTCCACGGAATGGTTCATTGACCACGATGTCTTCCAGATACAGCCTTCGGCCTTTCCAGGTGGAGTACCGGATATAATAAAGGGAAATGCCTACGATTTGATGGGTATCCTCCGTCTCGGCCACGAACGCCCACCAAACGGGAGCGGGGCCAAAGCCGGCTTCTTCCATTTCGGCAAGACTTACGGTAACCTCCCCGGGCGATTTCTCGTACACGGCGAGTTCTTTCACCAACCCGAGCAGGGCGGGGCAATCTCTTTTTTCTGCCTTCCTTATTATCATTCCTTTGCCTTTGTTCCCGCTTATCGTCTGATCCAGCCTACCGTCCGCCGAAGATGGCCGAGCCAATCCGCACCATGGTGCTTCCCTGCTCTATGGCGAGTTTGTAATCCTGGGTCATTCCCATGGACAATTCCTTGAAATCGGCCGAGCGGCGGAAATATACCTGCTTGATCCCCTTGAACAGGGTGGCCAATTCGTAGAAATCCTCTTTTACGTGATTCTGGTTATCGGTATGGGTTGCAATGCCCATCAGGCCACGGATCCGGACGTTCTTCAGCTGCCCGAATTCCTCTGAACGCAATACTTCCACCAGCTCCTCGTGGGAAAAGCCGAATTTGGTGTCTTCATCGGCAATATGAACCTGAAAAAGGCAATCGATGACTCGTTCGTTTTTCAGCGCCTGTTTGTTGATCTCCTTCAGCAATTTCAGGCTGTCTACCGAATGGATCAGGTGGACGAACGGGGCGATGTACTTTACCTTGTTGGTTTGCAGATGCCCCACCATGTGCCAGCGGATGTCAGCCGGAAGCAGGGGCTGCTTTGCCACCATTTCCTGGACGATGTTTTCACCGAAATCCCGCTGTCCGGCATCGTAGGCTTCCCTGATCAGTTCTTCCGGCTTGGTCTTGGAAACGGCGACCAGGGTTACACCAATCGGATCCAATTCCATTTTAAACGCTTTCAGATTATCAGAGATGCTCATTTATACGTAGTTTTGCACAAAAATAAGGGAAATTCTGACTTTAGCACAATGAGCAGCTTGTCTTTCCGTTCATTCCTCCTTAGCCTGGCGGCTTTGGCCCTGTTGGCATCCTGCATGGACAGGGATCCCAAGCCGAAAGACCTGATCCCGGTCAAGCAGATGCAGGCCATCCTGATTGATATGCATTACGCCGACGCTTATGCATATCAGGAATACCGGTCCGACAGCATCTACCGGGCGGCGGCCGGGATGTATCTGGATATCTTCCGGAAATACAACGTGGATACGGGCCGGTTTAACCGGAGCTTCAACTACTACGTGCAGCATCCCCGGGTTTTGGATCGAATGTATGCGGCCATGATTGACACGCTGAACGCCCGTGAAGGCCGTCTGAGAACGGAATAGTACCATAAACACGTCATGCTATATCCTGAAAATAGTACGGAAAAGCTGGGATTTGCCGAAGTGAAACGCCTGCTCAGATCGTACTGTCTGAGTACGATGGGGCAGGAGCGGGTGGACCGGATGAAACTCATCACCCGGATGGACCTGCTTCACCGTCTGCTGCATCAGACTGCCGAATTCAAGCAACTGCTAAAAAACGATGCTCCTTTTCCCGCTTCCGATTACCTCGACATCCGGCCGCTGCTGCATAAGATGAAACCTGAAAACGCATTTCTCACCCTGGATGATGTGTTTCAGTTGTACCGCGTCCTCAAGACCGTTTTCCAGGTGATCCGGTATATTCAGGAACGAGAGGGGAGATATCCTTTTCTGCAACAGCTGTTTCAGGAGGTGTTCATTGAGAAGGAACTGCTTGCGGCGGTCAACCGCGTGATTGACGATAAGGGTGATATCCGTCCGGATGCTTCCCCGGCGCTGCAGGACTTGCTTCAGCAGATCCATAAGAGCGAACTGGAGTCCCGCAAACGGCTCGACAGCATATTCCGTCAGGCGGTGAAGGAGGGCTGGGTGGCGGATGGCAACCTGACGATCCGCCGCGGGAGGATGGTCATTCCCGTTCAGGCTGAATACAAACGGAAGATCCGGGGGTTCATCCAGGACGAATCCGCGACCGGACAAACCGTTTTTATTGAACCGGCCGAAGTATTTGACCTGAATAACCGGGTCCGCGATCTTGCATTTGAAAAGGACCGGGAGATTGTCCGCATTCTCACCCGGCTCACCGGGGAACTGAAACCGTTTATCCCCCAGCTGGAAGCTTACCAGCGGCTCCTTACCCAGATCGATTTTATCCGGGCGAAGGCCCAGCTGGGAATCCG